>JAGABI010000020.1 GCA_017614715.1 Bacteroidales bacterium | reverse complement strand
GGCTGCAGCCCGCAAGAAGACAGAGCGCGAGCGCATTGCCGAGACCCGCAAAGTCACAGGCGTATTCTCCGGCTCCTACGCAATCAATCCCCTCACCGGCGACAAGGTCCCGGTTTGGATTTCTGAATATGTACTCGCTGGTTACGGCACCGGCGCCATCATGGCGGTACCGGCTCACGACTCCCGCGACTACGCCTTTGCAAAGCAGTTCAATCTCCCCATCATCCCCTTGATTGAGGGTTGCGACATATCGCAGGAGAGCTTTGACGCCAAGGAGGGCATCATGTGCAACTCCGGATTCCTCAGCGGCATGACCGTGAAGGAGGCCATTCCCGCCGCTATCGATTACATCGAGCAGCACGGCCTTGGCCGCCGCAAAATCAACTACCGCCTGCGCGACGCGATTTTCTCGCGCCAGCGCTACTGGGGCGAGCCTTTCCCCATTTATTACAAGGACGGAGTAGCGACCCCCCTGTCTGAGAGCGAGCTTCCGCTCCGCCTGCCCCAGATTGACAAATACCTCCCCACCGAGACGGGAGAACCGCCGTTGGCACGCGCCAAGGATTGGACCTACAACGGCTACCCGCTTGAGAAGAGCACCATGCCGGGCTTTGCGGGCAGCAGCGCCTACTACCTGCGCTACATGGACCCCCGCAACAACGAAGCCCTCGTAAGCAGCGAAGCCGACAGCTACTGGCGCAACGTGGACCTCTATGTGGGCGGTACAGAGCACGCCACCGGCCACCTGATTTACTCCCGTTTCTGGAACAAGTTCCTCTACGACCTCGGATACGTTTGCGAGAAGGAGCCCTTCAAGAAACTCATCAACCAGGGTATGATCCAGGGCCGTTCCAACTTCGTATACCGCATCAACGGCACCAACACCTTTGTTTCGCTCGGCCTCAAAGACCAGTACGAAACCACAGAAATCCACGTGGACATCAGCCTGGTACGCAACGACCGCCTCGACTGCGAAGCATTCAAGGCATGGCGTCCGGAATACGCCACCGCTGAGTTCGTGCTCGAGAACGGCGAATACATCTGCGGCTGGGCGGTAGAGAAGATGAGCAAATCCATGTTCAACGTGGTCAACCCCGACCTGATTTGCGAACGCTATGGCGCCGACACCCTCCGCCTGTACGAGATGTTCCTCGGCCCCATCGAGCAGAGCAAGCCGTGGGATACCCAGGGCATTGACGGTGTCCACCGCTTCCTCCGCCGCTTCTGGCGCCTGTTCTGCAGCGAAGACGGCTGCAACGTGAGCGAAGAGGCACCCACCGCAGACGAACTCAAGAGCCTGCACCGCCTGATTGGCAAGGTGCAGTGGGATATAGAGCACTTCTCTTACAACACCTCGGTGAGCGCATTTATGATTGCCGTGGGAGAACTCTCCGACCTCAAGTGCAACAAGAGGGCAATCCTGGAGCCGCTGGCTATCCTGATTTCACCCTTCGCACCCCATATCGCAGAGGAGCTCTGGAGCCTGATGGGCCACACGGAGAGCATCAGCTTCGCCACCTTCCCCGATTATCACGAAGAGTATACCGTAGAGTCATCGTTCGAATATCCGGTATCTTTCAACGGCAAGCTGCGCTTCAAACTTTCACTCCCCAAGGATATGCCCGCCGCTGAGGTTGAGGCTGCCGTAAGGGGCGATGAGCGTACGCCCAAATATCTTCCCTCCGGCACTATCCGCAAGGTGGTTGTAGTCCAGGGCAAAATAATCAACGTAGTCTGCTAGCAATGACCCCCAAGACGACAGCGGGCAAGGTGCTTGTCACCATCAAAGAGTATCTGCTGATTACCCTGGGGCTGCTGCTGTACACCCTCGCATGGTCCATTTTCCTGCTGCCCAACAATTTGGTTGGCGGCGGCATCACTGGCCTGGGTTCCGTAATCCAGTACAGCACCGGCTTCAACATTGCCTACTCTTATATCATCATCAACGCCATACTGGTGCTGATAGCCATGAAAGTGCTGGGGACCGGCTTCGGTGCAAAGACAATCTATGCACTGGTTGCCACCACCCTGTTCCTGAGGTTCCTGCCGGGCATGATACCGCAGGATTTTGTCCAGGAGTTCACCGCAGAAAACGGTAAGCTGATGTGTGTAATATTTGCCGGTGCCATGGTCGGGCTGGGCATCGCCCTCACCTTCACCCAGGGTGGCAGCACGGGCGGCACCGACATCATAGCCTTGATAATCACCAAATTCTACCGTGTTTCCCCGGGTACGGTAATGCTTGTGCTGGACTTTGTCATCATTGGCTCTGCACTGCTGATACCCGATGCCGCTCCATTCAGCGAAAAGTTGCTTGTTGTTATATATGGCTATGTCCTTACCGGTGTAACCAACTACACCCTGGATTTGATTCTGAACGGCAAGCGGCAGTCCGTACAGCTGTTCATATTCACCGATCACTACGATGTGCTCACCGACCGCATCTGCAACGAGATCCATCGCGGTGTCACTTTGCTTGAGAGTGAGGGCGGCTACTCCCACCATCGCGGAAAGTTGGTTGTGGTTATAGTAAAACGTACAGAAACCAGCAATATTCTCAAACTTATAAAGGATGTCGATCCCGATGCCTTTGTTTCCATAGGTAATGTCACAGAGGTTTACGGCAAAGGTTTTGAGGCCATGAAGAAATCGTAAACGGAAACGGTATTTTTAAAAATAGAAAGAATGCCCCGGCCAATGGTTCCGGGGCATTGTTATTTTATTTTTAATCAACAATTTAGCAGTCGTAATCAGCCAAAATTATGAGCAATTTTATGATTATCTTGCTTGTGACATCCGCTGTTATAGTAACAGCTTGCGTATGTCTTTTGGGCTTAGTGTTAAGCCGGCGCCGTTTTCAGAAAACCCCTCCATTCAGGTACCCGGTTCCCGGGGAAGAGACCGCCCCGGAAACGGGACGGACCCTTGAAGATGGTGAGGTAGTAGTGTACAACATCGCCGAGAAAAAGGCGGGAGAACATCTGGAGCGCTTCAAGGCTCTGATGGCAGAGAAAAAGCCTTACCTGAACTGCAAGCTCTCCATTGAAGCGGTGGCGGTTAACCTGGGCACCAACAAATCTACCCTTTCCAAATTAATTAACGACCGTTTCGGGATGAACTTCAGGCAGCTGATCAACTCGTACCGTGTAAAGGAGGCCATTGACCTGTATTCCAAAGACAACAGCCTCACCATGGACGAGTTGCGGGCGGCATCGGGATTCAACTCCGTAAGTACTTTCACGACATCATTCTACCGTTTTACCGGTTGCACGCCCGCGGAGTACTTTAAAAAGATGTCCAGCCGATAAGCATCATGTCACCGCTGTTCAAGCGTCGCAAATGGGTCCTGAAAAGGCCCGTAAAGGCAACTATAATCAAAGATGCCACCGATGCGATTCTCACCAAAAGGCTCTATCTGAATCCGCGGACACGCTGCATAGACGTGGCCAAAGCCATCGGCACCAACCGCACTTATATATGGGAGGCACTCCGCTGGCGCGGCCTGGGGTTTCAGGAATTCATGGGACAATTCCGGATCAGGTACTTTATTGAGAAGGCGCCTGAATTCCTTGGCCTCTCCACCGCCGAGATCGCGCAGAGATGCGGATTCGGCGACGTAAGATCGTTTCACCGATATCTCAAAAAAATGTTCGGAATGACACCTACGGAGTATATGGATGTGATTGCCCGGGGGCTGTAGCTACATAAAGAGCTTATCTATCTCCTTAAGCGACGCAGGCAGCGTGAATACGACAACGTGATCGTATGCGGCGATTTGCGTGTCGCCGTAAGCAATAAACGACTCGTTACCCCTGATGACGCCTCCGATAATTGCATCGGGGGGTATGGGGAGCTCTTTTACCTTGGCTTTGGTAACCGGGCATCCTGGGTGTACGATATACTCCAGTGCCACCGCGTCACTCTCGCTGAGATATTTGATGGAGCGAATCTTGTCGGTGAGTGTGAAGCGGAAAATCCGGCTTGCGGAGAGTATCTTCTTGTTGATTACCGCATCCACGCCCATCCCTTCTGCCAGCTTTATGTACTCGATATTCTCCACCTCCGCAATGGTCTTGGGCACGCCCATCTTCTTGGCTGCGGCGCAAGTCATGATATTGGTCTCGGAGTCGTCTGTAGCTGCCACGAACACGTCGCAGCGTTGTATCTCCTCTTCATACAGCCAGTCGGTGTTGCGCCAGTCGCCGTTTATCACCATGGTCTTCTCCAGAATCTGTGACAACTCCTCGCAACGCCGGCGGTCCTTCTCTATAATCTTTATGGAAGGGATTGTCTTCTCCAGCTTTGCGGCCAGCATCTCGCCCATCGGGCCCCCGCCAACAATAAAGACGCTCTTCACTATCTTTTCCCGCTTGCCCGCCTCCTTGAGTGCGTCGTTCACTGTATCGCGCAGCGCCATCACGTACACCAGGTCTCCGAGACGCATCTTTGAGTCGCGCTTGGGGATCAGGGTCCCTTCTCCACGGGAGATTGCAACAATGCGGAATGGCAGATTCTCTATCGGATATACAAAATCCGATATCTCGCGCCCTATGAGCGGAGACTCCTCGTCCAACTTTATCTCTATCAGCTGGAGTTTGCCGTGGCCGAACTGCACAAACTCTGTCATGCCCGATTCGCGCACTATGTCGGCAATCTCGTATGCAGCCATCCGCTCCGGATAGAAGAGCATGTCGATGCCCAGCTGGGTGAACAGCGACTTGTTCTCGTAAGAGAGATATTCCGACGTATTGACGCGCGCGGTAACTTTCTTGGCCCCAAGTTCTTTGGCCAGCAGGGCCGACACTATGTTCACATTCTGGTCCTTGTCCGGGAACACCGCCACAAACAGGTCGGTCTTGTCTACCTTGGCCGCCTGAAGTACGCTGATAGATGTAGGATTCCCGCACACAGTCAGGATGTCCGCAATCTCGCTGGCCTTTGCCAGGCGCTCCGCGCTCTTGTCAATCATGGTGATGTCGTGGTTGTCGTCAACCAGCAGTTTTGCCAGATGGCAACCGACCTCCCCTGCTCCAGAGATAGTGATTTTCATATCAGTGTCGTTTAATTGTCAAGTCCAATAAGGCGTAAAAACTCGCTGCGGGTGCGCATATCACTAAGGAATACGCCGGTGAAGGCCGATGTGGTGGTTACAGAGTGCTGCTTGCTCACGCCGCGCATCTGCATGCACATGTGGGCCGCCTCAATCACCACCGCCACCCCGAGGGGATTCAAGGTCTGCTGGATACAGTCGCGTATCTGGACCGTCAGGCGTTCCTGCACCTGCAGGCGGCGGGCGTAGGTCTCCACCACGCGGGCAATCTTGCTCAGGCCGGTGATGTAGCCGTCAGGGATATAGGCCACATGCGCCTTGCCGTAGAACGGAAGCATGTGGTGCTCGCACATGGAGTACAACTCGATGTCCTTCACCAGTACCACCTGCCGGTATTCCTCCTTGAACATAGCCTGCTTAAGGATCTCCTCACCACTCTCGTTGTACCCTTTGGTAAAGAACTGCATCGCCTTGGCCACCCGCTCCGGAGTTTTCAAAAGCCCCTCGCGGCCCGGATCTTCTCCAAGTAACCGAAGAATTTCCGAATAGTGTTTTTGGAGCTCCGCGGTAGTTTGTGCATCGTACTGCTCTATATCCTTGTATGCCATTTTGTACGTTTTTACAAATGACAAAATTAAGTATTATAATTCAAATTATCCCGATTATTGGATTATCTTTGGTTGCGTATGAGCGAAGAGATTATAAAGATTGAGGAGGTGCGCAAGACCTATCGGGTAGGCGCCGTGGAGGTCAGGGCTCTGGACGGAGCCTCGCTGACCATAGAGAAAAACGAGTATGTGGCGATTATGGGCCCTTCCGGGAGCGGGAAATCCACACTTATGAATATACTGGGTTGCCTGGACACCCCCGACAGCGGGCGATACCTGCTATGCGGCGAAGATGTCAGCAATATGGACGACGACGCCCAGGCGGAGGTTCGCAACCGGCAAATCGGTTTCGTGTTCCAGTCGTTCGCCCTCATGCCGCGCCTTAGCGCGCTGGAGAATGTGGCATTGCCGCTACTGTATGCAGGCGTATCCCGCTCACAGAGGCTGTCACGCGCCCGCAAGGCTTTGGAGACGGTGGGCCTGGGAGAGCGGATAGACCATGACCCCGGGGAACTCTCCGGCGGCCAGAAGCAGCGCGTGGCGCTGGCCCGCGCCCTTGTCACCAACCCCTCTCTGATACTTGCCGACGAGCCGACGGGCAATCTGGATTCCGCCACATCAGAGGAGATAATGTCCCTTTTTGACAGAGTACACGCCGCAGGGAACACAGTGATACTTGTAACACACTCGGAGCAGATAGCAGCTCACGCACGGCGTGTTATTTGCATACGTGACGGTAAGATAGAATCAGACATAAGACAATGAAAATCTACACAAAAAAGGGTGACGATGGCACCACCAGCCTTGTGGGAGGGCGCCGAGTTTCCAAATGTGACAGCCGGGTAGAGGCCTACGGCGATGCCGACGAACTCATATCCTATCTGGGAGTGGTACGGGCCCGTTTTCAGAAGAGCGAACCGCTGAAACAGTATTGCGATGAGCTATTCACTATTCAGAGCCATCTGATGGACATCTCCGCACATCTGGCAAGCGACTGCGAACAGGAGTGGCTCAGGCCTCTCAAGGGCGACGAGTGGCTGGCATGGCTGGAAGAGAGAATAGACAAGATGACCACCCTCCTCCCCGCCAAATTCTCATTTATCATCCCCGGCCCGCCGGCCGCGGTGGCAGAATGTCATGTTGCCCGCACTATATGCCGGCGCTGCGAGCGCAAGGTGGTCGCAATTGAGCAGAAAACCGCCTCAGACCCCATCTGCGCGCGATATCTTAACCGCCTCTCCGACTACCTTTTCACTCTCGCCAGAGTAGTGGAAATTATTCTGCAAAAATAATTTAGGAGTATATCATTTTTATTATATCTTTGCAGCCCTTTTAGCAAACAGAGTTATAATTATTATCCATTTTTGATATGTACTGGACACTTGAGTTGGCCTCCAAACTGGACGATGCCCCCTGGCCTGCAACCAAAGACGAACTGATAGATTACGCTACCCGCAGCGGCGCCCCTCTCGAAGTCATCGAGAACCTCTCCGACCTAGAAGATGACGGCGAAGTTTACGAATCCATAGAGGACATCTGGCCCGACTACCCCACAAAAGAAGATTTCTTCTGGAATGAGGAGGAGTACTAATCGCCACACCCGCTGAAAATCAATAATTTAGCGCTTACAAATCGCGGTCCGCAAGGGCTGCGATTTGTCGTTTTGGGGCTTTTTACGGCGTATTCGCTTATAAAATACTTACAAATTTGTACTCCCAAAATATATAAAGGAATGAAACCAGTTTTAGAGTATTTGTATGCACGCCAAATCTTATTCAATACCGCAAGGTAAATTTCTCTTCAAAGCAAAAGCGAACGCTAGTGGTAAACGGAGTATATATCTCCAGTATGTTATCAACTCTAAGGCAATATTTCGCACCACCGGTATATTGCTTCATGAGGATGAGTGGGACCCAGTAAATCAAGTAATCAAGCGTAAGGTCAAAGACGCCCCCCGGCTTAATGCCCAAATACAAGACATCAAAAGAAAGGTAGACATACAGATTGCAGACTATCTACAGGGGAACCATATCCTAACAGCGGCCATTCTAAAAAAGATGATGGCCGGCGAGTTCTCAACTAAAGACACGGCGAAGAAGATGGATATCGTCGCTTATGCTCTTGAATATAATGAACGTCGCTATGAATCTCAAGAGATTACCGAGAAGACGCGTTACAATCACGAGATGTCAATAAGGGCTTTCGCAAAGTATTTGGAGTCAGATGTCAAGTCATTATTGTTTATCCTCAAAAAAACCTAACTTTGTAATAAAAAATTGTACATACTATGACTACAGGTAACGTTCGTCCGGCAACTATGGAGCGCATCACGACCTCCGCTCTGGCCAAGAAATTCATTGAAGAACAGATTAACGAACTGCGCGCACAGATTGGCGACAAGAAGGTGCTGCTCGCCCTCTCCGGCGGTGTTGACTCTTCTGTTGTGGCAGCGCTGCTTATCAAGGCGGTGGGCAAACAATTGGTATCTGTACACGTCAATCACGGACTCCTCCGCAAAGGCGAGCCCGAGCAGGTTGTACGCGTTTTCCGCGACGAGCTGGATGCCAACCTGATTTATGTTGACGCAACCGACCGCTTTCTTGACAAGCTGGCCGGCGTTGCGGACCCGGAGCAGAAGCGCAAGATCATAGGCGCGGAGTTTATCCGCGTGTTTGAGGAAGAGGCCCGCAAACTGGAGGGAATCAGTTTTCTGGCACAGGGAACCATCTATCCCGACATCATCGAATCCGGTCCGGTAAAATCCCACCACAATGTCGGCGGACTGCCAGAAGACCTTCAGTTTGAGCTTGTAGAGCCCATCAAACTACTGTTCAAGGATGAGGTGCGCGTGGTGGGCAAGGAACTGGGCTTGCCCGACAACATGGTGTTCCGCCAGCCGTTCCCCGGCCCCGGGCTGGGTGTGCGCTGCACCGGCGCCATCACCCGCGACCGTCTTGAGGCCCTCCGCGAAAGCGACGCGATACTCCGCGAGGAATTTGCAAAGAACGGCCTGGAAGGCAAGGTTTGGCAATACTTCACCGTGGTGCCCGACTATAAATCCACCGGCGTAAAAGACAATAAACGCAGCTGGGACTGGCCCGTAATTATCCGCGCCGTCAACACACGCGACGCCATGACCGCTACCATAGAGGAGATTCCTTACCCGCTGCTGCACCACATCACCCAGCGCATCGTAAAGGAGGTGCCGGGAGTGAACCGCGTACTTTACGACCTCACACCCAAGCCGACCGGAACCATCGAGTGGGAATAGGTTTTGCAATTCAGCCCCTATTTCGTAGCTTTGTAAAGCATGCTAATGTGTAATGAGTAAACGAGATGCCGACATACTCTATTTTGTGGCTTTTTGCATAGAGAGCTACAAGAATAAGCATGGTCTTACCGGAGAAGATGTATCAAAACTCTTTGACCGGCACGAAATCAAACAGTATCTGTCTGATTATTTCGATGTTCTCCACACACAAGGTATGCCTTGGATTCTGGAAGAAATTGAAGAAAAGATTGGCCTATGATACTCTTTCACGGCAGTCCTCAAATCGTACGCGACCCCCACATCCTGACTCCCAAGAGGACTCTGGATTATGGGGTTGGGTTTTATACCACAACCTCCGAGCAACAGGCACGCGATTGGTCGCTCCGCAGAATCTCAACGGGCCAAAGCGGGTATGTAAACGTTTATCGATTTGACGAGGTTGCTGCGGCCAGCCTTAAACGCCTTATCTTCCCCAACCCGCCTGGCGAGGATTGGATAGATTTCGTTTACGCCAACCGTAATCGGCGTGGTTTCACGCACGACAATGACCTTGTTTATGGCCCGGTTGCCAACGACCGTGTATATGCCGCCTTTGCCCTTTATGAGCAAGGACTTCTGAGCAAACAGGAACTCATCGTTGAGCTCAAAACCTACAGGCTTATTGACCAGATTGTCTTCCACTCGGAAGAGGCGCTGAAACTCCTAACCTTCATTAGTGCAAAGGAGATAAGGCTATGAGAGCAGATATCACACAACAGAACCTATATCTGCTTTTAGCCGGCAAGGCGGCAGCTGTGGCGGCCTTTATTGCCGAAGACGAACACATCAGCCCGCTGGAGGCTCTTACTAAATTCTACTCTTCTGAAACCTACCGCCGCTTAGAGCGAGAAGAAACAAAGTACTGGAACTTAGGCCCTGTTGCCTTGTACCAAGACTACTGTCCTCCCGGGCATTAAGAAAAATAACCTGGTTTCTTTACACACACTCACACGACAAAAAACCCTGCAACAGGTATCTCCTATTCGCCATCAACCTTTTCGAATCTTTTCCAAAATAAGCGGAATCGCCAGCATCAGGAAACTGTCGTACTTCATATTGTCGGGATCTATGCGCCGAAGCTCCTTGTATGAACATAAATCAATGTGCGTAGGAGAAGAAGGATTGTTTTTTAGCAGTGAAATATATGCCTCCCTTCTTTTATCGAACAAATCCTCATATTCTCTGCGCTCTTGATCATTAAGGGGACGAAAACCCAGGATAAGCTTCTCCACAATCCATCGGCCATGTTCACTTATCGACAAAGCATGGTTATTGTCCGCCCAGGCCTCCTTTTTCTCTAGCTCGCTTAACATATCATATCGAGGATACTGGTGCTTGATGGCAAGTTCCCGGAACTCAAAAGAATCGGCGCAAAAAACATTTGACAACCCACTCTTTACAGCCGTAAGGTCTTCACACCAATTAGGTGTAATTAGTTGTAATCCTTTTCTATCTTGGAGGACCTTATATTGAAAAGCGTCAAGAGCCCGGTTATATCGTCCGGCGCTGTTGATGTCCTCATAAGGGAGATTATCTATGATTGCACCCAGGCCATATGCCCTGCCGGCATATACGGCCTTACGAGTATCAATAGTATAAACATCATCAGGTGACTTGCCTTCCAAAAAAGCTGAAATGTCATTCTCACATATGTAAATGCTATCTGACCTTTTGCTTAATTCGTGCGCAATATCCAATTCGACATCTATGAATGAATCGTCGTTAAATACAGTACCATACACAACATGTTTGCAGTATTTCAGCAAATTGCATAAATACTCTTCTCTTTCAAGTTCATGGACGATTTCATCGGAAGCCTTGTCGCTAATCAGCGTAATGACCGTACGGTTTTTGCACACAAGGTTATTGAACTGGTCATATTCCACAAAGTTTGGATAGTGTGCCAATAATGCCACCTGCCTGAGAATTGCCAACATTACAGGGCTGTCCCCGTCAATGTCTACATGAAGATGCTTGTTTGCACACGGTGTGAAAGAGACATTCCTCAGTTTGTCTAGCACAAATGCTCGCGCGATATACCAGTTCTTAACCGTTTCCTCCGAAAAGGCCTCATTCGTATCCATACGCCTAAGGTATTCAAATGGGCGCTCTCTCATAGGTCTTTTCATTTCGTATTCTCCTTGATGATAATCTCCGTGTTATCGATATGAATATTGCCATTGCTTACGTTATAAGCAGATGGACTCTGATAGAGCCTAAGTCCAAACCACCCCATTGATGTGATAATATGCTCAATGATTTGCGACTGTTGCCACTCAAAGGAAACAAGTTCGCTTTCTAGGATAAAAGCATATACCTGCAATGTCAATCCACTATCTTTCTGCCCTAGCCATCGGACCATAAGGCACGGCTGATGGGAAATGCTCGGATTGTTCATCAGCCAATGGTACAAATAAAGCCTGTATAGTTGAGCATTATTTGCACCGTCTTTTATCTCATCCTCAGGGAGATACACTCCAACACCATGGCCACCCGACATAAGAGCCCTTGTTTCTTTTTCAGTTACAGGTCGAATCCACCCAGTATCAATCGTGAAGTCTTTCCGCATCATTCTCCCATAGGTCTTGCCATCGACCATATTCTGAAGGTTCATGAAATGTTCCGACTGAAGGGCATTAATAGGAATTGTAGATGTCGTTGTATCCCAATTATACAGTGTCACGGCGGTTAGTGTTACTTTTTTTACCTCACCGTCTACGCCCAGTTTGGGAACTTTAATCCAGTCTCCAATATTAAGAAGGTTGTGCTTCCTAAAATGAATAAAGGAAACCGCACCTTTGATTTTATCTTGGAATATCCATGCCAAGACACTCCCAATCAGGCCGAAGCCTATAGAGGAACTCATCTCTTTTTGGATGCCCAGTATAAAGATAAAACCAAGGGCCCAAAGTCCAATGCCAATCAGAATCCATATCTGACACCATGTTATCCTGTTTTCTTTTCGGAGGAGGCTGTTGATTTCTGTGAGCGTGTTACAGATCCGGATGAGGGCCACCAGAAAAAAGGTCAGGCATACCAAAGCAACACACTTAATAACAGGTACCGATGTATACCCATTCCATATTTGACAAAAGTATGGCTTTGGAAATAAATGCGACACAACTGTGACTATACCTATTGCAAACACAAGCACAAAGAGCATGGTCAGCACCCAGTGCTTTGCTATTGCCCCAATCAACTGCCTGCCCAATTTATCAGAAGATATGTTTTTCTTGTATATTGTTTTGAATAAACCCATATTCGTGTATTCGTTTCGATGTTACATCAATAGATGTTTGGAGGCAGATTTTGAGGAAATCGTATACTAAATCCCAATACATACGTTACCCTTTGCAAGTTTACAAAAAAACAGACAATTTTGCAGATATTATTATAGGTCATCATGAAAAATGAGCAAAATACCTCACCTCACGCACGTTACATACCAGCTCCGGTAGATACAAGTGATGTTGCTTTACCCTCCTCATTACTGGATCTGACAGAAGTTATATCTCGCAATACTCACGAGGTATGGGCCAGAAAAAGAATAGATGAGGGGTGGCGTTACGGTGCGCAACGCGATGAAGAGAACAAACTGCACCCTAACTTGATTCCATATGAGGAATTAAGCGAAGAAGACAAGGAATATGACCGGCTAACGGCAATGAATGCAATCCGCCTAATGGTCAAGCTGGGTTATTCGATAGTGACTCCTTACGATGAAACTTGAATGATTTCCTTTTTTTAACAAAAGCAATAACACTATGACTACAGGCAGGTGCGAGCCACCTTGTTGTTGCTAAAATACACGAAGAATATTATTGCCTTTAAAGTTCTTGGAGCCAAGTTTCATACAAAGAGAAACGACACCTTGAGCTTGATTGTACGGGATAACATACGGTTCTGAAATATAACGGTCTTCTGTTGTTGCGGAGTTTGGCATAACTCCACTGGGACGACAAATGTTAACATTACCGTAGAAGGCCTGTACCCCAACCCTTATACTTGCAGTAAAGATAGGTATACGCGATGATATTTCGCCACCCACGAATATGTCGTGCCCTGACATGTGATTGAACGGCATAATCCTAACCAGGCTGGGATACCACGCGTATGAAGCAAGGAAGTCAAGGTCAACGTTGTGGTGAAGGGCACCGCCGATACGGAATTCATCGTTTAAGAATAGTAATGTCAGTGCAGGAATAAACGATACGTCTCTATATAAATCATCACCAGGTCTCAGGCCATAACGACCCTTGTCGTTCGCAGGGTAAACAATTTGTTGAGACTGTGTGGGCCAGAAGAATGCCCCTTTGGCAACGCTTGAGGTAAAGCCTGGGAAAAGCTGTATTTCAGCAAAGGTAACCTCGCCAAGTCGTTGGAACTCCTTCTCAAACGCAGTATCCCCTAAAAAAGGCTTGGGTTTCTTAAGATAATAGTTCACTCCAAGCAAGCACGTGTTTTCTATGGGATAGGACAGCAATTTTAGATGTTTGCGATTACCGTCACGGAACCAGAAATATCCATCGTAAGCCTTGGACAAATTGCCTCGTGTCAAAAGCACGTGATACATGGTTTTGCTTGCCGGAATCTCAACTGTAGCAGGCGTCTTGACGTCATCAACATAAACCACTCTCTTTTTGCCTTGACCTTTTGTTATGGTGACTTTTAGGCTATCAACATCACTGGATATGAGAAGCGGGTAGGTTTTCTCCATATTGAACGTGAAGTCGTGTGTTTCTGACGATAAGTCTGTGGCTATTTCCTCATCGTTTGCACGATAGCCTTGTTTCTGACATGAGAGTTGGTGGACACCCTCTTTTAATTTAACCGATATCGGAGTGACTCCCATAGGTTCACCGTCAACAAAAATTTGGCTGTATTCAGGGTTTGATGTAAAACGATATGTAGCATAGCGGTTCATAGAAACGTTGGCGACAACCTCTTTACCCTCCTCAACATCAAATTCGTAGCTCTCATACTCGGGCAGGAAGCCAGACTTATCAATACGCAAGGAATGGTGGCCTGTCATCATCTTGCCGTAAAATGGAACCACACCAATCTCTTTGTCATCAACAATCACCTTTGCACCTTGAGCATTCCCCGTGTCTACTACCCGTAACATTCCATAAATTGCCGATAATGTGAAATCCAAATTAATGGTCTCGCCTTTTTCAATCTTAATTTGCTTGACCTCAAATTTGAATCCATTCGATTCTGCCCGGATTACATATTGACCTGGATGCAGAGGGATAAGATTGCCTTCGTATAATTCGTAGTAGCGAATATCCTGATCTACATTGAAGGTCCTAAGTTGACTGGGATGCAGGTCTACACTATTGCCGCTGATATCCACCGTAGTGCTTGAGTTAAAATACAAGCCCTCTTCAGGTTTGATATTGATGGATATTAAAGAAAAGGTTGGCTTAAGTTCAATAAAGTGGACCAGATCATCCTCTTTAGCATTTCTTGGAACGTAGAGAACGGTGTCTATGGGCTCAAACCCGTTCTTCTCTATGCGAATATTGTGCTTACCCTCAGAAAGATGGAACTGCTCTGTAAGCATACCACTGTTCTGATCGACATATATCATAGCGCGTGATGGTATCGTACGGATTGTAACCGGCTTTGTTATGGTTTGACGACTATCTTGAGTAACAAGAAGATATGCAGTACGCTCCTTGCCCATAGATACTTCTATTACGCCTTTACGGGACTCATCTTCCTGGTTTGGGGCGACAGAAATGAAAATAACATCTGATTCAACTTCAGTTGAGCACCATGCAGGCTTGGAAGTAATACTCCATTTTTTCCCTGCTGTTACATAGATGCTGTCGCGCATTCCTGAGCCTGGAGCCATAATCACTTCTTTAGAAAGATTCAAATCTCCTAGTTTGGTTATTGCAGAGCGACATTGCCGTATGAGCTGGTCGGCTCGTGTTTTTTGACTCTCTGTGGCACCGGGGGCCTTTTTTGCAGCTTCAAGTGTTTTAACAGCCAAGTCATATTGTTTACTTGTGTAATACTCTACTGCCTCACTATAACGCATATCAAACGATTTCTGCGCAAAAGAAGGGACTATCGCAAAAAAAAGGAACAGAAAGATGGAGATTAGTCTTTTCATTGGTTTAATACTTCTTTTAAAGATTCTAATTCTTTGTTTGATTTAATAGATAAAGCGTACTCTATACAAGTCAAGACGTTTTCCCGTTCTGAGTCGCGGTGGGATACCTTATAGAGATTATATGAGTCAAATGCATACGAGGCCCAGACATTGTGGATGGAGTCAAGCCGGGCTTTTATTGATGATTGATTATTATCTATATCCTTGACAAACAAGCCCTTAAACTGGCTATTATCGAAAGAGTGCCTCACTGCATCAGCACTATCAAGGACAGAGTATGCCTGCTTTAAATATGATATTTGTTCAGAAGTCTTCTCGATTGAGTTTTCTGATTCTTTTATTGCCTCTGCACAATTAACAAGAGAATCTGCCTGTGCTATCAGTTGTTCATACTGACTGGATGCCGATAGGGCTTCTTGATTGATTCTGTGATTTCGAGTGGATGAAATAGCAAACAACGCAGCAACAACCAGTAATAAGGAAACAACGCAGATTATTGTCCAAAAGAATACTTTATTCTTTCGCGATGAAACATTTGTTCGTCCACCTATTGTGCCCTTATCCGGGTTAGCGATGGCCTTGCGAATGTCTTCAATCAAGGCAGGACGGATAGGGCAGCTCGATTTATGTCGCCAATTGAAATTGCCAAGCATAAGCTCCAGATCTGGCGGCATCGTCTCACTGTCATCAATGATATATGGAATAATCGCACCACTCTCTTTGTGGTTGAATGCATACGTTACTTCGCTGCGCGTGAATTTAGAATTATAAGAATTCTTACTCGCCAGAAATAAGAAGATGGTGGAGTCATCCACGGCCTGAGCTAAAACTTGAGGGAAATTCTGCCCCCCGTCTATACCTTCCTTGTCTATAAAAAAAGAAATGCCGGCATCGCTGAGTGCCGAACTAATCTCTTCAGCTATTATCGAATCTTTTTGAGAATAGCTGATAAAAACATCATATGCCATACGCTATAAACGTGCTACGCTTTGCAAATTTACAAAAAAAAAACAATTTTGTAGAAATAATATGAAATCATCATGAAAAAGCTTCTTCTAACTATATGCCTCATCGGGGCGATGGCTTTGGGGGCGGCGGCACAGGTGATGCCGAGTGCGCAACCCCAGGCCGATTCTTTGGCGTTTGCCAAGGTCCGGGCAAGGATGGATTCCATACGGCAGTATCGGCCGACGGTGGCGCTTGTGCTGGCGGGCGGCGGCGCCAGGGGCCTGGCCCATCTGGGAGTCATCAAATACATTGAGGAGCTCGGGATTCCGGTGGACATTGTCACGGGCACCAGCATGGGCGGTCTCATCGGCGGCCTGTATGCCCTCGGATATAAGCACGACCAGCTGGATTCCCTGGTTAGGAGCATAAACTGGCCGGTAATGATGTCGGACAACGTCCCCAAACAATATATCCCCTACAAGATTAAGCAAAGGGCCAACCATTATCTAATCAACGTCCCGTTCCATTACGACAACGAGGATCTTGTTTACCGCCTTGACCAGCAGAAGGTTATCGACACCATGGCGGAGGAGGCGGGACACGATACCAACGATGCATTGAAAGATGCAATGAGGAAAGTCGGGATTGGCATGCCCGACGGATACTTGTACGGACTGAACGTGCGCAACACCCTCAGTTCTGTGAGCGTGGGGTATCAGGACAGCATCAGCTTTGCAAACCTCCCCATCCCCTATGCCTGCGTCGCCACCGACATGTACACCAAGGCGCCCAAATACTGGACCAGCGGCAGCCTGACAAAGGCGATGCGTTCCACCATGGCGATCCCATTCTATTTCAGGGCAGTCCGCTCCGACGGCGAGATACTTCTGGACGGCGGCATGCGCAACAACTACCCCCTTGACCTGGCCAGGGAGATGGGTGCCGACATCGTCATAGGTTCTGAAATGAACTCGAAGCGCAACCTCGACGAGTTGAACTCTCCCGTAGATTTCCTGTTCCAGACCATCGGGCTGCTTTCTGAGGAGGCTGCGTCCAAGACAAAGGAGATGATGGACATCAATGTCCACCACGCGCTCAAGGGTTACAATATGCTATCATTTGACGAGAAGAGCGTGGACGACATAATAAACCAGGGCTATCAGAATGCGCTGGATAACAAAGAGGCTTTCGAGGCTGTAGCCGCGATGGTGGCGGACAAGCCCCAGACACCTGTCTCACACCCGGCCCCTGCCATAAACCTCGCGCAAACCAAGGTACTTGTTGATGATATCAAGTTCACCGGCATTACGGAGCAGGAGCAGAAGATACTGCTTTACAAGCGGGCAATCCCGCAAGATAACATGTTTGGCAGTCAAGAGATAGAGATGATGCTGAACTATATATATGGTACCAACGCGTTCGAAGCCATCACCTATCATCTTGAGGGGCAGCATGAGCCATATACACTGGTGTTCGACTGCCAGAAAGGGCAGGTCCACGAGGTCGCCATGGGCATCCACGCCGATACCGACGAGGCGGTATCCGTGGGGGTAAGGTTTGGACTTGGCACCCGCAGGCTGGCCGGCCCCAGGCTCACCACGGAGCTAAAGCTGGGTACCAGCCCGGCCCTCTCCATAGACTTTGCCCATAAGAGCATGACCGGAATGCCTACATTTGGCCTGATTGCCCGCGCCAAGCTTATCAACACCCCTTCCGGATATATGTACAGCAACTATGAAAAGCTGCTGCACACAGCACTTGACGCATACATTGAGGACTCCCACATGCACTTTGGCTCGATGAGAGCCGGCCTCTCGGCAGAGATGGAGCCCTATGAACACTACCTCTCCTCAACAGAAGAGTGGATAGGCTGGGATTGGAAGAGTTATTGGCTGTCGGCGTTCGCAACACTGAAGTTTGATTCTTTCAACGACGGCTATTTCCCCACCAGTGGCGTCCGGCTTACCCTGGACGGCCGCTATGTATTCAAAGGATACTCTATAGACCTGGATCCATCGAGTTTATCGAGCTATGGTCACATGGCTCACACAGAAGACGGGCAGGTTCCGGGCTATCTGTCGGCAATTGCTTCTGCCCATGGGGCCTTATCCATTGGTAACCGCTTCACCATCCTTCCCAGTTTATATCTGGCATGGTATCCCCTGCGCCTTGAGGACAGTTATGACGACAACACTCTCTGTCCCATGCACATCAACACAATCGGGGGATTCATCCCTAACCGCTTCACAGAGCGGCAGATCCCGTTTTTCGGTTTCCCCAACGGCTACCTTAACTGCCGGCCGTTCACCGGTGTGGGACAACTGGACTTGAGATATCAGTTCTCCGCCAAGAATTTCGTTACGGTGAGGGGAGGCTATTTCAAGGATGAATACACATTAAAGGAGTTCATCCACACTGACCCGATCTATGCATTTGGCGCAGAGTATTCCCGGCGGAGTATGTTCGGGCCGCTGAGGCTTGCGGTACAATGGTGTAACGTAGTGGGCGTTACAGCCTACGCATCCATCGGTTTCGACCTGTAACTTGAATTATTTTACAAACGATGCCACGAGTCTGCCCCATTCTGCATTCTCGCGGATACCTGTGAAATACTGTGAGCCGGGACCCCATGCATAAACCGGGACGGCTATGCCGTTGTGGCTGTCGTTGCCGAAGGCGACACCTATGCGCCCCTCCTTTAAATCACCATCCTGAAGAGTCAAGGCGCCGGTGGCATGGTCTGCGGTGACAACCACCAGCGTGTGTCCGTCGGCAGCCGCCCACTGCAGCACGTCGCCCAGAGTACGGTCAAAATCGAGCAACTCCTCCATGGCCTTCTCTATATCGTTCTCGTGCTGCCAGTCGTCTATGTTAGAACCCTCAATCATCATCACAAAGCCCTTCCCTGCCGCTGCAGCGGAAAGGGTTTCGATACCACGGGCAACCATTTTGCGGAAGAGGTCTCCCCTCTCCTGTGCCACCGGCAGGTTGTCATCTGACATAAGTCCCAACACCGGAAGCTGAGCGTCCATCAATTCATCGCCAGTTGTTGCGTAGTTGTAGCCCTTAGCTTTCATCTCGGCCACAATGTCGCGGCCATCTTCCCGCTTGGGGCCAAAATAGTCGCGTCCGCCACCTGCAATATAGTCCACGCCACACTCTGCATAATCTGCAATTATTGCGTCATAATGATATCTGTAGTCATCGTGGCAGCAGAAATCGGCCGGAGTGGCGTCTGCCAGATGGCAGGTGGTCACGACACCGGTCTTCTTGCCGGCCTCCGCCGCCTTAACCAGCATCGAATAGAGCGGTTCGCCATCTGAGGCGAGGCCGACATAGCCGTTGTCGGTCTTCTGCCCCGATGCCAGGGCCGTGCCGCCCGCCGCAGAATCTGTAATAAGGTCGCTGGCACTGTAGGTGCGCGAAATGCCGATATATGGCATGTTATCCAGATTCAGCTTGCCGTGGTTCAGGATCCATGCGCAGCTCACCTGCTCCAGGCCCATGCCGTCGCCAATCATAAAGATGACATTGCGAATTTCGGCATCCTGCGCGGGAGAGGCCACCGATACAATTTCGTATGGGTTCGGGGTTGTGTAATACTTCAGCTCAGGCCCCTGTTCTTCTGCCTGTTTGGGTTTACAAGATACGAGCGCAATGGTTGCGGCCGCAAGTGTGAATAAAATTGTCCTTTTCATAGTTCCAAATATACGCAATATTTGTAATTATTATCAAAACGAAAGCAAACGAAACACTCAAATGAAACTTTTTTGATTATATTTGTAAGACGTTGAATTATTAATCACAAATCGATACAAATATGAAATTCAGACTCTTTGCTTTAGCGCTTCTGGTGCCGTTCTTTCTGGGCTGCCAGGAAAAACCCACACCTCAACCTCAGCCGGAGCCTACCCAGGCCTCCATTACGGCATCTGACGTTACTCTAGAGGAGGGCCAGACAGCACAGATTATGGCTGTGACCAACTCCTCCGCGCCCATTACCTACGCCTCCGCCGATGCCGCAGTAGCCACGGTATCTGAAACCGGTCTGGTAACTGGTGTCAAGGCCGGCAACACCACCGTAACCCTTAAGGTAGATGCGGTAGAAGACACTTTTACAGCGGCAGAAACAACCATTAAAGTGACTGTTACCGCGGTAGAGGTACCTCCGGCTCCTGAAGATGACCTTCCTACCGAAATCAAGGACGGCGACGTTGTCTTGTCTACCAATGCAAACGTAGAGAAGTTCCTCACCGACGTACATTACCCTACACACGATTACTCCTTCACCAGCCTCCTCACCTGGGCAGCTGACAACAATGTAAGCGTGTGCCCCGGCAAGAGCGACAAACCCGAGGAGTATTCCATCAGGTGGAATGCAGCCGATGCCAACGGAAGTGTTACCGTAACCGTTTCTGAGCCGACACGCGACTGGACCTACACCCCGTCTGCCGACAATTCTTACGTTACCATCACCAACCTGCTTCCCAACACCCAATACACATTCAGTGTAACGGCCGGCGGCAAGGAGATCAAACGTGGTTCCTTCAGCACTACCGGAAAATGCCATATGGTTTACTTCAAGAACGTCCGCAACAGCCGCGACCTTGGCGGTTGGAAGACAGAAGACGGCAAAACCATCAAATACCGCATGGTATATCGTGGCGGCCGTTTCGACGGTCTGGCAAAGAGCGGCAAGGTGGCCATCCAGACAGAGGGCCTCAAAGCAGAACTTGACCTGCGCGGCCATAGCGATGTGGATTCCGACAGCTCTCTCAAGGGCATTGTTGACGATTACTCTTTCTGCGCCCCCGTTATCGAGGAGGGCTATTCACAGATGCTTCAGGACGACAAGGAAAAGACCCGTCAGTGCATGCAGTTCATCATGGACATGGTGGACCAGAACAGACCAGTTTATTTCCACTGCTCTCTGGGCCGCGACCGCACCGGTACGGTTGCCATGCTGACACTCGGCATCCTGGGTGTTCCTGAAGGCGACATCTCGCAGGAATACGAAATCACCCAGTTCGCACCTCACGGATATGCAACCTCAAACGGCGAGAAGACCAAGATGACCCGTCTGGCCGATTATGACGGCGCTGCAAACGTTATCTGGGGCTACGCCGGCGAAGGAAGCTTCCAGGACGGCGTCAATGCTTATCTGCTCGAGATCGGCATTTCCCAGGATGATATAGACAAGTTCAAGGCAAATATGCTTCAGTAATCGCTGCGGCATCCGAATATAATTATAATAATGAACCCCGGAAGTCAGTCACGACTTCCGGGGTTTATTAATTACAGTTTACAAGCGCGTTTACCTTAGTTAGAAGGTATACCGCTTATGCTTGTTTCGGATGTAGGGATCTGATACTGAATCTTGGGGCTGGTATAAGGGATAATCTCGCACACTGTGCGGCTGGGGAAGCGACGGTCAATGTCCTTTCCGTTGCGCAGCAGGTCGGTAATCCTGAATCCCTCGTAATAGAGCTCCAGACGACGCTCGTCCAGCACTGCGTCCAGCACGTTGGCATAGCCGCGGCGAGCCATATTGCCGGCAGTGATAAGTGCATTGCCGTCAAGACCGGCACGTTTGCGGACCACATTGATATCGGCCAGCGCCTCAGTCTGTTTGCCAAGGTGCGCATAAGCCTCCGCCCTGTTCAGGACCACCTCTCCGTAACGGAGCATGATGATGGATGCGGTCAAGGGGAAGGTGCAACCCTTCTGGTTGCTGAACTTGTTGCAGAACCAGGTGGGATAGCCGCCGGGGCGGATGCTGTAGCCATTCTGCGCCCAGATTACCGCGCCGCTCTTCATTATCTGCGGAGTTGGCATCACATTGCGGACGTAGCAACGGGTATGGGCGCTATCGTTCAGTATGTAACCGGGGAACTCGTCACAAATCTTGGTGGAGGTGTTGTCCGGGATTGCCTTGTACTGCTTATTGTCCTTGGTGAACGAATAAGTGCCGTCTCCGTTATCGGTAACGCTGGAAGATATCTCCTTGGTCTCTTTGTTGACATCGGGTAGTGCAATTACCTGGGTGAGACAGTTGTTTACATCATCCAGCTCGCCCCATGTCACCATCAGACCGGGCTGTGAAAGATGCAGGCGGACCAGATCCTTGTAACGCTTGTCCTGCGGGAAGCGCTCCATCAGATCCAGCAGGGGATCTGCCACGTATAGTTCTCCCCATCCGGTGAGCTGGGTACCGTCGGGAGAGTCAAACATGCTGGCCACGTTGCCCTTGGGGTTGCGGCTTGCCATGTCGCTGTCGGTAACGTTCACGCACCAGAGGACCTCCTTGGAGTTTTGGGAGTCGGAATAGAGATCGGTGACCTCAGCCTCAAGATGGCTGCCGGGATCGGAGCCAAGAATTTCGCTGCAGGCATCAACGCATTTCTGCCACTCGCCCTTGTAGAGATAGAGTCTCCCCAGCAGGGCCTGTGCCGCCTCTTTGCCAACATAGCCGTTGTTGCCGCGCCTTGCCTCCGGACTCATGAGGCGGATGGCCTCTAAAAGGTCGGCCTCGATGTCATCGTAACACTTGCCTATGGTAGAGCGCTCGGTAGTCTCATAGCTGCTCTTTCCGATGCGCATTACCACACCCGGATTGTCAGCGCCAAAGCAGTACGGTTTTGCAAACAGGTTGCAGAGGGTAAAATGGAAGAAGGCGCGCAGGAAATAGTTCTCCCCCTTGAGCTGCCTGTTGGCACTTGTCTCCTCGTCCAGGCCTTCAATGTTGGAATTGGCGGCATATATCAGCCTGTAGCAGATATACCACATATAGTCGGAATTCTCCGTCTCTGCACCGTCCATATAGGTGGCAGAGGTCCAGAAAGCATCGGTACTGGTATTGGAATAACAGATATTGTCGCCTTTAAGCTCGTTGAGCAGGACATACTGCCTTATAAAGGTGTTTGCCTCGCTGGTATGATATTCCGTGTAGTCCTTCATCAGGGCATAGATACCGTCGGTGGTGTACACTGCGGCACTGGGGTTGCTTTCAAGCGCGGCGCTGGTGAGGGAATCGGACGCCACGTAGTCAAGATTCACACAACCTGCAAGAAGCAGGGAAATGGATAATATTGAGAGTATCTTTTTCATAGCTTCTGCTTATTTAGAATTTAAGGTCTATGCCAAAGACGAAAGATCTGGGCACCGGATAATTGTCGTTGAACATACCGGCCAGCGACCAGGAAGTACCTTCCAGACGTACCTCGGGGTCTGCACCGGAGAACTTGGTGAGGGTAAGCAGGTTATCTGCGGTGAAATAGACGCGGCCGCCCTGTATGAAGTTCTTCAGCAGCGGCTTGTTGATATTGTATGCCAGGGTGACATTCTTCAGGCGGAGGAAGCTGCCGTCTTCGAGGTAGCGGGTAGATACGCTGTTACTCTTCTTGTTGCCGTTCTGGGTGGGTCTGGGGTGGGTCGCGATATCGTGCGTACTCTCGTCTTGAGGATCCCAGCGGACCCAGCCGAGACCGTTGTTGATGCTCATCATATTGTAATCTATGTAAGAGCCGTCGGCATCGATGGTGTTACGCGCAGCGTTGTAAATCTTGTTGCCGTACACGCAATAGAGGTTTGCACTGAGGCTCCAGTTCCTCCAGGCCAGGAAGGATGTAACACCTCCGGTAAACTTGGGGGTGGCGGAACCAACCATGCGGTAGTCTGCCTGGCCGTATACATTGGTGGTTTCATACGAGCCGTCCTCTGTAAATGCGGGCCAGGGAGTCTCCTCGGTAGTTGTTTCTTTTGTGGGATTACCCCTTTGGTCCAATTTGTAGTAGAGAATATTGCCCGCTTCGTCGGTCTGCTTGTTGAACACCTTCCACAGCGGTTCTCCGTTTGCCGGATCCACACCGGCCCATTCAGGCATATACCAGGTGTAGATATCATATCCTTCGCATACGATCTGCTCTACCGTCGGGGTGCCTTGTCCGCGGCGGAAAGCGCCGTTTGGCAGGTATTTGACCGTGTTGCGGTTCAGACCGAAGTTCAGCCCCATATTCCAGCGGAGATCCCTGGTCTTTATGATGTCTGCGTCAAAGGCGATTTCAATACCCTTGTTGTTGATGGTGCCGACATTGGCCGTATACTTGGTAAAGCCGGTGGAGGGTGCCTGCGGCACATCCAGCAGCAGGTTTGTGTTGTTGGTGCTGTACACGTCCAGCGACAGGTTGATGCGGTCTAACAGGCGCATATCCAGACCGATGCTGGCCATATGTGCCGATTCCCAACCGAGATAATCGTTGGGCATCCTTTCTGCAACGGCCACCACCTTGTCGTTATAGGTGTTGCTGGTGGCAAAAGAGTCCTGGTAGAGGAATGGCTCAATGTCAGAGTTGCCGGTGACACCGTATCCGACGCGGAGCTTGAGAAGGTCAACTGCCTTGAGGTCTGCCATGAAGGGCTCCTTGCTGATGATCCAGGCCGCCGACACGCCGGGGAAGAAACCGCCGCGTGCCTTTGGTGCAAACTTGTATGTGCGGTCGTAACGGATGGATGCGGTGGCCACATATTTCTCCAGATAGGAATACTGTGCTTGTGCAAGGACGGCCCAGGCTGCAGAGCGGTAGTCATTGCCCCATACGCTCATACCGGTGGCGGCTACGCTGTTGAGGGCCTGCATACCGGTGGGCATATTGATACCGCCGCCGCCCATACCTTCTGTATAGCCCCATCCAACTTCATAGCCGACGATACTGCTGATGTCGTGCCCGGAGAAGTTCTTGTGAAACTTGAGCAGCTCAGTGAGGCCCACGCTCCAGCCACGGCCGTTATCTTGTGACAGTTTACCTATATTTTTGGCTTCTGTGTTGGTGCGGCTGTCCAGATATGTGCGGCTGTTCCAGTTGGAAGAGCCCAGGCGGTTGTTGCTGGTAAAGGAGAGCCAGTCGGTGATATTCCATACCAGCTGGACATCGGCCACTATGTCTTCTCCCCAGCTCTGGCTGCTGTTATAAAGCAGGGAGTGGAAGGGGTTGTACTGCTCCTTCCCATACCAGGTTGCGCCGGCGCCTTCCGGCAGGCCGATTGCCAGGGGCCTGCCGTTTTCATCGAACGGATTGTCCCAAGGCATACCGTTATACGCAGTTGCGATATCCTTCCAGTCGGTGTAGGAGGTGCTGTGGCTGCGGTTATAACCCAGGCGGGTATTGACGGTCACTTTGTCGCCTATGGGGGCAGAGAGGTTCAACCTGGCCGAGTTGCGGTCAAAAGCGGTGCCTATCATAGAACCCTGCTCGTCGTAGTGGTCTATACTTGCAAAGTAGTTCACGCGGTCGGATATGCCAGAGATGGATGCATAATAGTCCTGGACTATACCCTTCTTAAAGATATTGCCATACCAGTCATAATCCTGCTCCAGCAGGCTCTCCGGACGCTGGGCCGCAAAGTTCTTCTCGCTCATCATCATACGCTGGGTCTCGTAGAGCTCCTTGCTGTCCATCGGATGGTAGCGGCCGGAAAGGGACTGTTTGATACCTGCGCTGGCCTTGAAGTTGACCTCGGTGCGGCCGCGTTCCTTGGCGCTCTTGGTGGTGACCACAATAACGCCGCCCGCTGCGGAGGCACCGTAAAGTGCGGTGGCTGATGCATCCTTGAGGATGGTCACCGTCTCCACGTCATTGGGGTTGAATGTACCGCCGGCGATGCCGTCCACCACGTAGAGGGGGTCGGCGCTGGCAGAGATGGAACCTGTACCGCGGATACGTATCTGGGCGGATTCGCCCGGCATACCGCTGGCGTTCATAACCACGACGCCGGCAGCCTTGCCCTGGATCATATTACCCAGGTCAGGGGTAGAGTTGTCGAGGAGTTCCTCGCTCTTGAGAGAAACCACGGAGCTGGACAGCTCGTTCTTTTTCTGGGTCGTATAACCCATAACCACGACTTCGTCAAGATAGTGGACGTCTTCTTTCATAAAGACCTCTATCTTGCTGCGGCCGTCAACGGCCTCCACAACATCGGCATAGCCGAGTAGATTGAAGGTCAGGGTGGCATCCTTGCCCGCCTTTACGGAGAAGTTACCGTCAATGTCGGTAACGACACCTCCGCCGGTGGAGACAAGCACCCCGACGCCCACCAGGGGCTCTCCCGTGGCGGCGTCTTTTACCGAACCGGACACCACACTCTGCGCAAGGGCAGTCGTGGCAATCAAGCCCAGGATAATAATTGAAAACAATTTTTTCATCGTATGTATATTAGTCTTTGATAATGAAATCATCCAGGTCCGACATCTCGTATTTGTAGATATACGAGGTAGAGCCGTAATCGTCGCCGACCCAAACGCAGCTGTTCACATGGTCCACACAGATGGATTCTTCGTTGGATCTGGTCTTAAGGGCATAGGCTCCCAGCAGCTGCTCGGCATCGCCGGAGAGCGCAAAGAACTTATGTGATTCGGAATCTATCACCCACAGCCAGTCGGTGAGAGGGTCGTAGCAGAGGCCGGCAATCTCGGTAATAACGGTATGCATCTCCCTCAGCCCTTTCCGCCAGATTACCTCGCCGGTGGACAGGTCGCAGAGATAGAGGTAAGAGCCGGACTGGGTGCCGATATACACAAGATTGTCCTTGTAGTAGGTACATCCCTCGGCGCCGTCGTTGCCAAAATTTTTGGCATCTTCAATGTTGAAGAGGGATTGGACATTGTTGTATCCATCTACATCTCCGTTGACGTTTTTATTGCCGGCCCTGACGGCATAGAAACTCCAGTTGAACAGCAAATCCAAATCGGCAGAGGGGATTCTGCACGCGACATTGGGCTCGCCGCTGATCAAGAGATCTCCGGTGTCATAGTTGAAAGAGATACCCTCGGAGTCGATGGTATAGGCATATTGCTTGTCGCCGTCATAAGTGTAGATATCCGTATAGCCAAGGAGTTCTCCCGAGACGGAGATCTTGGCAATTTCGCTCCCGTCACCAACACACCAGAGGAATTCTCCGCCGGGGTTCACGCACAAGCCGGAGAGTTCGTTGAACTGGACTGCATACTTTGTGTATTTGCCCATCTGGGGCATGTGCGGCTTGCCGCCTTCGTACGGGACAAGTTTGGATGTTATATCTCCCAGTTCCAGCTTATTACCGGCCTTGAGGGTTGCATCATCAGAATATGTATAGGATGCCGTCCAGTTGTCACCTGTTGCAAGATAAATCGTAAACCCACCCTTGAAATTAACTCCGCCGGGGAAATAGATGGTATTGAGACCTCCGTCCGCAGCCAGGGCCTCTTCACGGAAAGGATAACCGTCGTCCTTGGGCTTGCTGGGCGTTATCTTTGCGGAAGAATACTCATTTTTGTATTCACCGGTATAGCGCAGCCCCGGACACTGCGTGCCTGCTATGATAAAGCGGTCATAACCGCCGGAAACGGTAAAGGAGATAAACGAAGTGATATCTTTAAAGGCAAAACTGCCCTCTTTAAGATAAGCTTGAGCAAGCATTATATCATACTTCTCGAATTCAATGATCTGACTCGTGAGCCCGTCTTCCTTTTTTACGGCGCTGGCCGGCCATACGGCATACAAGGGATCCGGGTCGGTAAGATACTTGAAAAGGTCTCCGCCAAGTTCTGCGCTGGCTGTTTTGCCGTCGGCAGATATCTGGCCCGCAGTGAGCGTTATTACCTGTGCAGCGGGGCCATAGCCACCCTGGACCAGTATCTGGTCGCCCGCTTCCCACTCCCCTTTCATTGGAGAAACGGTAAAGGTATAGACGCCCGGTTTGGGCTTGCCGTCGTCCGTCACCGTAACGTTGATGGCGGTTTGGGCAGATGTAAACAATCCCTCCACCGCATCCACACTCAGAGTGACAGTGGTGCTGCCGGCTTTTACACCCGTCACCTCGCCTGTAGCAGAGACGGTGGCAACGGCATCGTCGGCAGAGGTGTAGGTTATGGTGGCGGTGGAATTGGTGGATGCAGAAATCTGCGCGGTCTGGCCCGCTTCAACGGTCACATCTGCTGCAGAGATGGTAGCCTGCGCGGGGTCCGGTACAGGTTCAGAACAAGAGCATAATACAGCCGAAAAGGCCATAATAAAGGTGATTATGACTTTATTCATCTTCAGTCTAATTATAATGCCGGCAAGTAGCCACTCTCAACAGTCCCGTCGGCAGCTACAATAAAGTAAATGGGGGTTAGGTCGGGATCAAAGACAGACGAAGGATTTTCTGGACACAAATAATCCCAGTCTGGAATATCGGGATGCGGGCCATACCCGCAGCAAACGGCCAGGTGGCGGATTCCGGCCCATTGCGGGTCGGAAGAGAGTTTTTCAAGAGCCTGTCTGCAAGAGGAGCAGCTCAGGTCCAATACGAGGACAAGGGTCCGGTCGGTAAAGGATGGATAACCGGGAACTACAGCCCGCTCTCCCGGCAGGTTATACCCTATCCATTGCCGCTTCTTCAAGAAAGGGTCGCACTCTGCGGTAGAAAGTACAGAGTCTGCAACAATTCTATCCACTGCTTTGGTGTAAAGGATAGCATTACGGCAAGGGGAAAGCAGATTGTAAAAAGCCCCGTCCATCCATTCTGAATAGATATAATAAGCCACGGTGTCCTGTTTGAGCCTGTCAAACAAAGCATCCATGGCATCAATGGCATCGGCCTGGGGAGCAGCGACCGCCAACTCAGCAAAGTCGGCAAACCGCTCTTCGCAAATGCTGAGATTATTGTCCAGCAGGGGACAATTGTTCCAATAGCCGCCGATACCCGATGCCCGGCATCCCGTAAGGAATGCCAGGCACAGTATCATTTGAGCGGCATACTTCATCCTGCCGGATTACTTATTGGTAGAAATTCTCATAAGGTAACCCCAACCGTTACCAGCCTCTTCGTCGATAGATGAGTTAGGCATATTGGAAAGCTCATCCCATTTACCGGAAGAGTTGATAAAGTAGAAACGGATACCGGTCTGGAACTCATCTCCCATCAGCATAGGCACGGAACTTTTGGCTGCAAACTCATTGAAAAGTGCTCGGTCAGGCATAATCTCATACTCCGAACCTGCGCCCTTGCCGGTAACTACACCATCCTCTGGCTTGGCAAGGCTAACCCAGCTGCCGATACGTTGGTGCATCTCACCAGAATAGGTGGTAAATGCCTTATTCTCTGCAAGGGCTCCCTCAATGATGAAGTCATAGCCCTCAAGGAAATAGCTTGTATAACCCGAAGTAAACTCGCCATCAGTGTTGATGCATAGACGGATGGGAAGGATCTCAGCCTCATTGTCCAGCAATTCTGCAAGATACTCGGCATTGTACTTTATGTAGTAGAAAACATGGTCGGGATCTGCAAAGCAGCGGATTTCCTGAACGCCCTCCCACGGTGAATCGGGATCGTTGAACGCCCTCTTGAAAGTACCTGCCTCAAGCTTGGACCAGTCGGAGAAGTCACCGTCTATCGTGATTGCGCTGGTTGGAGGAACTACTACTTCATTAACCTTGACATTGATGGTCTTTTCTGCAGCAGTGAACTTGCCCTCTACTGCTGCAACCTTAAGGGTGATGGTGGTGCTGCCGGCCTTCATGCCCGTCACGGTGCCATTTGCAGATACAGCTGCAACTGATGCGTCGGCCGATGCATAGGTAATAGCAGCGGTGGAGTTGGTAGATGCGCCAATCTCTGCGGTCTGGCCAACATCTACTGTCACGTCACCGGCAGTAATGGTTGCAGTGACTGTAGGGTCTTCTTTTTTGCAAGAAACCATGCAGACCATGGCAATAACTGCCAAAAATGCAAAAACTCTTTTCATAACGATATAACTATAATTAATGATTATATGCTGTTATATGGTAAAACTGTAAAGGGTGTTAAAGCCCGTCTCCTCCTGCCAGGTCCCTTCGTTTGCAAGACGGATGGAAAAACGGGGGTCGCTGCGCAGCGTTGCGCAAGGGTCGGGAAGGTTGAGATATAATGTCATCTTTCCGGACAATCCTTCCGGAAGCGTGATTGTCTGATTTATGGTAGTGGTCTGGGCCGGCATCCAGAAGCGGGGATCACTCTCCAGCGGCCATGTCTTGACCACCTTCCCCGATGCATCGGCAAGTATAAGCTCCGCATCGCGGGGGTTCTGGGCGGGTGAGAAGCCGTCGTTGCTCATCTTGAGAATCACCTGGAAGGGCTTCCCGGCTGCCGGCGCCTTTGTAAACTGCCCCTCTTCCAGGCGGTAACGATAACCCAGCCTAATCTTTATCTCATCCATACAACCCTCCTCACGCCAGCGCTTGAGAACTCCCTGGTGGTAGCCGTTGTTGAGGTATGTGAGATGATAGACAGCCAGATCCTTGAGGGCGCCATTATACCTTTCGGTCCCTTCGCAGTGGCAATATTCGGTTACGTCGCATGACTCGCCGCCCATTATGGTATACAGGGTTTCTGCCCCCCAGTATGCACGTTCATTTTTGTTGTTAAAAGTTCCCCAGTCGTTAGCACTGGAAACATAACAGTCGTTGTGACCGCCCAGACGGGCCTTGGTGGTGGGCAGATGGGCCTCTGCACGCGTAATTGTATCGGCCAGCGTAAGGCCGTAAAGTCTCATTTTATATGACGGGGTGCGGAGCTCGATCTGACGTTGCTCAGGCACCGCCGCCAAAAGTGCTTCCATTAAAGTTTTGCGGGAAGCATTGTCCTTGAAATTATCGGTATAATACCACTCTCCCCAACTGCCGATAAATCCGGCCTGAACTACCATAATGACATCGTAGAATTCCTGGATGAGTGGTTTAACCTGCTCTATATGCCTGAGCACCTGCTCTAAAGGGGCATCCCAGGGCTTGTCACTCACGTCCATGCCGTTGGAATAGCAGAAACGGAGAATACATTTGCAGCCGCCGTTCCTGAGCGACTGGAATCTTGCACGGATGGTCTGCAGATAATCGTCGGCAATATCCGTTGCAACATAATCTGTGAGATAGAATTCCAGCAGAAACAGGGTGCGGCCCTGCAGGCGTGCAGCCCTGAGGCTGGCATCGGCTATCCCCCTGATATTGGCCTGGTGGACCTCGTCGCCAACGTAGAATCCCCGTTCAGGATTAGGGAAATTCTCTTCTGAGGCTGTATATGTGACGGTTTCCAGGACCTCTTCGGGGATTGGATCCGGGTTGTCGGGTATTTTATCGCAAGATGCAGCCAAAAGCGGAAGTATGGCGCTGGCAAAAAGGATTCTGCTGATTCTTCTCATGGGTTTGTTTTTTAAAAACCCATAGGCAGGTCCCTAAGGGAATCCGCCTATGGGTTATATTAATCATCAGGATTATTTCTGGGTGGTAACCTGCAGAGAAGCAACTACGCCAGATGCGTTGTCCTCACTGGGAGCAGCGTTAGGAAGGATACCAACGGATTCCCAGCTCTGCTGGATATCGAAACCGATGGAGAATACGTCAGCAACTGGGAAGCCAAGATCCTTGAGACCGGCACGGTCGATACTGAACTCATATTTGCCCTCTACACCTGCGCCTTCGCAAAGACCCTCTGCGCCAAGGTTATTCCAGCTCCAGCCGGAACCGTTTACTTCACCTGCCCAGGAATATGCACCGGGATCATAGGAACCCAGGACGCCATCAGGGAAAATGGAACCCTCGAGCAGCACGTCTGTGCAAGCGTCTGCAAACTCGTCTGCATAACCACCGGTATCAGCTTTACCATCGGTGTTGATGTAGCAGTGGAAAGGAACATGCTCTTTACCCTCCTCAGCAGCGATCATATCGGTATCCCACTCGAAGTAAACATAAATCTTCTCTGCATCAGCATAAACCTTGCAGTGGGTCAGTGCAGGGTGGGTTGCCTCAGGGTCGCCGAATGTCTTGGAGAAAGAGCCGGCAGGGAGAGCTGCCCAGTCGGCGAAGTCACCGTCGATAGCGAGAGAATTTGCCGGCGGTTCGGGAGCGGCTTTAGCAGTAACAGTAGCCTTGATAACCTTCTCGGCAGCGGTAAATTCATCAGCTACGGCAGCCACCTTGAGGGTGATATTTGCTGTACCTGCAGCGACGCCGGTAACGGTACCGTCAGCAGCTACGGTAGCAACAGCTGTGTTGTCAGAAGCAAAGGTGATTTTTGCGCTAGAATTGGTGGTAGCATTGATCTTTACAGTGCTGCCCTCTTCTACGGTTACGTCACTTGCGGTGATGGTTGCCTGAACGGGATCCTTCTTTGTGGAGCAAGAAGCGAGAGCAACCATTGCAAAGATTGCAAGAATTGATAAAACTTTCTTCATAAAACTGTAATTAAAATTGGTTAGTAATTGGGTTAATAGTTATTGTTTTCTATCTGGGATTCTGGGGGATTGCGGCAGAGTTGATTTCATCCTGAGAAATCAGCAGGGCAATCCTGGGGTCACCGGGCTGGATTATCTCCCAGGTGTGGTAACCTACGTAACGGCGGTCCATCGGGAGTTTGTTGCGGAACACGTCAAAGAAACGGTGACCTTCAAAGCAAAGCTCCATGCGGCGCTCGTCAAGAACCACGTCCAGGACATTGTTGTATCCGAATGCAGCGTAGTTGTTCATTTCCGGAACACCGGCGCGACGGCGGATGGTGTTGATGTCAGCAAGCGCCTCTCCATTCTTGTTAAGCTTTGCGTATGCCTCGGCACGGTTCAGCACAACTTCGCCCCAGCGGAGGAATACGGGGGATGTCATCATAGGCTGGCCACCCTGTCCGCAGAACTTAGTGTTGTAATAACGCATGTAGAAGCCGCCGTTGTCGGTACGGCCGATGGCTGCTTTGTAGCGGGCGTCGGCATCGGACTGCCTTTCCGGATATCTCTCACCGGTGTCGGGATTGGTCTTCTTGCCGGGAGTCGCATGATCCGGACCGGGACGCACCCATACGCGCTTCACGCCGTCGATATCCTTACCGGGGAATTTCGTATCAGAATTCTCAACATAATAGATGGTGTCGCGACCGTGCTCGATCTTCATCTTTGCAACGTGATCGTAATACTTGAACACGGGAACCGTCTTGCCGCTGCCGGCAGGATACTCTTCCTCCCCTATCTGCTCACCCTGGGACTGGAAGTTTACACTGCCGTCCTTATTGGCCTTGCAGGCGATGCAAACTGCACCGGTGCAATAGTCACCTGCGCCGCCGGGGATAGGATAAATTACAGAAAGGGTACCGTTCATTGCAGCCTGCATCTCTTCGTATGTCTTCTGGGCCTTGTCGTTACCATCTTTTGCGGGACGGGGGTCAATCATACGGAAATAGGCCACGAAACGCTTGTCCTGCGGATAACGGCGGAACAGGTCAATCAGATCCTCACGCCAGTAGTGCTCACCCCAACCGATGGTCTTGCCTCCGTCCAGGGGAGCCTTGATGTACATAGATGCGATTGAAGCCTCGCCGTGGTCAATAGCCCACTCGTGAGTATCCTTGAGGTGAACACACCAGATTGTCTCGGGGTGGTCATAAGTGTGGGTGGGGTAATCTGCATAGTCATAGCCGCTGAGAGAGGTGGACGGGTTGGCCAGCAGCTCGTTGCACTCATCCACGCACTTCTGGTTCTCTCCCATATAGAGATATACTCTTGCAAGGAGGGCGGTAGCTGCATTGTAAGATGCATAACCCTTGTCGTTACCCCTGATGAGGGTCCCTTCCTTATCTTTTGCCATATACTTCTTGGCTTCGATAAGGTCGGCTACCACCTGGTCATAGACCTCACCCACAGTTGCGCGGGTGGTAATCTTCTTATCCGAGTCCTCTTTTCTCAAAGGGACACCCATATTGTCGCGGCCTTCAACGTAAGGCTGCGCAAACAGGGTAACCATCTGGAAATGGCAGAGAGCGCGGAAGAAGTAGTTCTCGCCCCTGAGGTGGTTGTTCAAATCGTTCTCCTCAGAGTTGTTGAGAATGATGAGGTCGCTGTTGGCCGTATCGATAATCTTATAGGCCATCCACCAGGTATAATAAATATTCTTGGCCGTGTTGTCGTCGGTATAACGGTAAGGATTGATAAACGGGTCCTCTGTGATACCGGAAACAGTCACATTGTCTCCACGGAGCTCGTTGAGCTGGAAGATATGGCGGATATAATAGTTGCCGCTTTCTCCGCCGCTCTGTCCTTTATATGCAATCCTGTCCTGGAACAGGGTATAGATGCCGTTTGTGGTGAGCAGGGGTGCATCGGGATTCTTTGCGAGCTCCTCTGCGGTAAGGGCGTCGGAACGGTAGAGATCCATCTCGCAGGATACCAATGCCACCATGGCAATTGCTAATAAAAATATCTTTTTCATAGTGCAATCTCTTTTAGAAGGTGATGTCAATACCAAACACTGCCGTCATCGGGATTGGATAGTTCTGCGAATACATACCGGCGTGGTGATAGGTGTCTGCGTCCAGACGAACCTCCGGGTCCATACCGGAGAAGCGGGTGAGAGTCCAGAGATTGTCGGCCGATACATATACGCGGGCATCGGTCATCCTGATCTTCTGGAGGAAAGTCTGAGGGAGATTGTATGCCAGGGTGACATTTCTCAGACGGAAGAAGCTGCCGTTCTCAAGGTAACGGGAAGATGTCTTCTCTGCACCATCCTTACGGCCGCTGATGGGCTGGGGATGTGTAGCGTTGTCACCGGGCTGCTGCCAGCGGGTCCAACCGAGTCCGTTGTCGTGAGACATCAGATTCATACCGATATAGGCACCGTCGTGGTCCATGCTCTCGCGTGTCTTGTTGTAGATGGTGTTGCCCACTACAAAGTTGCCGTTGGCACTCAAGGTGAAGCCTTTCCAGCGCAGGGAGGTGTTGAGACCGCCGCTGAACCAGGGAGATGCGCTGCCTACTATCGTACTGGGAGCGGCATCCCATTTGGTTACATAATCCTCATCCGGATCGCCGGTAACGACAGGCTTGCCGTCCTTGTCAAAGTTCTTGTACCAGCGTGCGGTACCGTCGTCGGGATTGACGCCGGCCCACATGGGCATATACCAGGAATAAACATCCTGACCCTCTTTGAGGAGCTGGTTCACGTCGCCGCGTGTCATCACGATATCCTGATGCTCGGGGAGCTCAAGAACGGTGTTCTTGTTGAAGCCCATATTGAAGCCGATGTTCCATCCGAAATCCTTGGTGCGGACAATTGCTCCGTCAATTGCAAGCTCGACACCCATGTTGCGAACCTTGCCGACATTGTCCATCACTGCATAGAAGCCTGTGGACGGGGGCATGGGGGACTGGAGGAGGATCTTGCTGTTGATGGTGTGATACAGGTCAAGGGTAACGTTCCAGTTATTCTTGAATGTAGCGTCAACACCAACGCTGGCCATCAGGGCCTCTTCCCAACCGAGGTAAGGGTTGGCCATACGGTCAAGGGTGTATGCACCGTCGCCGCTTTCGCTGGGCGAGTAGGTCTCCTGATACTGGAAGTTGGGGATATTGTCGTTACCGGTCTTACCGTAACCTGCACGCAGTTTCAGGAAAGAGATTGTGGGATTGCCCTCCAGGAAACTCTCGCGGGAGAGGATCCACGCTGCAGATGCACCGGGGAAGAAACCGCCGCGGTTCTTGGGACCGAACTTGGAGCTCTCGTCGTAACGGACAGATGCCGTAACTATATATTTGCCCAGGTAGGAATACTGAGCCTGGGCCAGTGCAGCCCATGCGCGGGTCATATAATCGTAGCCTTCCGGATTGTCGGGAACATCTACATTGTTGAGGGCGCGCTTGCCTTGCATGACGCTGGTACCGGATGCTCCCAGATGGCGGGAATAGCCTTCGCCATATTCCCAACCCAGGGTTCCGTTCAGGTCATGGTCGCCAAAAGTGCGATGGAGTTTTGCAAGGTTGGTGGTACCCCAGCCGTTGCTTTCTGAATCGGTATTGCTCAACGATCCGTTGGTGGAACCACCCTCATAGGTGCGGGGATCGACATACTGCTCCCAGAATGAGTTGGAAGAGTCGTAACGGTTCATGGAGACGAGTGTCAGCCAGTCGGTAGCGTTCCACACCAGCTGGAAGTCGCCCGTGAGGCTCTCGCCCCAGCCCTTGCCGTAGTTGTACTGTTCCTCGTAGAGGATGTTGGCGGGGTTCTGGGTCCACCACTTCTGGCCGTTGTCGGGACGGATATTGCCGCCGTTATACACGTATTTATTGGTATAGTTGCCATCAGCATCCATCTCATACGGGATATCCCAAGGCATCGCGTAGTAAGAGTATTCCACCAGACGGTAAGAATTCTCTGTGCGGTCGTGACTCTTGGCATAGCTCAAACGCATGGTCATGGTGAGGCGGTCGGTGATGGGTGCCGAGAGGTTCATGCGGGCAGAAGTCTTGCGGTAAGAGGTATTGACCGCCGTTCCCTTCTCGTTGTAGTGGTCGGCGCTCAAGAAGTAGTTGACCTTGCCGGCCTTACCCGATACGGAAGCGTAGTAGTCCTGTACCACACCTGTCTTGAAGCAGTTGCCCAGCCAGTCAAAATCCTGGCTCAGAAGCGACTCGGGGTAGTTGGATGCAAATGCGCCCGGATCGGTCATGGAACGGGTGAACTCATAGAGCTGTGCGGAGTTCATCGGGTGGAAACGGCCGTAAAGGGCACGTTTGATACCGCCGCTGCCCTTGAATTCAACAGAGGTCTTGTCCTGCTGGCCGCTCTTGGTGGTGACGACGATTACACCTCCGGAAGCTGCAGCACCGTAAAGGGCTGTAGCGGAAGCGTCTTTCAAGACTGTAAGGGTTTCGATATCGTTGGGGTTGAAAGAACCGCCGGCAATACCGTCCACCACATAGAGCGGACCTGCACCTGCGGTGATGGAACCGGTACCGCGGATGCGGATGTCGGCAGTCTCGCCCGGACGGCCGGAGCCGTTCATCGCAACCACGCCGGCCACCTTACCCTGCAGCATATTGCCGACATCGGGAGTGCTGACGTCGCGGAGCTTCTCGCCGCTCATCGTAACCACCGAGCTGGAGAGCTCGGCCTTTTTCTGGGAAGTGTAACCCAGCACCACGACCTCGTCCAAAAGCAGATTGTCGGGCGTGAGATTAACATCGATGCGGGTACGCTCCCCTACCTGCTCTGTTACAGACTTGTAACCGATGCTGGAGAATGTCAGCGATGTAGAAGGAGCCGCCTGGATGACAAAGTTACCGTCGTAATCGGTAACCGTACCGCCACCTGTTGAAGATACCACTCCGGCGCCAATCACAGGCTCCCCGGTAGATGCGTCGAGCACCTTTCCGGTAACCTGATGCGTCTGAGCGAACATCTGAGACGAAGCGGCCAGCATTGCCAGCGCTATCGTCAGAATACGGATGGATTTTTTCATCTGGTTATTATATATTAAAATGAATATCTGACCAAAATCTAACAGGATTACAACAAATCATTGAGTCCTATGAGGTTGAACGCACGGAAATATTTGTCCATATCGCGTTCTATGCGGCCGAGCACTATCTCTTCTGCATCGATGCCGAGGCGGCCAAGGTTTGCGTAGAGCTGGCCACGGGCTGCCAGGGGGCGGGGCTGCTGCCAGATATAGCGGCAGCAGGTGGCAACAATCCAGTCCTGGCGCTCCAGCGTGAGCTCCGGCAGATCCTTGCCCTTTTCATCTTCATGCAGCCACTTTTCCCAGCGGTGGGAGTCGCGGACCGCCTCAAGCAGCACCTCCCGCATATTGGAGAGGACTGCCACACGGCCCTCCGCCTCGTGGCGCTTTTCAAGCTCTTCCAGCTCGCAGAGGGCGCGATACTCGCTCATGGTGAACTCGGGGCCCACATTGGCGGCGCCCATGCCGCACAGCGGATATTCCTCCGGGTTGGCCACATCGTCGGTATAGTGTCCCTTGATGTAACTACCCAGCGGACGGACCTTTGCCGTGAGCCGGCGGGCAACTTCGCCGTCGAAAATGGTGGTGTCCAGGTCGGTGCCCACCTTGCCAACAATAAAGCAGGGCCACACGTTACCCAGACCAACCTCGCTGAGCCCGCGCTTGAGTTCACTGATAAAGGTGTCAAAGGTGGTCTCGTCTGCCAGGCCGCCGTGAACCTCTTCTGTACCCACCTCGTAAGATATCTCCGGCAGGCCGTGCTGCTTGCGGAAGTTCTCCACGTGAGCTATGAGTTCCACGGTGCGCGCAGCCACCAGGCGGATATCTATAATTTCACCCTTGGGGACGTTGATATCCACGGTGGGATCCACATGGATCAGGTCGTAACCGGCCAGGACAGCGGCCTCAAAAGAGCGCTTTACGCCGTTCATGGCATCCTCTACAGACCAGCGCTCCGTGCGCTGTTTGTCTTTGAGCCAGGGACCGCCATGGTCAATGGCTATGATAACCGGACCGGTGAAATTAATCTTTTCAGTCTCAAAACGGACCGTGCGGCAGAATGCCTCCTGGGTCATGCCGGTATATCCGCCGTCGCAGTCAACCTGGTTGAGGGTGGCTGCAAAGTAGATGGGGGCGTTGTTTCTCTTGGCCGCCCGCAGCGAGGCGGAGATAACCGCCGGAGAGTTGGGGCACGCAGCAAAGATGGTGCGGCGCACTCCTGTCTGCTTCTCGAGAGCGTCTATGCGGCGGAGCAATTGTTCTGTCTTGGGCATTATATCTCGGTATAAAAATTATATGTACAGTGTAACACCTTCTACCACGCGGGAGATGTTGCCGGAAACCGAAGGGGTGTCGGGGCACAGCCCGCGGTCGATGGATTTGAACATACCCAGCAACTGGCCCACGAAAACATACGCCACGCAGCCGTAGCAGGCCGGCATATCCTCGGTGAAGCCAAGCTCTACGCAAAGGTCACAGGGGACGTCGGGAGCATTGAGACAAACCACGACATGTGCCTGCACCTTGTTGTTGGACTGTATCTGGCGTATCAGGTCCAGTTCGTAACGGCGGATCTTCTCTTTGGGAGAGACCAGATAAACCAGCAGCGATTCCGGATTAACCAGCGCCTTGGGGCCGTGACGGAAGCCGAGGAAAGAGTCAAAGGCGCACATAACGCCGCCGTCTGTGAGCTCCTGAAGCTTGAGTCGGCACTCCTCGGCAACGCCCTGCAGGGGACCGCTGCCCAGGAAGATGGCACGCTTGAAATCGCGCTTGGTTATCTGCTCTATCTTATCTTGATACTTATCCATGGCAGCCGCCACGCAGTCGGACAGGGTGTAGATAAACTCCTTCTGCTGCTCAATCTTATCAATATTTGCCACCAGGGAGCAGGAGAGCAGCATGGTGGAGTAGCTGCTGGTCATTGCCAGCGAAATATCGTTTGTTTCGGGGGGAAGGAGGATGCAGAGCACGTTGTCACCCTTTCTCTTTGCCAGTTCGCCTTCTGCGTTGCAGGTTATGAAAATGTGTGCTATCTGCCCGGCTGTGGCCTCCACGGCCTTTACTGCGCCAATGCTCTCAGGGCTGTTGCCGCTGCGGGCAAAGGAGATGAGCAGCACCTTGCTATCCTTGTTAAAATAGAACTCAGGAGCCGTAAGGATATCGGTGGTGGCGATTGCACGCGCGCCGCGGAACCTGGTGTCAAAAAGCGCAGGCTCCAGCGCGTCACCTATATATGCAGAGGTGCCGGCGCCGGTCATGACGATTTCGAAACCCTCTGAGAGGTATTTATCAACAAACGCTTTTATCTCTCCCTTTTGACGGAGAATGATTTCGTAAGCCTCTTTCCAAACCCTGGGCTGCTGACGAATCTCTTTGTACGTGTGTAAATCTTGTAACTGTATCATGATTTTCTATTATGAATCCCTACAAAGTTAATAGAACCAAATCAAAATGTTTCGTTTTGTTGCTATTCTTATCGAAAAAAAGGCTTCGAAGGGTTTCGATTTATTAAACGGTAACCGTTTCCACGTTGATATTCATCGCGGTAAGCTGGTTGCGGACACTCATTGGCATCCGGTTATCTGTAATAACGGTACTCAGCTTTTCAGGCATCGCGATAAAAGCCAGGGAACGCTTGTTTACCTTGGAGGAGTCGAACACCGCTATTACTTCGCGCGCGCGAGAGATCATCACCTGGTTTGTGCTGGCCTCCTCCATGCTCGGGGTGGAGAGACCGTCTTCCATACTGAAGCTGTCCACCCCCAGGAAGAGTTTGTCACAATAGAAAAGTTTGAGGTTGGATTCCGCCAACGGACCCACCAGCGAATTACTGGACTCACGCACCGAACCGCCCAGCAGAATCACCCTGAAACGCCGGTATTTGAGCGCCTCCGCCATGGCGTTGACGGAGTTGGTTATTATGGTCAACTCGCTGAATTTATGCAGGTTCTTGGCCACCTCCAGAGCTGTGGTGCCGGAGTCAATCATAATTGTGTCGCCATTCTTTATATGAGCGGCGGCGGCACGGCCGATAGCCTCCTTTTCGCGGGAGTTTACCATCTGCTTGAAATTGAAGTCGTCCTCTTCCACATCGCTCACGGAGGGAGATGCCCCCACTATTGCGCCGCCGTGGACGCGGATAAGCAGCTTGCGCTCTTTGAGGATGCGGAGGTCTTTTCGTATGGTGACTTCCGACACGCCAAATTCACGGCTCAGTTCCGATACATTAACCGAGGAATCTTCGCGCAGCCGCTGCAGTATTGCAGAACGCCGTCCCTGCGCAGAATCGTAAATATCCATAACGGTGTTTTGTTTGTGATTTTGTTTCTTTTACAACAAAGATAATATTTTTTCAAATGAAACCAAACGAAATGCAAAAACTTTCGAAAAAAAGATTAATTTTGTATCCAAGAGGTAAATCCGAAACATTATGAAAAAGTACGACATCGCTGCCATAGGGGAGCTCAACGTAGATATCATCCTCAACAGGATAGAATCAGAACCAGAAATCGGGAAAGAAAAATTTGCCCGGGACATGACCGTCACACTGGGTAGTTCCACCGCTATTTTTGCCGCAAACGCCGCCTCCCTGGGGAGCAGGGTATGCTTCGTGGGGATGATTGGACGCGACTCATTCGGCTCACTTGTACGCACTTCGCTGGAGGCGCGCGGTGTCGACACCCGCTATCTGGTAGAGGGGGACGTCCCCACCGGAGCCTCCATCTGCATGAGCTACGGGGAGGATCGCGCAGTGCTCACATACCAGGGAGCGATGGACGTGATGGGCATCGGTGATATCAATCCGGAAGTTTTTGAAGAAACGAAACACATCCACCTCAGCTCCATCTTTATGCAGTCGGGCGTGCTCCGCGACCTGGAAAAAATCCTTGACAAAGCTGCAGCAAAGGGCATTACGGTTTCTTTGGACACCCAATGGGACCCTGTTGAGAAGTGGTCATTCGATTATAAGCGGCTCCTCCCAAAGATTACGGTTTTCATGCCCAACGAGAAGGAGCTCCAGTGCCTCACTGGCAAGGACAATCTGGAGAGCGCCATCGCAGAGGTCCAGCCATATCTGGGCTTTGCAATGATGCTCAAGTGCGGCAGCAAGGGGTCGTTACTGATTAAGAAGGACGGAAGCCGCACCACCCTGCCCGCATTCCTCAATAAGGATGTGGTGGACGCTATCGGTGCGGGCGACAGTTGCAATGCCGGCTTCGTAAGCGCCTTTGTAAAGGGGCTGCCGCTTGAACAGTGCCAGCGTACCGGCAATCTCACCGGCGCCGTGAACACCACCGCCGCCGGCGGCACAGGCGCATTTGCATCACTTGAGGCAGTCCGCCAGGTGTGCCTCAGCCGTTTTGGACAAGAGCTCAACCTCTAACCTATGAAAACTATAATAGCCATTGCGGTCTCGTCGCTGCTCATTGCCAGCTGCGCGCCCAAGCCCACCGACTGCGTGATATTTGACGGCAAGGTTGCCGGCAATATCACCCCCATCGTCTCCACACAGAGCCCGGAAGGGTTCGAAGGCCTAACAGTCCGCTCCGTAGCTTTCGTAAACAATGGCTCCAAACCGGTCGAGGTCACCGCCATAGAAACGTCTCGCATAGTGGTGGAAGGGAAAACAATCTGGTCTTTCCAGCCCACCTCTTCCGGCGACCGCCTGGATTGGGCCATGCCCGTGGGGAAGCGCTTCAATAAACGTAATTACCTGGGGATGAACGGTTCCGACTATGGCGGAGGCATCCCCATGGTGTCTCTCTGGACCCCGGAAACCAATCTCAGCGTAGGGTTGGCAGAGCCGGTGTTAAAACTGGTATCGATGCCGGTAAGGCGCAGGGGCAACCGGGCAGAAGCCTGCATCCGCCAGGACTTTGATGAGCCGGTAATCCTGCAGGTTGGCGACACCCTCAAGGCCTACGACCAGTTTATAATAACCAGCAGCGGCGACTTCTTCAACCCTCTGCGCATGTTCGCCCAATATATGCAGGCCGCTTATGGCTTTGAGCCGCCGGTTTCGCCAGAACAGGCTTTTGAACCCGTCTGGTGTGCATGGGGTTACGAGCGCACCTTCACGGTAGATGAGGTGATCGGCACCCTGCCCAAGGTTGTGGAACTCGGTTTCAAATGGGTGGATGTGGACGACGGCTACCAGATTTGCGAAGGCGACTGGGAGGCCAACGACCGCATTGGCCCCGACGGAATGCGCCGGATGACCGACGCCATCCATGAGGCGGGCCTTTTGGCAAAGCTCTGGTGGGCCCCGATGTGCGCCGACCCCGGCAGCAACCTCGCCCAGAACAAACCGGAGCTGCTGCTGGTGCAGAAAGACGGCACCCACGAGGATATCAGCTGGTGGGACAGCTGGTACCTCTCCCCCATCAACAAGGGGACAATGAATTACACACTGAATCTGGTTGACCGTTTCCTTAAAGAGTGGAACTTTGACGGCTTCAAGCTGGACGGCCAGTATCTTAATATGTGTGCCCCTGACTACAACCCCACCAGCGATATAGCTTATCCGGAGGAGGCGTGCGAGCGTTTACCCGAGTTTTTCAAAGGGGTGAGCGAGCGGGCCTTCAAAGACAAACCGGGCGCCGTGGTGCAGCTCTGCCCGTGCGGCTGCGCCATCAACTTTTTCACCCTCCCCTATTTTAACCAGGCGGTGGCCTCCGACCCTACCTCCAGCGCACAAATCCGCATGAAGCGCAAGGCCTATGCAGCTATGTGCCCGGAACTGGCATATTATGCCGACCATGTGGAGCTTAGCGACGGCGGGCTGGATTTCCCCTCCCAGGTGGGCGTGGGCGGCGTTATCGGCACCAAATTTACCTGGCCCAAGGCTAATCCCGACGCCACCGAGTGCGGCGGCAGCCTCCTCACAGAAGAGAAGGAGGCCCTGCTGCGCAAATGGGTCCCTATCTATTCTGAGAAGATGCTCTCGCGCGGCAACTACCTCAACCTCTACGACTTTGGCTTTGACAAGCCGGAGGCGCACGTTATTGAGAAAGACGGCGTCATGTACTATGCCTTCTACGCTCCAGAATGGAACGGTGATCCCATTACGCTGCGCGGACTCAAGGGCAACAGGGAATACACCGTCACCGAATACGCCACTGAAGAGAAATCCAGTTACACTATTAGTGGCAACAATCCAGTAATATTTCCTACTTTTGAAGGCAACTATCTCATAGAAGTAAAATAACGGCCAATGAAAACAAATAAACTGCTCTCCCTGCTGCTGGTCCTCCCCCTGCTGGCATTCTGCGAAGGGAATATCAATTATGAGCCCGATGACCAAACCTCATACGAAGGTGCTGCGACCGAACTTAAGAACGGCGACGTGGTACTGGTAACCAACTCTAACGTACAGAAGTTCCTCGCTGAGGTGGAATACCCCGACAAAGATTATTCCTTTACCAAAGTGCTGGATTACTATGGCGGTTTCAACGGAAAGCTCTATAACGAAGCCGGCGTAGAAGACCCTAACGGAGTTGCTTTCAGCTGGACCAAGGAGCCCGACTCAGATATCCCGCCGTCCTACAGTATCCGCTGGAGCCAGGCAGCCCTGAGCAAGGGCGCCCTTACGCTGCATCTGGAAGACAAGCTAGCGTGGAAGGCCGATATCCCTGTTCCGGAAGGCGCATGTTTTATAAACATAAGCAACCTTGTTCCCAACGACCAGTACACCTATAAAGTAACCACGGCAAAAGGGAAAATCATCAAGGAGGGTGGCTTCAGCACCACCGGTCTCCTGCATCAGGTTCATTTCCAGGGTGATGGCGGCGGTGTGCGCAATGTGCGCGACCTGGGCGGATGGAAAACCCTGGACGGCAAAACGGTGAAGTACCGCATGCTCTACAGGGGCGGCCGCATGAACGACCCGTGGGAGGTAATGCTTAACGAAGAGGGCAAGAAGGAGGTTCTGATAGAGGGCATCGGCGCACAGCTGGACCTTCGCGGCACATCTGACGCAATGAGCGTCCCCGCTGTTGAAGGGCTTGATCACTGTGCTCCCATCATAGAGCAGGGCGGCCGAACCATGCTCACCAAAGACAAGGAGAAAACAAAACAGTGCTTTGAGTTTATCGTGAACAGCCTGCGCGCCGGCAAGCCGGTATTTTTCCACTGCTCGCTGGGCCGCGACCGTACCGGTACCCTGGATATCCTGCTGCTCGCCCTGCTGGGCGTACGCGAAGGCGACATCGGCAAGGCATACGAGGTGACCTATTTTGCACCTGTAGGCTACAGTGTCTCTTCTTCTGAAAAACCCAAAAACCCGGAACCTATTTTCAAGAACACCCGCATGGAGTGGGTTTACAACGACGTTGTTCCTTATCTTTGGATCAGGGCCGCCGGCGGAACCCTCGCAGAGGGGGCTGAAGCATACCTTCTCAACATTGCAAAAGTTTCCCAGCAGGATATTGATGATTTCCGCACAATGATGCTCACCGATTAATCATTAGTAACACAATATGAAAAGAATTCTGTTTGCACTCACGGCTGTTGCACTTATTGCATGCGCATGCCAGAAACAACCTGCCGACCCGTACGGCTATACCATCAAGGACAACCAGATTGTCTATAACACCCCTGCTCGCCCTGCAGACCAGCAGAGCATGCTCGGTTTTGCGGCTGAACCGATAGAGAATGTCCGCGTAGGTCTCGTAGGCCTCGGCGATCGCGGTACCGGCGCAGTATGGCGCATGCCTTATCAGGAGTTTGCAACCGTAGTTGCCCTCTGCGACCTTTACCCGGAGAGGGTGGAGAGGGCCCAGAAGGTTCTTGAAGAGCTCGGCGCCCCCCGCGCAATTTATGAATTCAGCGGCGAAGAAGGCTACAAGCAGCTCTGCGAGCGCGACGATATCGACCTGGTATATCTGGCAGTGCCCTGGCAGCTGCACACCCCCATCGCAGTCTATGCCATGGAACACGGCAAGCACGTGGCAATCGAGGTTCCCGCAGCCACCAGCATCCAGGAGTGCTGGGATCTGGTAAACACTTCTGAGCGGACCCGCAAGCACTGCATGATGCTCGAGAACTGCTGCTATGACTTCTTTGAACTCAACTGCTTGAATATGATTCAGCAGGGTCTCTTTGGCGACATTGTTCACGTAGAGGGCTCTTACTGCCACAATCTGGACCCTTACTGGGACGGCTATCAGGGCGACTGGCGCATGATTTACAACCGCGCACACCATGGTGACGTCTACCCCACCCACGGCATCGGCCCCATCTGCCAGGATATCAATATCCACCGCGGCGACAAGATGGATGTGCTGGTTGCAATGGACAGCGATGCCTTTGCAGGGCAGGCAATTGCCGACAAGCGTTACGGAGAGGGCGCATACCAGTATGCAAACGGCGACCATACCACCACTATGATCCGCACCAGGAAGGGCAAAACCATTTTGGTTGAGCATGACGTAGTTACCCCGCGTCCATACAGCCGTATGTATCAGGTTGTGGGCACGAAGGGCTTTGCCAACAAGTATCCCAACGAGGGGCTTGCACTGGGCAGTGAAGATGTCGGAAAAGTTGCATACGACAATCTTGATGCGGAGCAATATATGAGCGAAGCTGAGCGCGATGCCATAATGGAGGCTTACAAGCACCCCATCCTGGCCGATCTGGAAGAGGTTGCCCGCAAGGTGGGCGGCCACGGCGGAATGGACTTCATTATGGACTACCGTCTCTTCTACTGCCTCCACTACGGCCTCCCCCTGGACCAGGACGTTTACGATGCAGCTGAGTGGAGCTCGCTGGTAGAACTCACTGAGGTATCCATCAAGCACGGCTCTATGCCCGTAGTAATGCCCGATTTTACCCGCGGCGAGTGGGACAAGACCGACGGCATAACCTTCGCTTTTGCAAAGGCAGAAGCCGAGTCTGAGGCAGAACCCGCTGCAGAGTAAGGTTCACACCCATTCCAATCGAAATGCCCGGTTTCCGCCGGGCATTTTCGTTATGCGACGGGCTTAGCCTCCGCTTGTAAAGGCATCGTCGCTATGCTGCGGCGGCACTTGCCTCCAGAAACTTCCGTTCGCTACGCTCACTCCATCCCTCCCACAATCTGCTACGTCATCGCTGCGCGATAACTAGCATCTTGCGGGCCCCTCCCGTTTTACGAGGGCACGGGCGCCCACGGTTTCTTTGAGGCAAGTGCCGACCTCCGACTGCGCGACGGGCAGAAATAGCCGTAGCTTGAAATGGTTTGTGCGATTTTCGGAGTGAGGCGTTGCTGAGCGGATGCGAAGCGGCCCGCATCGAAAAAAACGCCGGCCATGCGAGGGATGTCTGAGCGAAGCGAGTCCCCGAGCATAGGCGTTTTTGAATGGAGGGGAGCCGAACGCAGAGTTAGCAACAAACCATTTGCAAGCGAAAGGCTTCTGCCCGCCGTATCCGATGTTTAACTTTTTATATACATTTGTAAGTATGAAAAGATACCTACTGATTATTGTATCTGCGCTGGTGAGCTTGATGGCTATGGCGCAGGAGAAAGATGAGCGGCTGATGGCCGATATTTGTGAGAACCCATTTCGTTGCAGCGTGGTGCTGGACCCCTATGAGGTGATTCCTGCCTCCGAGACGCCCGTGCCCAAAGGTTACAAAGCGTTCTACATAAGCCACTATGGCCGTCACGGTTCCCGCAGCGACTGGCCAGCCGACGGCTATCGCGGCGCCCTCGACATGTTCACCCGCGCCCACAACGCTGGTCTGCTCACCGCCCAAGGCGAAAAAGCATGGGTGACTCTTGCCGACATAGTGCGCCTGTACGACGACATGGGCGGCCGCCTCACCCCGCTGGGGGCTAAGGAGCACAGCGGCATCGCACACCGCATGTACCTGCGCGAGAAGAAGCTTTTCCGCAACGGTTCGCGCCGCATCCGGGCCGTCTCCAGCACATCGCAGCGCTGCATAATCAGCATGGCGGCCTTTACCAGCGAGCTGCGGGCCATGGACCCTAAACTTAAGATTGGCTGGGATACCGGCGAGAAATTGATGCGCTATGTGAGCGGCGGCGACACCCCCGACATCCGACAGGACACCGAGCCTTGCCTGCGCGCACACGCCGAGGCCCATCCGCTGGACACCGTCACATTCATGGCCAATGTGTTCACCGACCCCGAAGCGGGCCGCGCCCTGATTGGCTCGGCACAGGACTTTGCAAAGCGCACATTTGAGGCGGCCATTGCCAGCGGCGCTTATGAGAAAGACGACACCCTGCTGCGACTTTTCAGCATGGATGACCTCTACTGGCATGCAGAGTATTCAGCTATGATTCTCTATCTGCGCGAGTGCAATTCAGTGGAATTCGGCGACCGACGCATGGCGCTGCCGGAGGTACCGGCTGCAATGAAAGACTTCGTGGATAAGGCCGATGAGGCAATTGCAGGCGGCGACTACTGCGCAGACCTGCGCTTTGGCCACGACACCCACCTGCTGGCCATTCTGGCCCGCCTGGGCATAGAGGGCATCGGCGAGCGCCTCAACATAGAGCAGAGCGCCCATTGGCGCGGTTGGATGTTCAGCCCCTTTGCCGGCAACCTGCAGATGGTATTCTACCGCAACAAAGCTGGCGACGTACTTGTAAAACTCTACGTCAACGAGCGCGAAGTGTGCCTCACCACCCTCCCCGGCGGCCCCTACTACCGCTGGGAAGACCTGAAACGGACCATGCTGTAACAGTAAATGCCCTGCAGAAGTACAAGGGCGTGGCGGATTCAGTCCTGATTTACGGGGAGAAATAGACTACGGCTGCTGACCGTATACAGATGCGCGGAGCAACGTACGCAAATCAGAAAGAGTTTGGCAGGCAGCCTGTTGCTCCGGGGTAATTACGGGCCCCACCCCCATCCGGATGGTTTTGCCCCGCTTGTTCATCACCTCGTGAGGCAGCCTTGTGACACGTACTTTCCAGCCGTGAAGAGCTCCCAGATAGTAGAAAAATATTGAATTGCCGTCAAAAAAACGGATGGGCACCACCGGCACATTTACTTTCTTTATCAGTTTGATTATTGCCATCTGCCACTCGCGGTCCCGGACCTTTGGCTCCCGGTATGAAAAGCCGTCGGGGAAATAGCCGCAGGAGGGCACTGTTACCGTGGGGGGTGTGCCAAACAGGAAGTCGGACACCGCGCCGGAGGGGAAAAATCCCAGCGGGTGGCCGTCATGCAGATGGCGCATCGCCAGCCGGATGCCGTTTATGCTCTCTGTTTGCGGACCGGTACGCTCGTCAAGAGTCGGCATCACCGATATGAAACTTGGGCGCAACCCCTCCACACGCATCAGGAACTGATTCACCAGCAGCTTGTAATCGGGATAAAGATGCCCCATCAGATCCACCAGTATCACCCCGTCCATACTCCCGATGGGGTGGTTGCTTATGGTGATAAAGGGCCCCTTGAGATGCTCAAGGCGTTCCAGGCCGCTCACGGTATATTTAAGGTTGAGCCCGTTCACCAGGCCCGCTGCGGTATCGGGGCCGGTGGAGCTCTCTGCACCGTCGTAGAGGTGCTGCACGGCGGTGATTTCAGATATATTCAGCAGAAACCGGGCAAAAGCGTTGCCACACCGCCCCCGCAGCAGGGGGGAGGCCTTCTCCATTTCAGAAACCGGGAGAAGTTCTGCAGCCATAGTGCATCAATTATTGTTCTTGGGCGGGTCGGCCTTTGCGTAATAACGTATGTCCGAGATAATTGTAGCGACCCAGATAATACCCAGCACCACTACCAGGAAGAGCGCAATCCAGTCAAACACGCCAAACACGAAATCGTTGCCAATCACGTGAATGGGGCAGGCATAATTCCTTATAGCCGGCACAAAGATGAACAGCAGGCAAACGATGATAATTACCAGGCGGAACTCGGTGGGGCCAAACTTGGCGTATGTCAGCTTGAACTCTCCGCGCAGGTGGCTGTTCATGCTCACATTAAGGGTGAGGGCCAGATAGCAGATAAAGGCGGCCAGGGCCAAATTCAGGTGCACCAGGGGGGAGAAGCCCAGCCCCACGAACATCATGATTTCGTTTACCACGTCCATCGTATGGTCCAGATAGTAGCCATACACGGGGCGCTGCGCCTTCCTGACCCGGGCGATGGTGCCGTCCAGCGAGTCGCCGAACCAGTTGACCACCAGCCCCGCTATGGAGAGCCAGAGCCAGTTAATACTGAACTTAGTAAGGATGAAGCCCAGGCCAATCATCACTGAACCGATGCACCCTACAAACGTCATCATATCGCTGGTGACCCAGGCCGGCATCTTGCCCGCCATATACACCAAAGCCCTCTTTTCCAGAGTATTCAGAATAGAATTCTGTATCCTGACCGATTCTTTTAGTTCCATAAACAGTTTCAAACACCTTTATGCGAATATAATGAATGTTCCCCAGATAACATAAAATTTCTATATTTGTGAGTGCCACAAACACTATGACGACATGAGAGAAAAGAGATCGTTATGGGATACCATAAGACTTAGCTTCAGGGCCATTACGTCCGTGGGAGACCAGCTGGACACAGTTGCGGCGGCAGAGAAAATCCGTGGCGGAGTAAATATCCGCGGAGCCAACGTCTGGATTCTGGCCTGCTCGATAATCATCGCCTCCGTAGGCCTGAACATAAACTCTATCCCGGTCATCATTGGTGCGATGCTCATCTCTCCCCTGATGGGGCCCATATTCGGGATGGGGCTTTCCCTGTATATAAACGACCAGAATCTGCTCGTAGCCGCCCTAAAGAATTATCTGGTGATGGTAGTGGTAAGCCTGCTGGCCGCGACCGTATATTTCCTGATTTCCCCGCTCAGGATGGCAAACCCCACAGAGTTGCTTGCCCGCACCTCCCCCACTATTTACGACGTGTTCATCGCCTTCTTTGGCGGTATTGCCGGCACCCTGGAGTTAAGCCGCAAGGACCGTGGCACGGTAATCTCCGGAGTGGCAATCGCCACCGCCCTGATGCCTCCTCTGTGCACCGTCGGCTTCGGGCTTGCCAGCGGTAACTTCCGCTACGCGATGGGGGCGCTCTACCTCTTCCTCATCAACACGGTATTCATCTTGATGGCGACCTATTTCACCGCCCGCCACCTCCGTTTTGAAAGGGTGGGCGAAGCCACGCCGCAAAACCGCAGGTTCCACACAGTTTCTTCTTTGATCCTGCTGGCCATAATCATCCCCAGCGTGATTGGCGCAATAGGCATGATCCGCAACAATAACACAGAGCGCAACGTACACAACTTCATAGAGGAGAACAAGACCTTTGGCGATGCGTACATTTATAACTACAGCATCTCCGGCGGCAAAGCCAGGATTTTCTTTGCCGGGGAGCTTACCGATGGCGACATTGAATATCTGAGAGGCGCCGCCGTCCGGCATGGCATCGACCCGGACAAGCTGGACATCAGCGTCAACTCTTTCGGCGCCAAGGCAGACGAACTGCTGAAAGGGATTTACGAGCGCGCCAGCGAAACTATCGCCTCCAGGGACGCCCGTATCCGCGAACTGGAAGACCAGCTTAATCGGAGCCGGGGAGAAGCCATCCCCTGCACCCAGATTACCAAAGAGCTCCAATACAAGTACCCCGTCGTAAGCGGTCTCTCCCTTTCCCGCGGCTCCGCCACCCGTATGGCGGCAGACAGCATCACAGAGGTGCCCGTAACAAGCGCCATCGTCCAGTCGTCCGAGGCTCTCTCATCAGAGCAGATGGCAGAGATCACGCAGTGGCTCAAACTCCGTCTGGAGGACACCACCGTAGTGGTAAACAATTTTATAGAAACTAAATAACCAACACAGACAATAATGAAAAAGACTCTGAAGTTTTTCTGCATGGCCGCCTTTGTACTGGCGGGCACTTTCTCCGCTTCTGCGGCCGACAAGAACATTCAGGTGATGTCGCCAGACGGCCATATTGTGGCCAGCATCACCGCAGGTAAAACCCTCTCCTACTCTGTTTTCCACGACGGGAACTGCCTGATGAAGGATTCACGCATAGAGATGAAACTCACCGACGGCACGGTGTATGGGGGCGGCAAATTGCAAAAGTTCTCACGACGCAGCGCAAATGAAACCTTCAGGCCTGTAGCATACAAGCGCGCCGAGGTTCGCGACCATTATAATGAACTGACGCTCAGCTATAAAGATTGCGACGTCATTTTCCGCGCTTACGACGATTGCATCGCATACCGCTTTGTCTCCAAGAGCAAAAAGCCCTTCAAAGTTAAGAGCGAGACTGCGGAGTTCAACTTTGCAGGGGACTGGAACACCTGGGCCGGATTCTCATGGAACGAGTTTGAATCGTCCTTTGAGAATATCTATGAGTACTCTGCACTGAGCGCAATCCACCCGGAGAAGCTCGCCTTCCTGCCGCAGATGATAGATGCACCGAACGGTGTCAAGATCAACATCATGGAGTCGGCACTATATGACTACCCAGGATTGTATCTTCAGGGCGACGGCAGCAGCACGCTGCACGGCGTATGGCCACAGCGGCCCAAAGAGCTGGAAATGGGCGGATACAACAACATCCAGGAGGTTGTCAAGAGCCGCTACGATTATCTGGCAGAGTGCAAGGCAGGTGAAAAGTTCCCCTGGAGAATCGTTGCCGTCACTACCCGGGACATCGATATGGCAACCAACGACATCGTTTACCGGCTGGGAGATGCCCCGGCAAAGGGTTCTGACTTCAGCTGGGTAATGCCCGGAAAGGTTGCCTGGGACTGGTGGAACGGTTTCTATGTAACCGGCGTTGACTTCGTGGCCGGCATCAACAACGACACCTACAAGCACTTTATCGACTTTGCCTCCGAAAACAATATAGAATACATTATCATGGACGACGGCTGGAGCCAGGGCGGCTATTCCGACCTCTTCCACATAGTACCGGAAATCGACCTTGAAGAGCTCGTAGCCTATGGCAATGAAAAGGGTGTGGGCATCATTCTCTGGGTCGGCTACTACGCTTTCCATCGCGACATGGAGCACGTATGCAGCCACTACTCAAAGATGGGTATCAAAGGCTTCAAAATCGATTTCATGAACCGTGACGACCAGCTTATGGTGAACTTCTTCACGGAGGCTGCCGGGATTGCTGCAAAATATCATCTGGTGCTCGACTTTCACGGTGCTTTCAAACCCCACGGTCTCAACCGCACTTATCCCAACGTGCTGAACTATGAGGGTGTATTCGGCCTTGAAAATATGAAGTGGAGCGGCATAGAGATAGACATGCCGCTGAACGACGTCACCTTCCCCTATATCCGTATGGCCTCCGGCGTAGTGGACTACACCCAGGGCGCAATGCGCAACGGCTCCAAGAGCACCTACCTCAAGAGCCGCGAGCCCATGAGCCAGGGCACCCGCTGCCACCAGCTGGGCGAATATGTCATATTCGACTCGCCCTTATGTATGTTATGCGACGGACCTTCTGCCTATCGTAAAGAACCCGAATGCCTTTCGTTTATCTCCCGTATCCCCACGGTGTTCGACGAAACCCTTGGCATTGACGGCAAGGTCGGCGAATCGGTAATAATGGCTAAGCGGAGCGGCGACACCTGGTACGTGGGCGGCACCACCAACTGGGATCCCCGCGACGTCTCCATCGACCTGGGCTTCCTGGATAGCGGTTCCTGGAAGGCCGAGATCTACCGCGACGGCGCCAATGCCGACCGCCACGCCACCGACTTCAAACACGAGTTCAAAGACGTCAAGGCCGGCGACAAACTCGACATCCACATGGCCTCCGGCGGCGGCTTTGCCATCGTCCTCACCCGCTAGCCAGGGCTGGGGGCAACGATCTGCACCCTAACCGGCTGCTTTCCCGCTGACACACAACGAATTACGCAAACCAACGGTACCCTGACAGGGTACCGTT
>JAGABI010000019.1 GCA_017614715.1 Bacteroidales bacterium | reverse complement strand
GGTCGAGGGCATATTCAATGTTGCGGTTATTCGGGTCCATAGACTCGCCTGCGTGCATTATAATCGGTACTTTAGCTTCGCGCAGCGCCGGCGTGTAATAAAGCAGGTCTTTGCCGCAATCTTCTCCGCCGACCATGTCGTAACCTATAAACATATCGGGATACTTCTCCTGCAGGTGGCGTGCAAACTCCAGACGCTCCGGGACGGTGTCAGCCGGGACGCCCTTGTAATAACAATAAACGATATTAATATGGAAGAATGGATAGGTCTTGCGTACCTCGGCCTCAATATACTTTAGCGTCTCTACATACTCATCCGGTGTGAGCCTGTGGCCGTCCTCTTCAAAGATTGTCTGGCTGATATAGCGCAAATCTACACCCATCAGCCCCTCAGCCGCCATCTCCATGAAAACCTTGGTATAGAGCTTTATGAATATAGGTTTGCAGTTGTTCACAGCCTTGAAGCGGTCAAAGATAGCTTCAAACTTTGGCCAGATATTCTCGTCAATATCTCCTTTGCCAGACGTGCACATAGTGAACAATGTCTCTTTCAGGCCCGGGTCCTCTGCCAGGGCCAGATTCAGGCCTGTCCACCCATCAGGAATCACGCCGTTTTCAAACCATCCCCGGTGAGCCAGCTGGTACTGCCGGAATTCGTGCGTCTCCTCATTCAGGAACACATATACGCCGCCGTTTGCAATTGCCAGAGAGAGCATATCCCTGACATTGAAGGTGGCCTCTATATGGGCGTGCATCAGCCTCCCTTTTGGCATCGCCTTGAAAATAGTGTAAAGGCTTGTTTCGCGCAGTTTCGGAAGCTGTTGCTGGAAATCGTTAAAAATCAGCTCGTCTCGGCTTGCAGACAGTATATCCTGCCGCATCTTGCTTGTTATTTGCTCTATCTCCATGGGCCAAAATTTTTCAAAATTACATTAAATTTCACATATTTGCGATTACGAATTTTTACAATGCGAAAATTTTTTCTTTTGTTCACATTCGCACTAAATATCCTCGGGGGATGCGGTCGTCCTTCGAACGGCACACATACACTTGATATCTATATTACAAGTGACATTCATGGTGCCTATCTGAGCCGCTATTACCTTGACGACAGCTTTAAGCCCAACTCCCTTTCCAAGGTCGCCACGGTGATGGATTCGGTCCGCATGAACAACGACGGAGTCATACTGATAGACAACGGAGATAACTTGCAGGGCGATAACGCCGCCTTCTATTACAACTTTGTGGATACTGCAGCGCGGCACATTTTTGCCCGTGCTGCAAACTATCTCGATTACGACGCAATCGTAGTGGGCAATCATGACATCGAGGCTGGCCATGAGGTATATGACAGGGTTGGCAGGCAGTTCAACGCCCCATTACTGGCGGCAAACGCTATCCGCACAGAAGAGCCCGGCAAGGGCAGTTGTTATTTCAGGGAATATGCAATAATCAGGAGGGGAGGCCTCAAGGTGGCAATAATAGGCTTCACCAATCCTAATGTAACGAGCTGGATCACAGAGCCGCTTTACCACGGAATGGAGTTCGTTGACATCACAAAGATGGCGCAGGGACTCGTGGACCGCGTCCACAGAAAAGAGCGTCCCGACTTTGTGATTGTTTCCATGCACAGCGGAAGCGGCGAGGCAGAGAAAGCCGATTTCGAGAATTCATCGCTCTATATGATGAAGAATCTCAAAGGCGTGGACTTGATAATTGGTGGTCACGACCATCGCCCCCTTGCTACTTGCGACTTTGACAAAGACCTGAACAACGATACCCCCACCGCTTATGTCAACCCCGGAGCGCGCTGCATGAACCTTGGCCACGCACACTTTGAACTCGTATTTGATAAAGGCAAGCGCAGCAGCACTGAGATTACAGCGGAGATGATTGATTTGGAGGACGTTGCCACAAGCGAAGCCTTTGATGCAGAGTTTGAGGCTGACTACCACCGCGTTAAGGCGTTTACGATGCAGGAGATATGCAAAGTGACCGAATCGTTTGACCTGAGCGATGCACTCCGCGGCCCGTCGGCGTATATGAACCTGCTGTACGACCTGCAGCTGGATGTCACCGGTGCCGACATTACATTCGCTGCGCCGCTCTCATCATACGGCGTAATTAGCCAGGGCGTGATGGTCTATAACGATCTCACCAGGATTTATCCTTTTGAAAACAAGCTCTTTACCATACGTCTCACCGGAGAGCAGATAAAGAATTATCTGGAGTATTCATACGACAGATGGATCAACCGCGACGGGCCGGCATATTGCTATGATTCTGCCGGCGGTTTGATTTACAAGGTTTACAAACGCCGTCCCGCGGGCAGCAGGGTGGAAATCGAGTCGATGGAAAACGGAGAGCCTTTTGATCCCGCCAAGACTTATACCGTTGCAATCACATCATATCGTGCGATGGGCGGCGACGGCCTTCTCAAGGAGGGTGCCGGGCTTGACGTGAGCAACCCCGATGCATATATTGTGGATAAATACGGTGACATCCGCGATTTGCTTTACAGCCATCTCAACTCTATCGGCACGTTGGAGCCGACAATCAATGACAACTGGACATTTATAGAATAACCAAATAATACAACAATACCTATCATGAACTTTATCTCAAAGAAAACCCTTATCCTGATTGCGCTGCTCGCGCCGATTTTCGCTTTCGCGCAACGCCCCGCAGGGAAGTTGCAGGCAGAATTCTACATGCCGATTTATCGTAACGCCAAGAATGCAGAGCTCACTGTGGTGGTGCCCGAGAATGGCCCCAAAAGCACACTGGTTGAGTTCTTCGCTCCCGACGGCTCTAAAATCCGCACAGAAAAATACAAGCTTAAACCCGGCGAGAACCACTGTGCAGTAAAGAAGATTGACAAACTTGCTGACGGTCGTTATACTGCCATGATACATCTTGGCGACACCACCCTCAAGCGCCTGCTCCGCATCGAGCACGTTCCCGATATCGAAGCACCCAAGGAACCGATTGCGTACCGCAAGCTTATCTTCACTCCGGACAATTATATGTTCCAGAAGATATCCAAGAATCTCAAGATAGAGTATTCCAAACCCGAGATTTACGAGGCTGTGCCCAACCGCGACTCCATTGTTGTTTACGTGGGCGGTAACAGTTTCTACAAGACTGCCGACGGCAGGTTTGCAATCAATGTGGTTGCCAACCCCTATGTGGAGCGCTACGGTCTTTATGCAAAGAAGCCTTACTATTTCACTGCTGTGGCAGACAAGCCTGAAGGTCCTTATGTAACTGTCCCTAAAGAGCAGGCTCCCGCTCCCGAGGCTGGGGGCGGCCGTATGCACCTCTTCACCGGCGGCGCCATGATGTGCAGCGACCATCTGGATAAGGATACCTATGAGATTTACGATCCCGCCAAGCATGGCACATACAAGCTTACCGACATCCGCATCGCCCAGCAGATCAATCCGCGCGACTTCGGTTGCGTTAAGGCTGAATATCGTACTTATTGGGCATTTGCAACCACTTCTACCGGCGATACCGTTTTCCTGAGTGACAAACCGGTATTCCAGGATATCCCCGTTTACAAGGAGGACCAGTGGGACACCGGCTTCACCACCAACGACAACTTTGGCAACAGCTGGCTCTCTGCAGACGGCAAGACCCTCTATATCGCCCGCGGACAGACTCTCCGCCGCGATGCACCGTACGACCTCCCTTACGATATGGTTGATACCCGCGTCCTCACCGTTTATTCCACCCAGGACGGCAAGGATTGGAAGTATATCCACTCCTTTACCAGCGACGGCGAGCGCGACACACCTTACACCCAGCAGTACGGCGCCCGCATCTGCAAGATGGAAGATGCCGGCCTCTACCTTGTATTTGTTGAGCATTTCGTGGGTGACATGCAGCAGAGCAGCCTCGATCTGGACTACAGCCGCGACGGCGTGAACTTCTACGACGCCCCCGGCGACGGTCCTTTCCTCTATACCGACAACCTTGACGAATTCTATTTTGGCGGTCTCTATAACTTTGATACCGATATCGTTCAGGACGGCAAGAAGTACTATCAGATGGTTGCCCAGGTAATGACCTGGCCTCACTTCTTCCCCGAGGCACTCTTTGCCCGCAACCACCTTGCAGAGGTGACTGCAGAGGATTACGAGCGTATCTTCAAGAACCGCGGAATGGCAGAGAAGCTTCCTTACTTCGATAAGGTAGGAGGCTGGGAAGGTCTTGCTAAACTCACCCGCGAAGGCCACAGCTCAATTGCAGTGATTTCTTATCGCGCCGACGGCTGGTTTGGCGTAAAGGCTGGCAAGAAGGCAGGCTGCTTCACCACCAACCCCATCCTGGGCGGTGGCATGCTCACCGTTAATGCCGAGATTGCAGAGGACGGCTACATCCAGATTGAGCTTCTTGACAACGGCCCCAAGAAGAAAGTCACCCTAAAGGGTGATGACCTGCACATCCCTGCATTCCAGCTCCCCGAGGGCCCTTGCAGGCTGCGCGTCAAGATGCGTAACGCAAATCTCTATTCAATGTACATAGACTAAAACCATCAATACTATGAAAAAACATCTTTCCATAGCCATGGTTTGTGCCTCGCTCTTTTTGATGTGCTCCTGCGCCTCGAATAAAGAGCAGGCGCGCGACTTTGACCCGCCCATCATGGGGTGGAGCAGCTGGAACTACTTCAAGACCAACATCAGCGAAGAGGTGATCTGCGGCCAGGCAGACGCCCTGATATCCACAGGCCTTGCAGACGCCGGTTATATCTATGTAAATATAGACGACGGCTTTACCGACGGCCGCGGCGAGGACGGACGCATCCGCATAGATACCACCAAGTTCCCCAACGGAATGAAGGCGGTGGCAGATTATATCCACTCGAAAGGGCTCAAGGCCGGCATGTATTCAGATGCAGGTGACAATACCTGTGCATCGCTCAATGTAAAGCCCTACGGCCTGAACGTGGGCCTGTACGGCCACGAGGTAGAAGATTGCAAGATGATGTTTGACGAGTGGGGCTACGACTTCTTCAAGGTTGACAATTGCGGTGGCCGCCACCTGGACCTCAATGAGCAGGAGCAGTTCACCAAGATTGCCGAGGCCCTTGCCCAGTGCGACAACAAGAACATCAATTTCAACGTGTGCCGCTGGGTATTCCCCGGCACATGGGTGATTGACATCGCCGACAGCTGGCGCACTACACACGATATCTGGGTCAACTGGGATCAGGTGAAAACAATCATCAAAGAGAATATGTATCTGGTTGCCTATACCGGCAACGGCCATTACAACGATATGGATATGCTTGAGATAGGGCAGGGGTTCCCGCCCGAGATTGAGCGCACTCACATGGCTTGCTGGAGCATCCAGTCCTCACCTCTTGTGGTTGGCTGCAACCTCTATGAGATGCCGGAATATTCTATCGAGTTCCTCAAGAACGCCGACCTTATCGCCATGAACCAGGACCGCCTGGGCATCGCGGCTCCGGTTGTGCAAAAAGCTGGCGAGGTGTATGTCTTTGCTAAGGATATGGAGAAGTTCTACGGCCCCAAACGCGCAGTGGTAGTATCCAATCTGTCAGATGAAGAGGCTAACATCAGCATTGACGTGAATGCTTTGGGATTCAAGGGTGATGTCAAGGTTTACGACTGCTTTAAGCATGAGGATCGCCCGGAACTTTCCGGCAGTTTCACCCTCACCATCCCTGCACACGACAGCGAGGCCTTCTTTGTGACCGGCAAACGTGCAGAGAAGAGCGAGTACCAAGCAGAAGAGGCCTACCTGAATGCATACACAGAGATCAACGAGCAGGACTACGAGGCATACCGCCGTCCCTATGATATCCCTTCGCCTCATTTCCGCGAGTCTGATTCAGCTTTCATGGGCTTCTATGCCACCGACCTTGGCGGCTGGGATGCGAACTGGCTCGAGTGGCGTAACGTCTATAGCGAGAAGGGCGGTGACTATGTCTTCACACTGCGTTTCAGCAGCCCGGACGAGCGCGACATTAACCTGAGCATCAACGGCGAGGATGTTTACAAGTTCGATAATATAGCCTGCGGTCTTGACATCGAGTGGGACCTGGTCAATACAAAGATTAAATTGAAGAAGGGCTGGAACACCATCCGCCTTTCCAATGCTGAGGCCAAGATGCCGGCAATCGACTGCATGACCATTAAAAAGTTCAAATAATGAAGCACTTTATCCTTATATCTGCTATCGTTGCGGCTGGCTTATTTGCAGCATCTTGCGACGGCAGCATAGAGTATGAGGTGGCTCATACCCCCACAATGGGCATGAGTTTCTGGAACGCTTTTCAGCTCAACATCAATGAAGAGCTTGTAAAAGACCAGGCTCTCGCAGTCAAGGAGCTGGGATATGCCGACGCCGGCTATAAGTTCATAAATATTGATGACGGTTTCCAGACGCCCCGTGACAGTGCCGGGAACTTCCAGTACAACGCTGATTTGTTCCCCAACGGCATGAAGGCCGTGGCAGATTATATCCACTCGCTTGGGCTTAAGGCGGGCATCTATACCGATGCAGGGGACAATACCTGCGGCAGTGAGAATATCTATCCTTACGGTATAGGAACCGGTTTGTACGGCCATGAGAAAGATGACTGCAAGTTGTTTTTCGACGAGTGGGACTACGATTTCATCAAAATCGATTTCTGCGGCGGGCAGCATGCAGGTTTGAACGAGAGGGAACAGTACACCAGAATTGCAGAAGCGATTCGCGCTTGCGACAAGAATGACATTATCTTCAACATCTGCCGCTGGCGCTTCCCCGGTACATGGGCAGCAGACCTTGCAACATCATGGCGTACAACTTACGATATCCGTCCCTGGTTCTCCCGCGTGAAATATATCATTGATGAGAATCTCTATCTGCAGGCATATACCCGCAAAGGCCATTACAACGACTGCGATATGCTGGAGATTGGCTCCAAATGGCCCGGAAGCGACGCGACCTTGAGTCATGATGAAGAGCTGACCCACATGGCATACTGGTGCATTACATCGTCACCGCTGATTATGGGGTGCGATATGCGCAAGGTTCCGGAATCCTCCCGCGAGGTGATGCTCAACAAGGATCTTATCGCAATGAACCAGGACAAGCTTGGCCTGGGCGCGCCCGTCGTTCAGAAAGAGGGTGAGGTGTATGTCGTAGCAAAGGATATGGAGCGGATAATGGGCGCCAAACGTGCTGTTGTGGTCATGAATCTCTCTGAGGAACCTTCTACCATAGATGTAAGCCTTGAGGCTCTCGGCTTTAAAGGCCCCGTGAAACTGTATGACTGCTTTGGGCACAAGGATATTGATGAGCCCGCCTCTGATATTTATACAATCTCCCTTCAACCGCACGCCTCCGCGGCATTTTTCGCTACCGGAAAACGCATTGAGAAGAGTGTTTACCAGGCTGAGGAGTCATACATGAATGAGTTCTCAACTATTGAGGGTGTCCCTTCTCCAAGATACCTTGCCAACAATTCTGCAAGCCAGGGGATGTATGTGTCGGGGCTGGGTAACAGTGCCGACAACTGGATGCAGTGGGAAAACGTATACAGCCGTTGCGGCGGCAAGTATGTGGCATCTGTCCGCTATGCAGCAGGTGAACCCGCCGGGTTTACAATAAGTGTGAACGGCAATGAGGTCAAGACCATAGATGACCTTGCTACCGGCTCGCCAAGTGACAACTGGCAGGTGGAGAATATCGAGATCAAGCTAAAGAAGGGTCTCAATGTCATCCGTTTCGGCAATGCCACCGGAGCGATGCCCAGCATCGATTACCTGCAACTGAGCAAGAAATAGCTTGTGAAACGGGTTGCCGCTATACTGCTTTGCGCTATTATGATGTGCGGTTGCTCTGCGCCAAGACTGACGCACGGCAGCCGCGCACCAATTATTGGCATCTCTGCAGGAGGCACAGGGCAGAGCCGGGTAGGGCAGGATTATATCGATGCGGTTTGCGCCGCCGGAGGCGTTCCTGTTATTATCCCCATCCTGACAGATTCCCTGGCACTGGCGGCGATACTGGACAGAGTGGACGGAGTTGTGATGACGGGTGGGGAAGACATAGATCCTGCTTTTTACGGAGAAGCTGCCCTGCCGCAGATGGGCGAGATAAATGCTCCGCGCGATACATTTGATCTGATGCTGGCCCGTCTGTCGGCCCGCGGCGGGAAGCCCCTTCTGGGAATCTGTCGCGGAGTTCAGGCAATCAATGTTGCATTCGGCGGTTCGCTCTGGCAGGATATCCCTTCCCAGATACCGGAATCCCCAATCCAGCACAGAAGTAAAAATGACGAGGATCCATTCCACGATGTTTACATTGTGGAGGGTAGCAGGCTGGCTGCGCTTACCATATCCGGAGCCACGCGAATCAATACCTACCATCACCAAGCTGTTAAAGAAGTCGCGAGGGGGTTTGTGGTTTCTGCGACAGCCCCGGACTCCGTTGTGGAGGGTATTGAGTGTTTTGAGAACGGATATCGTATTATCGGGGTCCAGTTCCATCCGGAAAAGATGTTTGAATCGGGAGATTTCCGGTACCAGCCGCTGTTTGAGTGGCTTGTCAAAGAATCCCGTAAATAAATTTTGGCGGATTCAAAAAATGATATATATTTGCATCCGCTTTCGGCAGGGAGCTTAGCTCAGTTGGTTCAGAGCGTCTGCCTTACAAGCAGAGGGTCGGGGGTTCGACTCCCTCAGCTCCCACAACAAAAAAGAGAAGCAGTACGCTTCTCTTTTTTGTTGTGGGAGCTTATGCTCCCCCTATGTTTGTCCCAACCCCCACACCCCCTTCCCTGGAAGGAGGCTTGTTGATTGACAGTTCCCTACAAACATTGCTCGACAATTATCTATTCCTCCAACCTCCCTTTCCGGGAAGGGAGGCTTGAGACTCGTCTGTTTACTCTGCATTCGCCAGGGATAACGCTACGGAGAAGATGAGGTTGACATTTGCGAGGGTGCCGGTGAGGTCCCAGTCGTCACGGTATTCGTCGCGGGGCTGGTGATACCAGCTTGTCATTGGATACTTGTTGGGGCGTGACGAATCCACCGGGTGCCGGCCATTTTCAATCACTACAGAGCGGACTCCCTTCTTGACAAAGTTGTAGTGATCGGAGCGGAAGAACCATCCGTCTGAATTGTCATCGTCAAAAAATATGTATCGCCCCTGCGCGGCAGCTGCGGCAACATAATAATTGTCCAGGTCGCTGGCGCCGCCTCCGAGAATTGTGATGTCTTCTGTGAGTTCTGCCGGTCCGATGCTCTCAAAGTTGAGATTGGCGGATGTCTTTTCCATTGGAATGAGCGGATGTGCGCAGTAGTATTCTGAGCCGAACAGGCCGCTCTCTTCAGAGGATGGAAACAGGAACAGTACCGAGCGGCGCGGAGGGCAGGGGAGGTCGCAGAACTTTCTGGCCGCAAGCAGTACGCCGGCCATTCCTGAACCGTTGTCCCCGGCTCCGTTGTAGATGTCGTCACCGGTCTCGTCGGCAGGGCCAAATCCAAGATGGTCCCAATGTGCGCTCAGCACAACCACTTCATCAGGGTGTTCTGTGCCCCGAATCAGGCCGCCTACATTATTGGTCTGCTGAATCTCATAACTTACATCCATCCTGATGTCGCCCTTTGCTTTGATGGGGAAACTCTTGAATCCCGGCAACTTGGCTGCCGCGAGGGCTGCATCCATGTCCATTCCGGCAGCAGCGAATATCTTCCGAGCGCCATCTTCATGCAGCCAGCCTTTGATGGCGAGCGCGTTCATGTTGCGTGTTGCAGGGTCGTACAGTGCGAGGTTGCCTTCCTGATGACCGTTTACGCAAACGTCCCAGCCATAGCTGGCGGCGGCGGTATTGTGCAGCACAAGACATCCGGCTGCGCCCTGACGTTGTGCCTCCTCAAACTTGTAGAGCCAACGTCCGTAGTAAGTCATGTTGCGCCCGCGGAAAAGGTTGTTATTGTAAAAGCCGGGGTCGTTCACCATGGCGATAACTATCTTCCCATTGACATCAATCCCCTCGTAATCATTCCAGCCGTATTCAGGCGCGCTTATCCCGAATCCGCAGAAAACGAATTCAGCCTTGGGCAGCTCAACCTTGTCTGTTTCACGCGCAGTCCACACCATCAGGTCGTCTGGGGCTATCAGCACCGCTTTCTTGCGTCCCTTAACAGGAATCCGGTCGCCTCTGAGTTTTGCCGTAACTGCAATCATCTCGAAGGGCTGATACCAGCTCCCGTCAAAGGCAGGCTCCAGACCCATCGCTTCCATCTGGGCAGATAGATAGTTGATGGTCATATCTTCATATTCTGTCATTGGCTTGCGCCCGCCAAACTCATCCGAACCAAGCGTCTTTACCCACTCACGAAACATTTGTTCGTCCTTTTCGTTCGCCACTTGTGTGGTTTGTGCATTTGCCGCCAGGCTGAGCAGCATCGCAATAGTCAGAATTATTGGTTGTATTTTCATATAAATGATACTTATTCCGTGAAGATACGACATTTATCCCATTCTTGTTCATAGGGTTGGGTACTTGCATCATGTATGCGGCCGTTGAGGCTGGTGTAAGAATGTTTGTTTTCTTTTGGAGATTACTAAAACAATAGTACTTTTGTCAACAGATTCATGAACATCGATACTTGAGTCTTCTTCTCTAAACAGACATTCAGCCCAAAATGGATGTCTGTTTTTTTGAGAGTCATCGTACACCCGCAAAACCCTCTGTCAATACCAAGCCGGCAAATGCTCCGCGACTGCAATGCTTCTGGCAATCGCGGGATGCTTCCAGGTTTCGCTTTGCTACATCCTGTCAGCATAAACTGAATCCCGCGCCCCCAGATCCCCTTCTTTGTTCGGCCTTATATCAAAGCCTCACAAAGTGGGGCGAGATATTGCCTGAAGCATTCAGTCTGCTACGCTGGTATTTGCCGGGCTAAAAAGTATAAAACACTAATTTCCATTTTTAAAAACAGAAATAAAAAAACTAAATTTGCAAGTGCTGGATGCGGATAATATATCCGGCCGGCAGACATATTAGATGAAAGTGTTTCGCTTTTATCCTTGGAGAGAAATCTGGACAATTTCTAAACGCAAGGAATCGAACATCTTCATCGCCGTGGATGGTGTACCGTGCGTATTGCACAGTCTCCATACGGTGTGGAGCCATGTTTATTTGCGTTTGGGCAGTCCAGAGCCCCTCTCCAGATAAACGAACAGCTCCACACTTTCTTTTTTAAATCCTCACCGTGGAGCGGGTGATGGTAGGGACAGAATATTTCATGAAAAAAACATTATTAGTATGCTTTATTGTAGCTATTGAAGTGTGCAGTTGCCAGGTTAAGGAAGAAGTCGAATTTGCTCCAGATGGCAAGGTATTCACCGCCACAATGGAGGCGATAGTGGACGATGCGGGGGACGTAGCAACAAAGACATCGATAGATGCCAACGGCAACGTGCTCTGGAAACGTGGGGACCAGGTAAGCATCTTCGCTGGGACAATAATCAATGGGCAGTATCAGGTTACCGATGATTCTGACGGAAAGACAGCGGCCGCCTTGAATAGGGTTCATCCAGACTTCATTTCGGGTTCAGAAATAGGCAACAACGTAGCCATGTATCCCTATTATCCATCGGCTTCAATAGAAAAAATGGGAAGTGCCTATTTAATCAAGAATATAGTACTACCAGCAGCCCAAACGTATGCTAATGGTAGTTTTGGTAATGGGGCATTCCCTATGACAGCCGTAACTAGCTCAACCAGAGACATAAACCTAAAATTCAAGAACGTTCTCGGCGGCTTGAAACTCCAATTAAAAGGCACAGCAACTATATCTTCCATAAGCATGACCGGTAATAACAACGAAAAAATCTGCGGCGCAGCATCTGTTATAGTGTCGAATTCTGCAGCACCTGCAATTACCCTGACTGATGCAACAGCCACAACCGTGACCTTGGATTGCGGCGACGGAGTAGAGCTGAACGCGAACACAGCCACCGCATTCATTATAGCCCTTCCACCCTCGAAGATGACAAACGGCTTCACAGTAACTGTAACCGATAGCGAAGGCAGAGTGATGGAAATACAGACAACCAAGTCACAGAGCATCGCCCGTTCCAATATCCTATCTATGCCGACCGTTATATTTAAAGGACAATATGTAGGACCTCAATATATTGATTTGGGTCTGCCATCCGGCCTGAAGTGGGCGACGTGCAACGTTGGCGCCAATGCTCCGGAAGAGCCCGGTGATTATTTCGCATGGGGCGAGACAGAGCCTCATTACAGTAGCCAGAATCCTTTTACTTGGATAGATAACAAAGAAGGATATGAATGGACAAAGTACGAATTCCGCACAAGTGGGGATTATTGGGATAATGTTAAATTCTCTAAGTACAACACATCCATCAGCTACGGACCTGTCGACAATAAGACAGTTCTGGAATCCGAGGATGACGCCGCTCACGTAAATCGGGGCGGGGCATGGAGAATGCCCACCGATGCAGAGTGGACAGAGTTAAGGACAGAATGCAACTGGACATGGACTACCCAGAACGGTGTCAACGGAATGCTTGTTACCAGTAACATCAACAACAACAGCATATTCCTGCCCGCTGCTGGCCATTGGTATACCAGCTTAGATAATTTTGGCTCCTTGGGTGACTACCGGTCTTCTTCCCTACGTACTGAATACCCTAACGACGCGTGGCTAGTTACATTCGACGCTGACGGTGTTTATAGGCATTACGGCCTCCGTTGCGACGGATTCTCTGTCCGTGCGATTACAGATGAAGATGTTCGAATTACTGTAACAGGTATCTCTCTTAGTAAAAGTAATTATGACCTTGTTGCTGGTGAAACGGTATCCATAGTTGCCACTGTGACGCCATCAAATGCAACACAATCAACAGTAATATGGTCATCAAGTGATACCGACGTGGCAACAGTGGATTATTCTGGAGTCATAACTGCAGTCCAATCCGGAACGGCAATCATCACCGCAACCACATACGACGGAGGTTTCTATGAAACATGCACAATTACAGTTGCACCTTCAATAGGCTCTGAAAATGGCCATTATTGGGTTGACCTCGGTCTCCCTTCAGGGATAAAGTGGGCGACTTGTAACGTAGGTGCGAGTACTCCAGAAGCAGGTGGTGGTTATTACGCTTGGGGTGAGACAGTGACAAAAACTAGCTATACATGGAATAATTATTCGTTGTGTAGAGGTAGCAATCGCTCAATGACTAAGTATTGCAACTTCAGCAGTTTTGGAAAACTAGATTGTATAACAAAGTTAGAGTTGGAGGATGACGCAGCATATGTCAACTGGGGTGGCAATTGGCGAATGCCGACGCGGACAGAAATGGCGGAATTAATAAACAATTGCACATGGGCATGGGAGACAGAGGGTGATGTGAATGGATATAGGGTGACAAGCAAAACAAATGGTAATAGTATTTTTTTACCAGCATCCGGGTCTCGTGATGATGCGTCTGCATCGAATAGTACATCTATTCAAGGATATTATTGGACCTCATCGTTAGATACAGATTTCCCTAGCAGAGCTTGGTATCTGATTTTTGGCTCATCTAGTGTAACTGTCTATTCTAACCATGGTAGTTATGGAGATCGTTATAATGGTAGAAGTGTACGACCTGTTTTGATGATAAACTAGTAGATTTCGTGGTGCATCCCATAAAAGAAACTCTATTTCTGTCCAGTCAAAGCGCCAGGAGATTCGCGGCTGTCCAACTCGTCCCATGCGGCAGTGGATGTGCCAAGGACATTAGGAAGGAAAAAAGTTGCGCTCCCGCCAAAGTTTCGTGGAGCCCATAACAAAACGTCGAGGCGCTTTGGCAGGACCGTCGGCTTAGAGCGAAGCGCAGACAAATACCGTAGCTTGAATGCTTTCAGGGGCAGATTTTTGCCCAGAAAGCATTGCAAGCCGAGGTGTCTGCACTGAGCGGTTTGGTGAAGTATCCTGTATTGTGTAGTAGTAATGCCTTTCGAATGTTGTAACGCCTCAATTTAACTATATTTAATTTGCAGGTATCATAAATGATACCTATATTTGTCAAAAATAGATTAGAGGAGGGAGATATGTCAGAGTTATTTAGACAATACGGGTTCATTTTCTTGTTTTTCTCAAAAGAGCATGAGCCCATTCATGTCCACGTACGTGGAAATGATGGTGATGCAAAGTTTACATGGAACGGTCAAGAATTCATATTGGAGACTGTGTATAACATCAAAGCAAATGACCTTAAACGCATCTCGCGTGCTATTGCAGACAATGCCGATATCATCGTAAAACGATGGCACGAAATATTTGGAACTGATGATTAATACTATCGTTAAGATTTGGTTTGATGCGGAGGGGATATATGTGCAGGGAGATGACGGTAAAACATACCGTCAGTCGCTCTTGTGGTATGACCGGCTGCGCACAGCATCAGATGAAGAAAGAGAAGATTATGAAATAAGCACTATCGGTATTCACTGGTCTAAGCTGGATACTGACATAAGTTTCGAGAGCTTTGAATATCCAGATGCAGAACCCACAATACTTCAGAGATTCTTCCTGACTCACCCCGAAATCAATGTGGCTGGCTTCGCCAAAAAATATGGCTATAACGCATCGCTTATAAGGAGCTACATTAATGGCTTTAAGATTCCGTCTCCGGCAAAAGAGGCAGAACTATTCAAATGCATCGCCTCTCTTGGGCGGGAATACGTCACGACCTATGAAGACTACACCAGTGACTGTGTAAAAGATCAACAAGCGTAAAAGCAACGAGCCGTTTTTGCCATTTTGTCAGCCGGTTGCGGCTGGTATTCTTTTTGACATAACTTGTGTCCGAAACAAAGAATTATAAAACACTAACGATATGGCACAAGATAAGACTCAGGGTAAAATCGGTGTAACCACCGAGAACATTTTTCCGGTAATCAAGAAGTTCCTGTACAGCGACAATGATATCTTCATCCGCGAAATTGTTGCGAATGCCGTGGATGCGACTCAGAAGATGAAGGCGCTCGCATCCAAGGGCGAATTC
>JAGABI010000018.1 GCA_017614715.1 Bacteroidales bacterium | reverse complement strand
GTCTTGTTGTCCTGGAAATAGTTCCATACGCTGAACGGATAGTATGCAGCATAAGAGGCATTGTTCCTCAATGCCCAGCCGCCGCCGTCGAACGTTGCGCTGATAGAACTCTCTTGAGACGTAATAGGGAACTCTACCTGGTTGCCCTTATTGGGAAATATACCGAGAGTGTCACCTGCCGCCCATTTGAACACCAGTGCGCTGCCGTTGTCCACGTATGTAGCTTTTGTCTGATCGGCGTCACTTATCTGCTCGAATGTTATCTCATCAGGACCAACGATTTTAATGGTCTTGATATACCCCAGTCCCTCCAGATCTGATTGATTGTCGCTAACGCAGGCGGTCATTGACACCAGTAATACTGATGCAACAAAATGTATGATGTGTTTCATAACTTGGTAATGTTTATGGTTAGTCGGGATATTCAGTGCCGGGGCCCTGTACTGAACCGGACACTCCTGAGCCGTTCATTATTACACTCTCTGCATCAAAATGCATAACCTCCACTATGGGAGTTTGATAGGTCTTTTTCATGTCAGTCTTTATTATTGTTGTGATTTTTATAATATGTTATTAATTTATTGATAGTTATTAACGTACGTTCCAAATATTACACAACGCTGCCACAATTCTGTTCTTGGGGATATGCAAAACAAAAGTGTGGAGTCGACTCGTTTATCTATCCGAGGCTCTGGTAAGCCCAAACACAAATAAACAAAACTCCACACCCGTATGGTGGGCGCGTTGAAACAACGCGGTAAGCCATACAAGTGATGAACAGTTTGCTTATCCCTGTGTTTTTTTGAAATTTACCAGATTTCGGATAGGGATAAAAGCGAATACACTTTCATCAATATGTCTGTCACCTTGCGGTGACGTTTGCGAATTTAAGGACTCTTTTCTACAAATCCAATATTCATAGTTAGAGATGATCTTTAACTTGTCCTGCCAAAGCGCCAGGAGATTCGCGGCGGTCACACCCGTCCCATGCGGCGGTGCTCGTCACTCCGACTTTAGGAAAGAAAAAAGTTGCGCTCCCGCCAAAGTTTCGTGGAGCCCTTACAAAAACGTAGGGGCGCTTTGGCTGGACCTCCGGCGTAGAGCGAAGCGCAGATAAAGGCCGTAGCTTGAATGCTTTCTGGGGCAGATTTTTGCCCAGAAAGCATTGCAAGCGAAGGTCGTCTGCACTGAGCGGGTAATAACGGTACTTTCAACAAGGTGTTTCATTTTCCCTTTGGATTATCTATACACCTTGATTATCTTTGTAATGTAAACTTGTAATAGGCAGTTATTATGTTAGGATTTGATACGTTTAGGGAGCCTATAAAGGAACCTTTTGCATCCCAAATCAGGGATGCTGTTCGTCGTATAGCAACAGGGTGCTTGAATGAGGAGGACAAGCGGATTATGAGGGAGTCTGAGGAGAGGAGGAGCACCTACCATGCTGTGTGGGAATAATCTTAGAATAGTCCAAGTTCCGGATACTGCTTCTTTTGATGACTTCATTTGCGGCGTGGATGAAATGGATGATTTCATTCACTCTGGGCTTGAATTGTCCGTCAAGAACAGTTTTTGCCGGCTTTACAATGTCATTATGAATGATACTCCAGTTGCTCTGTTCGCCTTAACCTTTGATTCACTTTACCTTGATCAAGATGATAAGTCGGATTTGCAATTATTGCAAGGTAACGGGATATCCGCAAGTTATTCAGACACATTCTGGAGTAAACGGCATTACCCGGCACTTGAAATATCTTACCTCGCTGTTTCGGCCAATATGCGCAACAACGGGATCGGCTCCTTTTTAATAGAAGAGATTGCACAGATGGCCATTCAACAAAAGATAGGAGGCTGCCAGTTTCTTACTGTAGAAGCCATCTCACGCGGGCTAGATAATTATAGTGCAGTGGGCTTCTACGATAAGCAAAACTTCATTGCCTGTGAATACCCTAATCCCACTAAAGCGACACGCCGTATGTTCAGGCCTATTTACCTGCAATCGTAATCTCTGAGACAGAAGATAATTGTGCCTTTTATAAGGGTCGGGACAATGTCTGGAAGAGCATATGTACCTACCGCTCCTTGAGGCGGGTGAACTCCTTCTTTGCCCGGCAGAGCTGCTTGTTGAAGTCTTTGTCAGCGTGGAGACGGGCGACCATTGCGGAGCCCATAAGGCGGCCGGCATCCACATCGCTCTGGAAGTGCACACCGCAGATGACGCGGCTCTGGCCGAACTCATAGCCGTATTTAAGGATTTCATTCTGGCGATCGGGATTAATCTCGGTCAGAATCAGCGCCACTGCCCAGCCGTATGCAGCGTGTCCGGATGGATACGAGCCGTCAGTAACAAGATAAGGCTCGTCTTCCGGCGTAAGCGAGGGCTCGTTGAACAGCACAAAAGGACGCACGCGCATATAGTGCTTCTTTGCCGTAGTGGTCGCTTCGCAATTGAGCAGGCCAGCCAGCAGATGGGCCAGCACCGGAGAATTGGTCCTCGTAAGCGTCACCCCCATACTCGGCGAGAAATTGGCCAGGACATTGTCTATATCGAGCTTTGCATCCTGAGCAGCCTGAGCGCCGCGTTCTTCCTTCCGCTGCAGTTTTCCCCACAGATACTGAGAAAAATCGTAGGCGAAAACAGCGTCGTTGGGGAGCGGGGCCTCGGGGAGAATCAGCAGGCTGTTAGGACAATCGCTTGCTGGAAGCAAGGCGGGGTAATTCCACGTATCGTCGAGGTCCTGTGCAAAAGCGCTCAAAGAGAGCAGCAGGGCGCAGGCTAAGAACAAAACCCTTTTCATTTTCTTATAATTATTTTACAATCAGCAGGTTTACGGATATTCTCATCAAGGGTGACGCTGCCGATGCCATCGGCAACGATACGGCCGGAGGTGGGATTCTTGATGTTGGTGATGTGCCCCCTGATCTCTGCATTGACTGTAGAATACTCAAACACCCGGTCGCAGGCCGCATCGAACTCGCAATTATCCAGCACCAGATTATCCACATAACAAAGCAACTGTTCACCGGCAAGGTGGCAGTTCACCAGCCGTACATTCTTAGAATGCCATGCGAGATATTCGCCATCCAGAATCGAATCGTAAACAGTCACATTCTCGCACTCCCAGAAAGAGTCCTTGGTAATAATCTTTGAGTTGCGCACAACCACATTCTTGCAATACTGGAAAACATACTTGGAGTCGCTGTCCAGGTTCTCCACCTCGATATCTTCAGAGAACATAAACGGATAGGTGCCTCCGCGCAGGGTCACATCCTTGAGCCTGAGTCCGCGGACCCGCCAGAAAGTCTCGTCAGCATCGTTTATAACAACACGCGCAAGAGACACATCGCGCATCTCGCGAAAAAACTTGGGGCCGTCAATCACACAATCCTCCATCTGAAGATTGTTGGTGTACCATATCGCAGAGCGCGATTCGGGTGCGAAATAACTGTCGCGCACAGTGCATCCGTCAACATGCCACAGGGGATACTTGCCATAGAAGCGGCATCCCTCCACCTCAATATCGCTACAGTGCTTGACGGCCGATTCCCCGTCGGTTATCACAACCCGCTCAAGTCGCGCGCCATGCGTCTCAAACAGAGGCCGCTCCCCTCCAAATTCCTTATCTTTAATTATTATCATATCAGTCAGAAGTCAGTTTAGTGTTCATCCATTTATTACCGAGAATACGCCCTGCAAACAACGCACCGCGCACGTTTAATTCTATAAGCATCGCAATCCAATACCCCATAAGGCCATACCTTGGAGTAAGCAGGATAGCCAGGACAATGCGCACCGCCCAGACGCTGACAAGGTTGAGCAACGTTGGGATTTTGGTGTCACCTGCGCCAACGCATGCTCCGAACGCCACTATGGATATGGCATAACCTGCCTCGGCAAAAGCCTCCATCCTCAGGCAACGCGCGCCAAGCGCTACAACATCGGCATCTACACTGAGCAGGCTCATTACCGGCGCGGCAAAGATATACATAACCACCGCCAGCACCACCATCAGGCCGACACCCAGGGCCGTTGTTATATATGCAAAACTGCGCGCCAGATTCTTGCGCGAGGCGCCCAGGCTCTGCCCGACCAGCGTAGTTGCCGCATCTGCCATACCGTATCCGGGCATATAACAGAAACTCTCTGCAATTATCGCAAAAGAGTTGGCGGCGATGGATACCGCCCCGAGAGGCGCAACTATCAGGGTGCTGGCGATGTATGCCCCGCGCATCACCAGATTCTGCACCCATAGCGGGCCGGTGATGCCAAAGGCCTTCTTTATCGTCTCCCCGGAAGGGATAAACGAACCCCGGCGGTCCAAAATGGCCAGGTCGCGGTTGCGCACCAGCAGGAAATATAGTGTAAGGGCGGCTGTAATCACCTCTGCCAGACCCGTTCCCAGGGCGGCGCCACGCACCCCCATCCCCGCACCCGGAACGGTGACAATCGCCCCAAAAAAGGTTATCTCCCTGGTAGGGAAAATCAGGAAGAAATTGAAAATCACATCCAGTACGCACATCATAATATCCAGCAGACTGGGAATCTTCATATCGCCGCTGCACTGCAGCATGGTGGCGCCAAAGAAACACATCTGCATGGCCGGCATAAACGAGGCGTATATGAGAAAATAGGCGCTGGCATCGCTGCGGATTGCCTCTTCCCCACCCAGCCAGCGCGGCAGAGGGCCGGAGACACCGATTGCCAGAAGGCCGAGCAGCAAAGAGAAAACAGTGACCACCAGCATCCCCTCGCGCATGACATTTCGGGCTCCGGCGGGGTCATTTGCACCCAGGCGGTGGGCAACCTGCACAGAGAAACCCTGAGCAAGCGCTATGCAAAAGCCGCCGCAGAGCCATGTGCTTGTGGAGACCAGGCCGATTGAAGCGGACGGACCGGCCCCGAGGCTTCCGACCATAGACGCGTCTATGAACTGAAGCAGAACCGATGCCAGCTGCGCCAGTATCGCAGGGCCGCTGAGCATCAGCGTAAGCCGGACCCGTTCTGCTAATGACAGAGGTTGTCCGGCCCTTATGTTGCCGAGAAGAATATCCTTCTCACCCATAGGTTATGGCTGATTACTCTTTGAGCGTTGTGGTATGATTCACAGGAATCGAGAACGCTATTCCCTGTGCTGTTCCCGCAAGGTCGGCGTCTTTGTAAACGGCATGGAGCACATCATCTTTAATACTCTTGGGGACAAGTATCATCACCATCTCCTTGTCGGGCTGGATGCTGATATTGAAGAACTCCTCGGAGGTGGGATTAGCAGACCCGCGTGCGCGGATTATGGTGCCGCCCTTGGCTCCGGCAGCCCTTGCGGCAGTCATTACATTCTCCGAAAAACCGGCATTCACAATGCAGATTACAAGTTCGTATTTGTTATCCATAATTACACCTCCTGTTTAACTGTTCTTTGATCATCGCTTAAGAAGCCATACGCCCGGGTACCGATTATACTGCTCAGGGGGAGCGTGAAAGCCAGCCCCTTATAATTCTTGCCCTTTTTGAACTGTTCGTCAAGAGTCTCTATCAGGGCGCCGGCCTGGTCGGCACGCACCATGCTCATTATCATTGTCTTGGGGCGTTCTGTAAGGCCAAGGTAATCGAGAAGCATATGGGTGGTGCCCTTGGCCGCCACGGAGAGCTGCAGATTTGCCTTGTGCGACTGGATTATGCTGGAGTAATAAGCGACTTTGTCGTTATGGACAATCGCGAACAGCATCTCCAGGCGCATAGGAGCTATGATTTTTGTCTTTTCCATACTATTCAAAATAGATTATCTGGTCATCTGAAGATGCCAGGATGCGACGCATCGCAGCGTTGTCGCGCATACGCAGGCTCACTACGGAATTGAAGCCAAGCGACTGGATGGCGATAAGCGGAGTCATAGCCACCATTGCAACCACTCCGAAGGCAAAGTCGAGTACCGCCGACTCTCCCTGTAACGATACACAAGCACCTATCACCAACGGCAAGATGAAGCTGGATGTAAGGGGCCCGCTGGCCACACCGCCTGAGTCAAAAGCTATAGCTGTATATATCTTGGGCACCAACAAAGACAATCCCAGGGAAATCATATATCCCGGAATCAGATAATACAGCAACGAGAATCCGTAGTAAACCCTTATCACAGAGAGGCCGATTGATATCCCGACACCTATGGAAAGGGCTATCATCATCTGCTTCTTTGACACCTGTCCGGCGGTAATCTCCTCTACCTGAGCGTTGAGCACGTGCACGGCGGGCTCTGCAAGCACCACCACCATACCTATCACAAACGCCAGGCCTATCAGCAGTACCGGGCTGTACCCGGCAAGCTGGGTGCCAATCTTGAAACCTATAGGCATAAATGCCATTGTTACGGCTGCAAGGAAGAGGACCAACCCAATGAATGCGTAAACAATACCGATCAGTATCTTGATTATATTGTTCTTGGGGAGTTTGAGTACAGTAAACTGAAGGATAAAGAAAAAGGCGACAATCATTATGAGCGACTTGCCGACATCCAACATCTGCTCCTTGAAAATCTCAAAGATGCCGTTTTCCATTATTGTGTCCATTGAATAATCCGGAACCTTGAAGTCGAGATTCCCCTTAGCTAATATTGAGAGCACCAATACCGCCACAATTGGTCCCACAGAGCATAGGGCGATGAGGCCGAAACTGTTCTCGCTGGCGTTGTGGCCGCCCACCGAGAGGGCGATGCCGACTCCGAGCGCCATAATGAACGGTACGGTGATGGGGCCGGTGGTTACACCTCCCGAATCGAACGACATCCCCAGGAAAGATCCGTTTCCGCTGGAAATGAGCAAAGAGGTAAGGCTGAACAGCAGCAGATAAAAGAACAGCAATATGCTGGTAAGATCTGAGTGGAACAGGATCTTGAACACGCCCATAAGCAGGAACAAACCCACCCCGACACCAACCGCTATTATCAAAACCGTAGAATCCATCACCGTGGAGACCTGCTCCGCAAGGACTGCGAGATCCGGCTCAGCCACCGTTATGAGCAGACCCATAAAGAAACTGACAGCCAGCAGGATACCAAGACGTTTAGATTTCGTGAGGCCCTCCCCGACATATTGCCCCATCGGGGTCATTGCCATATCTGCTCCAAGATTAAAGAAGCCGATGCCTATTATCAGCAACAGCGCCGCCCCTTCAAACACGGCCAGCTCGTAATGGGAAATGTCAACCCACGGGGTCAGAGATAAGACAAATACAAGTATGCTCACGGGGAGAACGCTGGTAAGCGATTCTTTGAGTTTTTCGCTCAGAGACCTCCAAAGCTTGGCAAAAAAGGGTTTTGACTTGCTCATAACCTTGCAAAGGTACAAAAAAGAGAGACTGGAATGAAATTTTAGATGTATCTTTGCCTTGCATAACATTGTCCAATATATGACAGAAGAACGCCGTATCATAGACATCATCGACACCGAAATGGCCCGTCTGTTCGAACAGAGGATGACGGCTGTAAAGGTTATTGCTATGGCAAAGAAAGCCAGCGGAGCCCCGGTAGAAGACCTGAAGAGGGAGAAAGAGATGATAGCTGCACGCAGCGAATCAATCGCCGACCCGGCCTTGCGGCGCTACTACGGTGACTTTCTACGCGACGTCATATCTGTTTCTAAGGATTATCAGACCGACCTGATTTACGGCGAGAAGATGCCTTGCAGCGACATCATAATTGAAAACGGATGTATCTCCCGAGCCGGGGAACTGCTCGGCCTGGACGGCGGAAGGGTGCTGGTTGTAACCGATACCGGCGTTCCGACGCAATACGCAGAAACAGTTGCCGCTTCTATCGAAGGTAAAGGTGCCGATGTAAAGGTTTGCACCGTTACACAGGGGGAGGCGAACAAAAGCATCCAGTCATACGCCCAGATACTCGACGCACTTGTTGAGGGTGGATTTACCCGTACCGATGCGGTCGTGGCGGTAGGCGGCGGCGTGGTAGGTGACATGGCGGGCTTTGCGGCCGCAACCTTCATGCGCGGCATCCGCTTCTTCAACATCCCCACCACCCTCCTTTCCCAGGTAGATTCCTCCATCGGAGGCAAGACCGCCATAGATTTTTCCGGGGTCAAAAACATCGTGGGGTCCTTCCATTTCCCCTCCAAAGTGCTGATAGATCCGCAGACGCTATCCACACTTCCGCAGCGGCAGCTTCACAACGGGCTTGCAGAGGCAATTAAAATGGGTGCCACCGGCGATGCGGAACTCTTTGAAATCATTGAGAAATCCACCGACCTGAATAACGACCTGCCGCAGATTATCCGCCACTGCCTCAATTATAAAAAGAGCGTGGTGGATGCCGATCCGCGCGAGAGCGGTTTGCGTCGGGTGCTGAACTTTGGGCATACCGTCGGCCACGCCATTGAGGCATGCAGCGGCGGGAAATATCTTCACGGAGAAGCCGTATCACTGGGCATGCTCTACTTTGCCCGGGGAGACGCCCGCAACCGGATAGCCAGGGTGCTGGAAAAATATGACCTACCCGTCTCACACAACATACCTGCAGAGAAGCTTTCGGAGTTCATTTCACACGATAAAAAGGCCTCAGGCGACACCATTACCGTTGTCGAGGTCAATGAGATAGGCAGCTTTGCCTTCGAAACAATATCCATCAAAGAGTTGCCACTATGAGAAACTCAATAGGAGAATACATTACCCTCACCCTGTTTGGCGAGAGCCATGGAGAGGCAATCGGGGCAGTACTGGACGGTATGCCCTGCGGCATCGAGGTCAGCGAAAACTACATTGCGGATGCCCTTTCGCGCCGGCGGCCCTCCGGCAGCTGCGAGACATCCCGTATAGAGCCGGACAACTTCAAGATAATCAGCGGCGTGTTCAACGGCTACACAACCGGCGAACCGCTCTGCATAATAATAGAGAATTCCAACAAACGCAGTGGCGATTATGAGGCCAACCACCTCCTCGCCCGCCCCTCACATGCCGATTATGTCTCTCACATTGTTCACAAGGGTTATGAAGACTGGCGCGGCGGCGGACACTTCTCCGGACGCCTCACCGCACCTATAGTGGCACTTGGGGCTATCTGTCTCAAAGCTTTGGATAATATCGGCATACGCATCGGCACCCATATCCTGGAGTGCGGCGAAGTCAGGGATACTGCATTCGATAGTGTAGATGCCTGCGCCTTAGACCGCCAGATTCTGGAGGTTACGGGCAAACATTTCCCCGTTATCGCCCCTGTTGAAGAGAAGATGAACGCCGCGATAGATGAAGTCCGCCGCAATCAGGACTCCATCGGCGGAATTATCCAGACTGCCGTTTCTAACTTGCCGGTGGGTGTCGGGGAACCCTGGTTCGGCAGTCTGGAGGGTCAGCTCGCAAACGCAATGCTCTCCATAGGCGGGGTCAAGGGGATTGAATTCGGCCTTGGATTTGGCTTTGCCGGCGCCACCGGCCGCACCGCCAACGACTCTTTTTACAACGACTCAGGCCGTGTGAAGACACGCACAAACAACAACGGCGGGATAAACGGCGGCTATTCCAACGGGATGCCGGTGGTATTCAACTGCGCCGTGAAACCTACCCCCTCTATAGCCGCAGAGCAGCAAACCGTAGATATGGCCACCGGGGAGAACGCCACCATCAAGGTGACTGGCCGGCATGACCCTGCGATTATCCGCCGGATATGCCCTGTAGCCACGGCAATGACCGCCATTGTCATTTGCGACGCACTCAAGGGGGCATTCTCTAACTCAATATTTGCAAAATAATGAAGCTCCTTATACTGAACGGCCCAAACCTGAATATGCTCGGCATTCGCGAGCCCGACATCTACGGCAGCGAGACATACGCTACCCTGATACTGAAGATCAAGGATTACGCCCTGGAGCGCGGATTTGAGGCCGAATATTTCCAGTCAAACCACGAAGGAGCCCTTGTGGACAGGATCCAGCAGGCCTTTTTTGACGGCGTAGACGGCATTGTCTTCAATCCTGGAGCATATACCCACACCAGCATAGCCTTGCTCGACGCCCTCAAGGCGGTCAAGATCCCGTGTGTTGAGGTGCACATCAGCGACGTTGCCACCCGCGAAGAGTTCCGCAGCGTAAGTTATATCCGGCAGGCGTGCAAGGCATCGATAATTGGCCACGGCACCCACGGCTACCTTGAGGCAATTGATATTCTGCTTGATAAATGAGTGTCTGCCACATAGCAAAGAGTATCGCAAGTGGCAGGGTTGAGGCTCCGCCATCCAAGAGCTATGCCCACCGGCTGCTGCTGGCGGCATTCCTGAAAGGGAAGCGCACCGTGGTAGACAATATCGACCTATCAAACGACATTTTGGCTACAATCGGTTGCATCCGCGCCCTCGGAGGTGAAGTGATTATTGAAGAGAATCGGGCTATTATATCTGGTAACAAGGTTCATAACGAATGTGATATTCTTCCTTGCGGCGAGAGCGGATCCACCCTTCGCTTTATGATTCCGGTGGCTCTGGCATTGCGCGGCTGCGCAGAGTTTACCGGCACTGCCAAACTCTTCTCCCGCGGCATTGGAGAGTACGAGAAGATATTTGCAGAGCAAGGTATCGAATACGAATTGGGAGATAATTACCTGAGAGTAAAAGGGAGCTTAAAAAGCGGAACCTTTACTATAGATGGAGCCACCAGCAGCCAGTATATCACCGGATTGCTATTTGCACTTCCGTTGCTGGAAGGTGACAACAAGATCGTCATTACGCCCCCCGTCCAGAGCCGGCCATATATTGACATAACACTCGATGTTCTGCACAAGGCCGGGATTAAAGCCACCTTCGGCGAGAATACACTATTAATTCCCGGAGGGCAACACTACAATCTGCCCGACTGCAAAGTAGAGGGAGACTGGTCAAATGCTGCATTCCTTGAGTTCTACAACTACATAGGCGGCGATGTCACCGTGGAGGGATTGAATCCCGATTCGCTCCAGGGCGACAAGATTTATCGCCAGCATTTCAATAATTTAGAGAGCGGCTTCTGCACAATTGATATAGGTAACTGCATAGACCTGGGCCCCGTGCTTTTCACCATGGCAGCCATAAAACACGGTGCAGAATTTGTCAATACTGCCCGCCTCAGGATAAAAGAGAGCGACAGGATTTCAGATATCGTATCGGAGCTGGAAAAGATAGGTACTCATGCTGTAATAGACAGCAATTCAGTTATTATAGAGCCTGCACCACAAGCAACACTTGAAGCACTTGAGGGGGAAGAAATCACCTTCTGCAGCCATAACGACCACCGCCTGGCAATGAGCCTTACGGCACTTGCAAGCATTTTTGGAGGCTGGATAGAGGGGAGCGAGGCAGTGGCCAAGAGTTTCCCGCAATTCTTTGAGGTTATTAAAGGTTTAAACATCGTAGTTTGCTATGAATAAGGAGAATAAGATATTGATTGTAGGCCTGGGTATGATAGGCGCCTCCTATGCAGAGAAGCTGCACGAGGGCGGTTTCTACGTAGGTGGAATATCGGCCCGCGAGAGCACTGTGACAAAAGCTCTTCAAGAGGGGATAATTGACTGTGGCACAATCAATGTAACAAAAGAGTTTGTGGGGCAGTTCGATATTGTGGTGTTCGCAGTCTATCCAAAACTGTTTCTCAACTGGGTCGCACAGCATCAGGATTGTTTCAAGAGCGGCGCCCTGATTACCGATGTTACAGGCGTAAAATGCTCCATAGTCTATGAAATCCAGAAGATGCTCCGCAGCGACGTTGAGTTCATCGCTGCCCACCCCATGGCCGGCCGGGAGCGCTCAGGTATAGACAACCGTTGTACCAAGGTTTTTGAGGGTGCCAATTATATTGTTACTCCAACTGAGAAGAATACGCAGGAAGCTATTGATACCGCCTGCGAACTGGGCCGGATTCTTGGATTTGGCCGCATATCTGTCATCTCCCCCGAGGAGCACGACGAGATGATTGCGTTCCTCTCGCAACTCACCCACTGCATCGCGGTGAGCCTGATGTGCTGCAAAGACTCCGCCCACCTTGTGGACTATACCGGTGACTCATTCCGGGACCTGACACGCATAGCAAACATAAACGAGAATATGTGGCCGGAGCTGTTCGCTATGAACAAGGCCCAGTTGCTGGAGCAGATGGACCTGTTTGAGAGGGAGTTCAGCCGCCTCAAAGAGGCCATCGCAGCCAACGACACAGAGACAGTAAAACAGATGATGATAACTTCTACCGAAAGGAGAAAATTATTTAACAAATAGAGATGAATCTGGAAATTAAGAGAGCATTGCCATCTGCAGAGGAGATTAAAAAGATGTATCCCCTGCATGAAGGATTGGATAAGGTTAAAAAATCAAACGACCAGGCAATCAGCGATATAATCTGCGGCAGGAGCAACAAGCTACTGCTTATAATCGGCCCCTGTTCAGCAGATCGCGAGGATGCGGTGCTGGATTACGTCAACCGCCTGAGAGAGTTGCAGGAGAAGGTGAAGGACACGATTACCATGGTGCCCCGCATATATACCAACAAACCCCGCACCACCGGCGAGGGATATAAGGGTATGCTCCACCAGCCGGACCCTCACCGTCACGCCGATATGCTGGGCGGCCTGATTGCCATACGCAGGCTTCACATGCGCGTACTCTCTGAAACAGGCTTCTCCGGCGCCGACGAGATGCTCTACCCGGAGAACCATACATACCTCTCTGATATGCTCTCTTACGTGGCAGTAGGCGCCCGCAGCGTAGAGAGCCAGATTCACCGCCTCACCGCCAGCGGACTGGACATCCCGGTCGGGATGAAGAACCCCACCAGCGGAGACATGAACGTGATGCTGAACTCTATCCATGCCGCAATGCTGTCTCACACCTTCATCTACCGCGGCTGGGAGGTCACCAGCAAGGGCAATCCCCTCACCCACGCAATCCTGCGCGGCAGCGTGAGCAAAAACGGCCGCAACATCCCCAACTACCACTACGAGGATATGATGCTGCTTTGTGAGAAATATGCACAGTCACAATTGCCAAACAGGGCGCTTATCGTGGACACCAACCACTCCAATTCCGGCAAACAGTTTGAGCAGCAGATCCGGATTGCCAAGGAGGTGCTCCACTCCGCACGTCACTCCGCCGATATCGGAGCGCTTCTGAAAGGACTGATTATTGAATCATATCTTGAAGACGGCTGCCAGAGCGGCGACGGAGGCGTGTACGGCAAATCCATCACCGACCC
>JAGABI010000017.1 GCA_017614715.1 Bacteroidales bacterium | reverse complement strand
CAGATGACCTTCGGCTTCTCAAGAGACGACGTAGGAGGCTTCATGCAGGACTACATCGACAAGAAGATTATCGCTGCCGATCCGTTCCAGAGCATCGACCCTATGTCTGTAGGCAAGCTTGTAGAAATGGGTGTAAAGGGTGGCCGCACCACCAATCCTAACCTCAAGTGCGGTGTCTGCGGCGAGCACGGTGGAGACCCAGCTTCCGTAGAGCTCTTCCACAAGTTCGGTATGAACTACGTATCCTGCTCACCGTTCCGCGTTCCTATCGCACGCCTTGCAGCAGCCCAGGCAGCAATCAAGAATTCTTAATAACCAATTCTATACAGAGTGAGGGCGGCCGCAAGGCCACCCTCATTTTTTAATACCATGCGCAAGTTTTCATCATATCTGGTGGTCGCCATCAAGGGCTTCCTGATGGGCGCAGCCAACGTTATTCCGGGTGTGAGCGGCGGCACTATTGCTTTCCTGACCGGCATTTATACAGAATTGATAGAATCCATCAAGGCTATCACCGGCAAGAGCCTGGGACTGCTGTTCCGCTTCAAAATAGGGCAATTCTGGAAGGCCATAAACGGCAACTTTTTGCTGGCGGTTGCAATAGGTATAGTGGTGAGCATCTTCTCCCTTGCCAAACTTATGTCCTACCTGCTCGAGAATTACCCAATCCAGGTATGGTCCTTTTTCTTTGGCCTGGTGCTGGTATCCACCGTGTACATGATACGGCAACTGGACAACCTTAAGCTCAAACACTGGCTGTCGTTTCTGGTCGGAGTTGCCTGCGGCGTCACAATCTGCCTGCTCTCTCCCAGTGAAACCAGCAACAGCCTCCCCTTCATCTTCATTTGCGGAGCCATTGCAATGTGCACCATGATCCTGCCCGGGATATCAGGCAGCTTTGTGCTGGTGCTCCTGGGTAAATACGCGTATATAATAGACGCAGTGGGCAATCTGGACTGGATTGTACTCATTGTGTTTACAGTAGGTGCAATTATCGGCATCCTGGCCTTCTCCCACGCCTTCTCATGGCTGCTTAAAAAGGCATACAACGGCACCATGATGTTCCTTGCAGGCCTCATGCTGGGCTCCCTGGTAAAGCTATGGCCGTGGAAAAAGGTTATTGAGGAGGTTGGTAAAGTAGCAGTGGACCGCCCTGTATGGCCGGCACAATTCAGCGGCGACCCCCACATTGCAGGTGCCGTTATCTGGGCGTTAGCCGGCTGTACGCTTATCGTAGTAGTTGAATTTGCCTCCGCTGCCATCAAGAAGCGCTCTGCTTCTGAGGCTTCTTAGCCTTGGGGTAGGCAATGCGGCCGTGATATATCTGCTGCAGATTCTCTGTAAATATCTGTTTTAACTTATCTATCTCGCCAAGGGTGATGTCACCTTTGGCTATCTGGCCGTCTGCTATCTTGCCATCCATTATCCGGTTCACCAGGGCAGCGATGCTCTGCTGGGAATAATCGCCAAGTGAACGGGATGCCGCCTCAACGCTGTCGGCAAACATCAGCACGACCTCCTCTTTGCTCTCCGGCAGCTTGCCCTTGTATGTGAAGGGCTCGGTGTTGGCTGGGTCACCTCCGTCGTTGCAGTATTGCGTATAGAAATACATCGTTTTGGTTGTGCCGTGATGACTGGCAATCATATCCACAACCTGCTCCGGCAGTTTATTGCGCCGCGCCAGAGCCACACCGTCGGTTACATGACGGATAATGTCACGCGCACTCTGCTCCGGGGTCATGTCTTTATGATAATTCTCTCCCGAGATCTGATTCTCCGTAAAGCACAGCGGATTCTCTATCTTGCCTATGTCGTGGTAGAGGGCCCCTACCCTTACCAGACGGGTATTGCCGCCGATTGCGCGGCATCCTGCCTCTGCCATGTTGGCCACGCTGAGCGAGTGCTGGAAAGATCCGGGCGCAGTACGCGAGAGCTCCTGCAGCAGGGCATTGTTTGTGTCGGAAAGATCCCAGAGCCGCATCTGCGATACCAGCGAGAACATCTTCTCAAACACGAACACAAACGGATAGCCGATTATTGCCAGCAGCGAGTTGAGCGCCAGGTAAAGCAGCTCCCGCTGCGACCATGGAGTACCGGAAATAATCCTGAAGGTAATATATACGAACACCAGCGCCAGGAAGATAAAAAGGGAATTGGCAAACTGGCGGAACCCGCGGTTGAAATATTTGTAACTGATCAACAGCACGGCCCCGGAAAGGGCATTCATCAGATATAGTTCCACTCCGTTGTCACGAAGCGCCAGCAGGGGGAGCAGGGCGGCCAGGTAAAGTGCAAGGCATATCCTGTTGCGGAAGAACTCCCTCGTATAGAGTATGTACAGCGAGAACGGTATCAGGTAAAGTATAGATTCGTTGGAAGCCGGGAATGCCGCCACAGCCACATATACCAGGATGTAGAGCAGCATAAGGAAAGACAGCTGCCGGAAATCACCGTACAGGGTTTTGTCTGTGACCAGAATCATCAGGGCATATATTGCCAGCAGTATCAGGACCACGAATAGATGGCTCATGAGCACCACCAAATCGGACTGGGTACTCCCGCCGTATGCAGATATGAACTCCGCTTTGTAGGAATCCAATATGCGGGCCGTCTCACTTGTGACTATCTCCCTTCGGGAGACAATCTTCTGCCCCGCATACACCATACCGGAGGTCGGGGAGATATATTCCAGCGCCTGGCGCGCCATTGTGGCGGTGGTATGCGCATCAAAATACATATTGGGGACAAACACCTCCGCCAGTTTGCCGGTGGCCAGAAGAGAATCGACATCCACCCCTTGTGAAATGGCACCGATCTCTTCGCGGAAATGCTCGCAGGCCTCGCCGGTTGTATAAACAGTGCTGGCGGGAATCTGCTCTATTCTCTTGCCGCGACGTACACTTATCATCTCTTCGTCACTGTTCAGCGAAGAGACCACTCCACTGTCATAAATCTGCGTCAGAGCTGCATAAACCGACTGCTGCAGGGAATCGGGCTCTACCTCAGAGAAAGCCTCGGCAACCTGTTTGATAACATTCTCGTCGTAGCGGTAGCAGTCCAGATGCTGCTCCGATTTCTGCTCCCGCTCCTGTTGCAGCTGCTCTTCCGATTTAAGGATGGGAAAATCAAAAGTGGCGGTGAGAGTTTCGTAGTTCCACGGGCTGCCCACCTGATAGCGGTAGCGGAAATTGTTGCGGTCGGTGTAAAACAACATCATTACCGCCGCAACAGCCAGGAACAAAAGTGGTATGCGAACTCTCTTCATAAAGTGTAAAGGTAAACAATTCTTGGTTATTTCTGAAAAATACCATATCTTCGCACTCCGCATCTAAAGGTACCATGGCCGAGTGGTTAGGCACAGGTCTGCAAAACCTGGGACAGCAGTTCGATTCTGCTTGGTACCTCCAACAATATTGGAGCTGACGAATTCGCTATTGGTCAGCTCTTTTTCTTATTATGAAGAGTACGCTTAAAACATCAATAAAAGAGTATCTGCTGCTCATTCTGGGCAACTTTATCTTTGCCCTCGGAGCGGTGATGCTGGTAGAGCCCTATGGCTTTGCCCCCGGAGGGACTTACGGTCTCGGTATCGTGTTCCACCACCTCTGGGGCGTCGAGACCGAGTTCGCGGCCCTCTGTATGGACGTGCCGTTGCTGATTATCGGGTTCTTTATCCTCGGCAACCGGTTCGGTATCAAGACCATTGTGAGCACTATACTGCTACCGCTGTTCATGCAGCTGCTGCACCGCGTTTACGGCTATGCGTCGCTCATAGAGCCGGAAGTAATGGAGATGGCTGGCTATCAGCACCAGATTATCGCCTCCATCTTTGGCGGCGTGGTCTATGGCCTTGGCCTGGGGCTGGTGTACCGCTCTCACGCCACTACCGGCGGCAGCGATATTATTGCGATGATACTGCGCAAGTACACCCATCTCTCCATGGGCACTGCAACCGTAATCGTTGACGGACTGATTACCCTCAGCTCCGTGGTAGCCTTCGGCGACTGGAAACTGCCTATGTACTCCTGGATAATCATCTTTGTGGAGAGCCGTATGATAGACTTCATACTGGAGGGTCCCAAGCGGGCCAAGACGCTGATGATTATCACCAGCAAGAGCGAGGAAATCCGCAACTTCATAATCAACGATATGGAGCGCGGGGCAACCCTCATCCCCGGCAAGGGGCTTTACTCAGGTGAAGGACGCGACATAATCTATGTCGTGCTCGGGCGCAGGGAGATGATCCGCCTGCGCGAGATCATCGCAAAGACAGACCCTTACGCCTTTATCAACGTGATTGATTCGGCAGAAATCCTGGGCGAGGGGTTCCAGAAACTCGGAACCGACAACATCTAGCGGAAAGCGGACGCCCTACGCGTCGATATTTGCGTATTTGGCGTTCTGCTCTATGAACTCCCTGCGCGGCGGCACGTCGTCACCCATCAGCATTGAGAAGATGCGGTCGGCCTCGGCTGCATTCTCAACGTGGACCCTCTTGAGCTTACGGTTTTCCGGATCCATAGTGGTTTCCCATAACTGGTCTGCAGTCATCTCACCAAGACCTTTGTAACGCTGAACCTTCACTCCCGACTCTCCACGTCCGCCGGACAAACGTTCAACAGCGGCACTGCGTTCCTCATCGGTCCAGCAATATACTTGCACCTTGCCCTTCGAAACCAGATATAGCGGCGGAGTTGCAAGATATACATAACCGTTGTAAATCAAATCGGGCATATAGCGGAAGAAGAAGGTCAGGATAAGGGTGTTGATATGGCGGCCATCGACATCGGCATCGGTCATCAGCACAATCTTATGATAACGCAGCTTGCTGATGTTGAGCGCCTTGGGGTCCTCGGGAGTACCCACGCTCACACCCAGTGCGGTGTAGATGTTGCGTATCTCTTCGCTCTCGAAGGCGCGGTGCTCCATGGCTTTCTCCACATTCAGGATCTTACCGCGGAGCGGCAGGATTGCCTGGAACATACGGTCGCGCCCCACCTTTGCAGTACCACCCGCAGAGTCACCCTCAACCAGGAAAATCTCGCACTTTTCGGGATCGCGGTTGGAGCAGTCGGCAAGTTTACCGGGGAGGCCGGAGCCTGACATCACGGTTTTGCGCTGCACAAGTTCACGCGCCTTGCGGGCTGCATGACGTGCGGTAGCGGCCAGGATAACCTTGTCCACGATCTGGCGGGCATCTTTCGGATGCTCTTCAAGATAAGCCTCCAGCGCCTGGGTTGTAGCGGTGGAAACCAGACCCATTACCTCGCTGTTACCCAGCTTGGTCTTTGTCTGGCCCTCGAACTGAGGCTCTGCGACTTTCACGGAGATAACCGCCGTGAGCCCCTCGCGGAAGTCGCTGGGATCAAGGTCAAACTTGAGCTTGTCAAGAAAGCCGTTCTTGTCGGCATAATTCTTCAAAGTGGTGGTGAGGCCGCGGCGGAAACCGCTCAGATGGGTACCACCCTCTATGGTATTGATGTTGTTTACGTAAGAGTGTATGTTCTCCGTGAAACCGGTGTTGTACTGCATCGCAATCTCAATGGGAATCACCTTATCGGTTTCCAGATGGATTGCACTCTCGCAAAGCTTCTCGCGATTGCTGTCAAGATAATTGATAAACTCCACCAGGCCGTTCTCAGAGTGGAAAACATCCGTACGGGGCTCCATGGGATTACCCTCCTCGTCATAGCGCTTGCGCTCGTCCCTGAGGATGAGCCTTACCCCTTTGTTCAGGTACGCCAGCTCCCGGAGACGGTCCGCAATGGTATTATAGTCGTAAACGCTTACGCTGAATATCTCGGGGTCGGGATGGAAGGTGATGATGGTACCCGTGTCGGACGCGGGGCCAATCTCCCTCACGTCATAGAGAGGTTTGCCCTTTGAATACTCCTGCTTGAACGCCTTGCCTTCGCGATGAACCTCTGCGGTGAGATGATCGGAAAGCGCGTTCACGCAGCTCACACCCACGCCGTGGAGACCGCCGGACACTTTATAGCTGTTCTTGCTGAACTTTCCACCGGCATGGAGCACGGTGAGCACCACCTCCAGTGCAGAACGATGCTCCTTCTCGTGCATACCCACGGGGATACCGCGGCCGTTGTCGCTGACCCTTATGGAATTGCCCTCCAGAATGGTTACCTCAACATCGGTGCAGAAGCCGGCAAGGGCCTCGTCTATAGAGTTATCTACTACTTCATATACCAGATGATGGAATCCGCGCGCGGAGACGTCGCCAATATACATGGAGGGACGCTTGCGGACAGCCTCCAAACCCTCCAGGACCTGAATACTATCGGCAGAATAGTTCTCTGCTTCCTGGTTTTTCAGTACTTCTTCTTGTTCTGTCATATCTTCAATAATATCTTGGCGAAGATACGAAAAAACCACGAAACAACCTAAAAATTGATGCGTATGCCGCCCCCTAAATTTCGGGGAAGTTCAGGGATTTCAAAGTAGCGGAAATTGGGGTTGTTAAGCAGGTTCCCGCCTTTAAGATATATGGCGAAATTGCGGCCGAGAACCCAGGTAAGCACCACATTAAGGTCGGAATACTTAGGGATGATACCACCCCAGCTCTCCCTCTCGCTCTCGTAGGTATAAGAGGCGTTCAGGAACAGGCGGCGTTTGATATTGAACTCCATGGACCCGCCTATCTGCCAGTCTGCCACCATATACACCGGCTCTTCAGTATCTGTGAACGGATTGTTGTGTCGCAGGTGGGCGTTAATGGTCAGATTCTTGGACTTCCAGGAGGTCTCAACGCCCCATTGAGTCACTTTATAGTCAGAATATTCGGGAAGCAGATAAGGGAGTCCGCTCTCTGTGAAACCCGTACGGAGCTGTATCTTGTTGCTGAAATTGCTGTAAGCGAAATAGGGAGAGAGGGCAAAACGGCCTGCCACGATGCTCTCAATGGAGATTTTAGTCTCAAGGTTGCGCACGCAGATGGCATCGGAAGCCACTGCCGCCTGTCCATCGAGACCGTTGCACAGCCAGGGGGCATCGTGGATGTAATCTACCAGGGCGTTCAGTTCATTGCCACCCGACAGCAAACCTCTCAGCCAGATGGTATTCTTGATCAATTCAAATTTGATATCCAGCTCCGGATGGATGGTAGTATTGGCATCAGTGCCTATATACTTGTTGCCAAAGCGCGCCCCTGCACGGAGCTTCAGCGGGCCCTGGGCATACTCGTACATCGGCATGAACTCCAACAGGCCAACATTGACCTTCTGGTCGTCGCGGCCGGAGATGGCATTCTGGTATTTCAAATCCACGTAAACCCGGTGCCTGTCGAAAGATGAACCCAGGGTACCCTTCAGGGAGAGCCGCGAGTTATTGTACGATGTATCCACAGGCATCAGGCCGGTAAGCTGCTTGTTTGCCTTTTCGTAGTTGAAATTGATGTTATAGAACACACTCCCCTCGGCCGGATTGGCAGAAGCAAGATTTACTCCGACTTCAAACGAATTGATAGTGTGCGCAAGGGCATCCTCACCAATCGTATCGGCATATTCATCCAGTTTGTAGTTCAGCACCGTGGTGAGTTCGCCCGTGCTCCAGGAATGTTTCATATTGCCCGAGATGACACCGTTCAGGTGCATCACCCCCAGCAGATTCTCCTGCCCCATATAATCCAATGTGGTAAAAGCACCCTTGAGATTGCCGTCAAGGCCCATATTGAACCGGGGCCTGGTGACCAACTGCGTGCGTAGCATTGCCTCCGGCGCAAAAGGGGACTGCGCCCCCACCTGGGCCATCAGCACCGGCGGACGGCGACGCATCACCTTGCTGATGCTGTCTGTCTGATACGGGGTGAACTCATACAGGTCCGTATAAGGCCGGTCAAATATGGAGTAGTCAAAATCCACGTCAAACTTCTGCAGCGAATCAGCCACGTGATTGTCTGTGGTCTGAGGCCTCTCTATGTCGGCTACGTTGACCTTGTAATGCCGGCTCACCTCAACGGTCGGGTCTATCTGGGCAAACACGTTGCAGCAGAGCAAAGTGGCGGCCAGCAGTGTAAGTATCCTTTTCATCATTTTGCGGAATTCTTAGATTGAACCTTCATAAGTCTCATCTTGACCTGCTCCAGGACATCGTCCTGCTTGCCGGTGGACTTATAGTTGTCGGCAATGCTCTGCCAGGTGGCCTTGGCCTGCTCCCAATCAGCGCGGTCGGCAAATGAATCACCCAGCGCTATGAAGCTCTTGGCCAGCCAGTAAACCTGGTTGGAATTCTTGTCGGAAAATTCGTAGACCATATTCTCCAGTGCGGTATAGTCGCCTGAATTGTATGTATCCTCTATCAGGATGTATGCGCTCTCTGCGCCAATTGCATCGCTGACATCGTCGCTCAGGCGGGTCAGGAGAGGCTTGGCCGCTTCGCGGTTGCCCAGGACGATGTAAGATTTTGCAGAGATGAAATCTGCCTGGCGCAAAGCCGACGCGTCTGTAGTGACCTTGCGGAGCTGTTCTGCTTCTTCTATCGCCTTCATGTAATGGCGGCTGCCATATTCCGACAGCATCATGCCGAGACGAGACTTGGTCCTGGCATCATCATCGGACGCTATGCCAAGCAGAGCCTGATATGCCTCTGACGCCTTGTCGTACTGCCCCAGGCTGTAAGTGAGGTCGGCATATTGAAGATTTGCAGCCTCAGCGTATTCACCCAGGTCATAAGACATCGCCTTCTCATAAGAATCAGCCGCGAACTCCTTGCGCCCCAGCTTGCGGTAGGCCTCTGCCATATAATAGTAGGCCATACCGGTGTGACCGCCGTTTGGATAGGTATCGATGTATGAGCGCAGTGCGCGCAACGCCTCAGAGTGATTCCCGGAAAGGTAAATCTGCTCTGCCGCATTGTATATCATATCCTCTTTCTCCCCTTCTGTCTTGATGTTGGACATACCGACCTTGTCCAGATAAGCCAGATACTCAGAAGGACGGTTCTGCAACTGATAGACGCTCTCCATGCCGGCCAGTGCGCTCTTGGCATCGGAGGTACCCGGCAGCTGACGGATGACTTTGTCGTAATACGATATAGCCTGCTGGTAATTGCCGGAATTGACATTTATCATAGCCATCTCCAACAGGGAGCGGCCGTAGTAGAGACTGTCGCGGGAAGAGATAATCTCGTTGAATACACCCTTGGCCTTCTCGTTTTTGCCCGCTTGGACATAAGCGCGGCCGAGTTCATACAGGGTATTCATATAGAGCGGAGAGTTGCGGTTCTGCTTGACTGCAGATTCCAGTATGCTCTGCTTCTTGGCTTCACTGCCGGCGAGACCGTAAGCCAGGGAGGCCTGATACCAGGGATAGAGGTCGCCGTCGCGGAACTGGGTCGCCACACGCTCGTATTCCTTGGCCGCAGCGGAATAGTTGTTACGCATGAAATAAGAGTCGGCCAGCCGGACTCCGGCATCCTTGAACATCTCCCGGTCGCTTCCGTCGGCCACATCGAGATATTTTTCAAAGTATTTGGCGGCCGATTCAAAATCACCGAGTTTGAAATGGGTATAACCAAGATTGTAACAGAGGTCCCCGCCAAGGTCGGTGTCCATAAATTCGGGAGTCATGAGCAGGGAGTTCTGCTTGGAAAGGGCCCCGCGATAGTTGCCCAGATGATAGTAGCAATCTGCCAGATAGAACCGGGAGACATCGGTGGTCATCTGGTTGGCATCCAACTCCTCAGCCTCCTCAAGCAGAGGTACTGCAGAGCGATAGCTGCCGTTGTTTATAAGCTCCACGGAGCGGAGCAGCAGGGCTTTTTGCAGGTTGACCCTGTCCTGCGCCCCGGGAGAGGCAATCTTATGGAGCGCCTCGATGGCAGAGACGTAATCTTTCCCCTCCAGCGACGAGGTGGCCACATAAGAGTTGATGACATCATCTTTTCCGCTGTTGGGATATTTGTCCACATACCGGCCAAATACAGATATGTCTTTATTCACGTCATAACTGAGCTTGGCCAGGTTGAACATGGCATCTTCCGTAACAAGGTCGTCATAGTTCATCGCGGCTGCGGCTTTGAAAGCCTCCAGGGCAGCCATCTTGTTGCGGCGCTTCAGGAAGCAGTTGCCCAGATAGTAATATGAACTCTGGCCGATTACATCTTCGTTCCCCACAACCTGTGAGAGATGCTCTATTGCCTTGTCTGTTTCGCCAAGGGAATACGCAAGCACGCCGTAGAAATAACGGTCCTTGCGGGTGACGTTGACCCCGGAATTGAGGTATTGCTGCAGGTGCCGCATCGCCTCCTGGTTGTCGCCCTTGCCAAAATATGACTCAGCCACCATCCTGCTCAAATCGGCTTTCTGCTGCTTGTTGACCTTGGAATAGAGTTTGGGGCCGTTCTCTATGGTGTAATCGTAGTCCTTCATCATGAACTTGCATTCCACCATGTAGTATTCTGCCAGCAGTTCAAAGCGGGAGTCCTTGCGGGCCGCCTCAAAGTAAGAGTAGGCGTCGTCGAAACGCTTCTCCAGATAATTCACATAACCGGAATAATAGATTGCCGGGTATGTATATTGCGACTGCGGCATACCGATTACCTTCTGGAACCCCTCCAGGGCGACATCGTATTTGCCGGCATATATGCTGCAGTAAGATTTCTTGAAATAGAACGGGGTATGTGCGCTGCGATACAGGTTGCGGGGCTGGATTCCCTCGTACATCACCAGCGCTTCTGTATAATCCTGACTGTCAAACTTGGCGTCGGCAAGGTTCATCTTGAGCACCGCCAGCTGCGGGTCGTTGGGGAAATCCACCTCCAGATTCTTCACAAGACCGTCCACATCCTTGCGCCCAAGCGCAATGGCGCACATTATCTTGTTGGCCATCACCTCTGAATAGAGCAGGGAGTGCTTGTCGGGCAAATCTTCTGCCAGGGCCTCCAGCTCCCGTTCTGCAGAGACATACATCCCGCTATTGTAAAGCTCTTTCGCCTGCTCCAGCCTGATAGCGAAAGAGTCGCCTCCCTGCACCTGTGCCCGGAGGCTGATGGCAACCGGCAGCATAAGCAGCACGATTGCAGCGCATATTATCTTGTTTCGCATTTTGTTACAGCTAGCCATTGTAACGTCAAAATTAAGCTATTTTTTCTAAATTTGCTTTATGGATGCAAACAGACCACTGATAGAATTCTCCCATGTAGATATCAACAACGGCGACAGCCTTGTTATAGAGGATTTGAACTTTACCCTCAACAAGGGCGATTTTGTTTATCTCACCGGCAAGGTGGGGAGCGGCAAAACCTCGATCCTGCGCTCCTTTACCGCCGAGAATGCCGTACATAACGGCACCGCCCGGGTGGGAGAATTCAACCTTGTCGGCATTAAACGCAAGCAAATTCCATACCTAAGGCGCACCCTGGGGGTGGTGTTCCAGAACTTTCAGCTGCTCATGGACCGCACTGTGCACGAGAATCTGGAGTTTGTGCTTCGCAGTACCGACTGGAAAGACAAGCGCGCCATAGAAGAACGGATCAGCGAGGTGCTGCAGATGGTCGGCCTCACCAGCAAGGCGCACAAAATGCCCCACCAGCTATCCGGAGGAGAGCAGCAGCGCGTGGCGATTGCCCGCAGCCTGCTCAACACCCCGGCGGTGATCCTGGCCGACGAGCCGACCGGCAACCTGGACAACGAGACCGCTGCCGGCATAATGGACCTGCTCTGCAAAATCAACCGGGAAGAGGGGACGGCAATTGTAACCGTCACCCACAACACCGCCCTGCTGAGCAAATATCCCGGGCGGACCTTTGTCTGCAAGGATAACTCCTGTACCGAGCTCCTGAACGAGCAGGAGATAATTGACCTCGATTTCTGACGCATCCCAATGAAAAAACGATATGCCGACATAATCGGATGGTTTGAGACCACTATGCCCGTTGCCAAGCCGGAGCTGCATTTTGCCAACCCCTGGCAGCTGCTGGTGGCGGTAATGCTATCCGCCCAGTGTACCGACAAACGAGTCAATATGGTAACCCCAGCGCTGTTCGAGGCCTTCCCCACCCCTGCCGACATGGCCGCCGCCAGCTTCGACGACGTTTTCCCATACATTAAATCTGTATCGTACCCGAACAGCAAGACTCAGCACCTGATAGATGCCGCCAGGATGATTTTGAGCGACTTTGCAGGCGAAGTGCCCGACGACGGCGAACTGCTTCAGAAACTCCCGGGCGTTGGACGCAAGACCGCCAACGTGGTAACCAGCGTGCTCTGGGACAAGCCGGTTATTGCTGTGGACACCCACGTATTCCGCGTATCGCACAGGCTGGGCCTCTCGCAGGGAACCACCCCGCTGGCGGTGGAGAAAGACCTGACCGCCAACATCCCGCCGGAGAAGCGCCCCCTGGCACACCACTGGCTGATTTTGCACGGACGCTACGTGTGCAAGGCCATAAAGCCGCTCTGCGAACAGTGCGGTCTGGCCCCTTTCTGCAAAGAACACCAAAAGAAGGCGAAGGATGGCGGGCGATAACTTCTCCGGTGCGATTGCCGACTACCGCAGCTATCTGCGCTTTGAGCGGAGCATGTCCCCCAATACCATCGAGAGCTATTCCCGGGATGTGACTGCGCTGTGCGCATACCTTGGAAGCAATGGCTGCCAGCGGATAGAAGATGCCACCGGAGATAATCTTTGCCGTTATATCGCCACCCTTGCAGAAAACAATATCTCCAAGCGGTCACAAGCCCGTGTGATCAGTTCCATCAAATCGTTCTTCGACTTTCTTGAGCGGGAAGGCCGCATCCCCCGCACCCCTTGCGACGTCCTCGACGCCCCAAAGATGCAAAAATACCTGCCGGTAGTGCTCTCTGTAAAAGAGGTGGAGGCCATTATCAACTCTGTGGACCTCTCAAAGCCGGAGGGACATCGCAACAAGGCTATGCTGGAGATGCTCTATAGCTGTGGATTGCGCGTAAGCGAGCTTATCACCCTCAAAATATCCGACCTGTTCTTTGATGAAAGGTTCATCCGAGTCAAGGGTAAAGGGAGCAAACAGCGGCTGATTCCCGTGGGGGATTATGCCGTAAATGCTGTCACTCTGTATCTTGAGCAGCGACGCACCCTGCCGGTGGCCCGGGGCAAGGAAGACTTCCTGTTCCTCAACCGTCGTGGCAACCCGCTCACACGCCAGATGGTGTTCAAGATTGTCACCGACCAGGCCGCTGCGGCGGGCATCGGCAAAGCCATCTCCCCCCACACCTTCCGCCACTCGTTTGCCACCCATCTGGTGGAGAACGGTGCCGATTTGCGCGTGGTCCAGCAGATGCTTGGCCATGAATCCATCCTCACCACAGAAATCTACACCCACATAGACACCGCAAAGTGGCAGGAGAGTATCCTCAAATACCATCCGGAGCGCTAGGTATAAAAATGTCGCCCAGCCCCGGAAAGAATCAGGACTGAGCGACACTCTTGATGACAAATCTTAAATCAGATCATCAGGGCAGCTACCAGCGAGAGGATTGCGTAGAACTCGGGGAGCGCTGCATAAATAAGGGTGTTGGTCATTACTTCGTGGCCCTGCGATACACCAATGATACCGTTGGCGCAGACCTGGCCCTGACGGATTGCTGAGAGCAGGCAGACGGCACCTACACCAAGGCCTACACCAAACAGCATCGGGCCCTGCGCCACAAAGTCCTTGCCCATCCACATCAGGAAACCTACGAAACCGTAGATACCCTGGGTAGCCGGCAGCGCCGAGAGAATCATGTAGGTAGAGGACTTTTCTGGATTCTTTTTGAGTGCGCCTTCTGCCGCATTGCCGGCGATAGTGGTACCGATGGCGCTTCCGATACCTGCCAGACCTAACATCAGGCCGAATCCGAGATAACCGAGAATTTCGTTGATCATAGTTTTTATTTTTATTAGTTATTATTTTTTCAAAGGATTGTATTTGGCACCCATGCCCTCATATCCGCTGTTCTTGAAATACTCCAGGAAATTGAGACGCAACGGGTGGACAAAGGCTCCCAGGCAGCACATCAGCAGGTTCAGGGTGTGACCTACGAGCAATATCAGTGCATAGGGAATCCACGTTGCCACGCTGTCGCCCAACACCATGTTACCCAAAGTGTTGAATGCGCCGCCCAGCATACCGCCGGCAAGGCCAAGGGCATACAGGCGGATGTAGCTGAGCACATCGCCCAGCAGGCCGGTGGCAGTCTGGTAGGTATCCCACAGGCCGGCACCGATATTGATTAGAGGATTGCGGCCCGGCTTGTTAAACAGGAAAATACCCAGGAAAGAGAGCCCGCCTACTGCGATTATTGCGATGCGGGTGGCCTCGGGCGAGAATACCCCGCCAAGGGTGCAAAGCGCTATTACAATGCCGCCGACAATCAGCAGCAGCCACCCCCAGGCGCTCAAAGTTTCCTTGAAACCGAAGCGCTTGGAGAACATCACCGCCTTCACCGTCATTGCCAGGCATAGATGGATGATACCTACGATAATGGATAGTACCATTCCGTAATCGTATGTGGTGCCGGGGAACTTGGCGGGGAGCATACAGCTATGCAGCCACTCCGGAACCCATGCTGCAGTGCGCAGGTCAATGCCGAATGCAGTACCCAGCACAAGGCCGACGACAGTGGTTGCGACACCCAGGATTGTGATGAGGGTGCCAAGGCCGTTGAACATGCCTATCTTGAGCCAACCCTTGCCAATCGCAATGCCGGCGAGAATCAATACCAGGCCGTATCCGGCGTCACCCATACACATCGCGAAAAATAGCAGGAAAAATATCGAGATTACAGGGGTCGGATCGGCCTCGCTGTAAACCGGCATGCCGTACATCGCGGTAATACGCTCGAATTCGCGGGCAAACTTGTTGTTCTTGAGTTTGATGGGAGGGTTATCCTCTTCACGGGCAACCTCTTTGATGCAGAATGCATCCAGCTTCTCAAACTCCTTCTCCAGCCTTGCATCCTCTGTCTCGGGGGCAAAACCGACAAATACCGAGAGGACATTGTCTGCAGCACTGCTGGCAGCGACGCCCGCCAGATAGTGGTCCAGACGCCCCATTACCGATTCATACTCCTTCTGGAGCATCGGCATATCGTTCTCCTTTGCCTCCCTTATCTGGAAGAGACACTCGGCGGCAGCGGCCTCCAAAGAGTCCACACGCACCTTGATGTCCGATGCACATGCTTCGGGTGCGGATATTTCGCAGTTGAGAAGCTGTGCATCCAACTTTGACCCATCGGAAAGGACGGTGGTGAAGTATGTGTTTGCCTTATCCTGATATACAACCTGCAGCGGAACCTGATTCTCCCATTCCGGATTGAACCTTTTGGTGGATATCTGATGGAAGTGGATATCCAGGCCGCGGCTCCGGAGATCTTCTATGGCATCTTTAGAAAAGTCGCCCCACGGGAGAGCGGCGGCGTATTTCCTACGCTCAATCTGCAACTCCTCGCGAATCTTTACCAGTTCGTCGCTGGTCTCCGCCGCCAGGGCCGCCATTTGCTTTTTAATGCCGGCAGCCTCTGCCAGTATCGATGCAGAAGCGGCATCCACAGGCTTGCTGGAGCGGGTGATGTCCACCACACCCAGCTCTGTGAGATCTTCCAGGAACTTCTCCTTATCGGCAGAAAGCAGGATAAAGGAGTATTTTGTCATCCGCTCTATCATGCCTGCTCCTCCTCTTCTTCTGCCGCATGGCGGGTCTTTACTATCTTCTGGGAGGCCTTGGAGATATTCTCCTCATCCTCCATAAATCGTTTTATCTTGCGCATGGCCTCCTGAAAGCCCGGAATCTGCACCTTCTCGTACAGGTTCACCTTCTGGGTGGTCTTCTTGCGCTGGTAATCCAGGATGCGGGCCTTCTCAATCAGGATTAGGCTCTCGATGCCTATCTGGGCCAGGTTCTTGAGTATCTCCACACCCTCGGTGTACCACATAGGCTTTACAAAAGTGTCAAACGGCTTCACGCTATAGTTGATGGCCTTCAGGTGTGGGGTCTTCACTCCGGCTACCTTAACCACGTCGAGTTCAACGCCCTCTACGGTGATTAGGCCCGGCTCAAACTCGTTCCAAAGGGAAGCCATATAGTCGTAGCTCTCCAGCGCCTTCTGATACTCTCCGGACAACTCCTCCGCACGCTCCTTTGCGTGCTTAACCTCCGCCCTCAGCGCACTCTCCTTGTTTTTCAGGGTAGGCAGGGCGCGGGTGCGAACCTTCAGCTGGCGGCCGAGTTCCGTTAGCGACGTCTTGTTATATTGATACTTAATGGCCATCTGGCGTTAATCTTTCCAGTATTTTGCTGTCAGGGACTCCTTGATACCGGTTTCGGTCTTGGAGAAATATTTCCTGAACAGGCCCCACGCGGTGTCGAGCATCTCGTCAATTGTGAGGTTCACGTCAATTGCCAGCAACTTCACGGAATACTCTTTAGCGTACTCCAGGCAGCGCTTGTCATAATCGCTCAAATCAAAGCCGTTTTCCAGCTTGGTCTTGGCGTTGGCAGCATCTGCGTAAAGCCGCACGGAGGTATTCATCACTGCACTGTGGTCCTCGCGGGTCTTCTTGCCCTGCACCAGCTGTTTCAGACGGGATAGGCTGCGGAACGGGTCTATGATGACCTTTCCGGTGTCGGTATCCATACGGAGGAACAACTGGCCCTCGGTGATATAACCGGTGTTATCGGGGATAGCGTGGGTTATGTCACCGTCGTTCAAGGTGGTCACCGCGATGATGGTGATGGAGCCGCCGTCGGGGAGCTGCACCGCCTTCTCGTATATCTTCGCAAGGTCGGAATAGAGCGAGCCGGGCATCGAATCCTTGGAAGGGATCTGGTCCATTCGGTTTGAAACGATGCAGAGGGCGTCGGCATACAGCGTCATGTCGGTGAGCAGCACCAGCACCTTCTCATGCTTGTCAACTGCAAAATATTCTGCTGCGGTGAGCACCATGTCGGGAATCAGCAACCGCTCAACAGGGGGCTGTTCCGTGGTGTTTACAAAGCTGATAATCTTGTTAAGGGCGCCGGCGGCCTCGAATGCCTGCTTGAAATAGAGATAGTCGTCGTTAGAAAGGCCCATGCCGCCCAGGATAATCTTGTCCACATCGGCACGGAGCGCAACCTGCGCCATAACCTGGTTGTAGGGCTGGTCGGGATCGGCAAAGAAGGGAATCTTCTGGCCGGTGACAAGCGTATTGTTCAGGTCTATGCCGGCGATACCAGTGGGGATCAGCTGCGAAGGCTGCTGACGCTTGTAGGGGTTCACGGAGGGACCGCCTATGAAGCGCTTCTCACCCTGCACCCTCGGACCGCCGTCAATCGGATTGCCGTAGGCGTCAAAAAAACGGCCCGACAACTCTTCACTCACCTCCAGGGAGGGAGCCTCTCCGAAAAACTTGACCTCGGCATTGGTGGGGATGCCCTCGGTACCGGCAAAAACCTGCAGGGTCACGGTGTCACCCTTGATCTTCACCACCTGCGCAAGGCGTCCCGCCACACTGGCCAGCTCGTCGTTGCTGATGCCCTCCGCGTGGAGCGAAACAGTGGCCTTGGTAATGGAATCCAGCTGTATATATGTCCTTGCAAATGCGTTAGTTGTTGCCATTGGAGAGGATATTGTTTAATTTTTCTGAATAATTGTAGAACTGCTCGCTCTTCCAGGGGGTATAATTCATCTGGCGGAACACATTGATGAGCTCCTTGAAGAACTTACCATACTCTTCAAATGTTTCAAAATCGAACTTGCGGTCGCACACCTTGAGCACTTCTGTGAGGATATAATCCTGGCGCTCCATAAGACACTGGCTGTCAACGGGGTCAAATGCATCCTGCTGCAGAATCACATAGTCTATAAGTTCCGATTTCCAGAAGGTCTCGTGATAGCTCAAAGGGACGCCGTCGTCGCCAAGGATGTTGATCTGCTCCGCCATCTCCTTGCCGCGGCGGACAATTACCTTGGCGCGCATCACATCGGCCACCCAGCCGGGGCGCACCTTCTTGTCGAGGTATTCAACAATTTCCGGATACTCCAGATATTTGGAGTAAGAATCCAGAGGATTAACTGCAGGATAGCGTTTGCTGTCGGCACGGGCCTGCTCCAGCGCATAGAAGCAGCGAGCCGCCTTCTTGGTCGATTCGGTGACCGGCTCCTTGAGGTTCCCGCCGGCGGGCGAAACGGTACCGATGAAGGTTACTGAACCCGTCTCACCGTTGTTCAGCTTAACAATGCCGGCACGGGAGTAGAAGTTGGAAATGATGGATGAGAGGTCCACCGGGAAGGCATCGGCACCCGGAAGTTCCTCCATACGGTTACTCATCTCACGCAGCGCCTGAGCCCAGCGGGAGGTGGAGTCTGCAAGCAGCAGCACCTTGAGGCCCATCGCACGGTAATACTCGCAGATGGTCATCGCGGTATATACGGAAGCCTCGCGGGCAGCAACCGGCATATTGGAGGTGTTGCAGATGATGGTTGTGCGCTCTATGAGCTTGCGGCCGGTGTTGGGATCCACCAACTCGGGGAACTCCTTGAATATCTCCACCACCTCGTTGGCACGCTCGCCGCAGGCCGCCATAACAATTACCTCGGCATCTCCCTGGCGGGCTATGGCGTGCTGAAGCACAGTCTTACCGCAACCGAACGGGCCGGGGATGAAGCCGGTACCGCCCTCTGCTATAGGGTTGAAGGTATCGATGGTGCGCACATGGGTCTCCATGATTTTGTATGGACGCGGCTTCTCTTTATAACCGCCCACAGCCACCTTCACCGGCCACTTCTGAACCATTGTCACCTTAACGTCGTTGCCCTTGGCATCGGTGAGGGTGGCGATGGCGTCATCAATTTTATACTGGCCGGCAGGCGCCACACTCTTTACGGTGTAGGTCCCCTTGAAGGCAAACGGAACCATGATTTTGTGAGGCAGCCACCCCTCTTTTACCTCGCCAAGCCAGGATGCAGCCTCGACCTTGTCGCCGGGGGCGGCAATCGGGGTGAAGTCCCACAACTTGTCGTGGTCCAGGGGAGCGGTGTATTCGCCCCGCTTGAGGAACACATCCTCCATGGTGGCAAGGTTGTTCTGCAGGCCGTCGTAACTGCTTGAAAGCAGGCCAGGTCCAAGCACGGCCTCCAGCATGTGGCCGTCAAACTCCACCTTGTCGCCCTGACGCAGGCCTCGGGTACTCTCGTAAACCTGTGCGAAGGCGTTCTTGCCGTTCACCTTAATCACCTCGGCCATCAGCTTTACGCCATTCAAATCTACGTAACAGATCTCGTTCTCCGACACGTGACCGTCAAACTTGATGGTCACCAGGTTGGAGATGATACCTGTAACAACGCCGGTAGTTTTCATATATTAAAATCTATCTTATTCCTATTGTATGTTTCATCAATTTCCTTCACGAAATCATCGAACAGCTTGCGGCCGGTGACGCGGTCCAGGCGGTTCCAGCGGGTGATAATGTGCGCCTTTGCCAGAAATGCAAGGATTACGTTGATATTGAAAACGTCCATCACCACCAGCTCCTCTATCTTGTTCCAGACCACTCTGCCTATGGCCTGCTCCCGTTTGAGGATGTCCGGGGTCACAAAGGCCTTGTGCAGCGCCTCCTTCTCTTCAAAGTCCTCACCGCTCTCGCGCCGCTCCAGATACGCCACCTTCTCTGTGCGGAGAAGCCAGTCAAACGCGAAAAACTCGCGGATGAAGCGGTTTCCGCAGCGGCGGCACTGGCGGTAGAAATCCTCATTGAGGTTCTCATCCACAAAACCCTGCTCCAACCACTCCACCAGCCTGCGATCTTCCTGACTCAGGGAAAAGAAGATGTTCTCTCTGATAAAAGGGTAATCGAAATCGTGCTTCTCGAAGTCGAGTGCCAGATCCGGGAGGCTCGCGATTATGTACGGATAGTTATCCATCTTATGCTATCCAAAGAGTATCTTGGTGGTTGCGGGACGCAGGTACTCACTCAGCAGGGCTTTAAAACTCTCGTCGTTAAAATTGAGGTAATAACCCTCACCCTGGGGAGCAATCCGGAAGCCTTCTGCAAAATCGTCGCTGAAGCTGAAGTTGAGCGAACCGGCAAGGGCCTTGTCTATATTCTTTGCCAGGAATTCATCCAACTGGGACTTCATCTGCTCCGGGAGGATCACATCCAGCGATGCAGCTGCGCCGTCGGCCTTGAACGCACCTGCCACAGTAGCGATAAGCTTGCCCATGAACTCCTTGTCGGCAAGGGCGTCATCCACCTTTGCGCTGACGGCCTTTGCGCTTACCATCTGCTCTATCTGCTGACGGAGCGCAGCCAAAGTCTGGGTAGAAGCCATCTTGATGTCACCTTCCGTGCGGGTGCGGAGATCCTCGGCTGCCTTCTGGGCATCAGCGAGGATTGTTTCTGCCTGCTCCTTTGCCTCGGCAACTATCTTTTCCGCCTGTTCACGAGCCTGACTGAGCAAATTGTCGGCGTCCTGCCTGCCCTTTGCAAGCCCCTCATTGTAAAGCTTGTCGGTGAGTTCTTGCAGTTTGTTTTGCATATCCAGAAAAATATTTAGAAAAACAGCGCAAATTACGCATTTTTAGCGACATTTCTAAATCTGAAGGCTACATTTTAGAACAATTGTCAACAAAAAAGCCGCACCCGGAAGGGCACGGCTCTCTTAACGGTTTGCAATGGCCTTAATTGGACAGGGAGTAATCCACATTTGTAACCACGCGGACCTTCTTGATCTGGGGGGTATTGCTGTCGCGGTCCTCAATTGTAAAGTAGCCCTGCGATGCGTTGCGTATCTTGCCCAGCTTGCTGCCGGAGTCGTCGGCAAACTTCTGGGCCGATTCGCGGGCGTTCTTGGTCGCCTCCTCAATCATCTCGGGCTTGATTGCGTTCAACGACTCAAAGCTGAAGGTGGGGTGACAGTCCCATTCGCTGGATAGAGTGATGCCCTTGCGTATAAGGTCGCCCTGCCTGCCCATAAGAGCCAGCACATTATCCACCTTGCCGGTGCTTACGGTAGTTGTGGATTTGATAACATAACGGTAGCGACGGTTGTTGCCACCATACTCCTGGGTGAATACGTCAGAGACGTTGGGGGCGGAGACGGTTATTTCAGAATCGTCAATACCGCCGCTTTTGAGGAACGACTTGATTGCGCCGTTGTTGTCCTCCAGCTGACGATACAACTCAGAAAGGTCGTCGCCGGCGATGTTGTAAGTGAGCGGCCAGATAACCTTGTCAGCCGCCACCTCCCGCTCGCACAAACCGCGTACGCTCACGTTTCGCTGAGAAGAGCTCAGCACCTGAATAGCTTTCGGAATGTTTAACCCGACAACGATGAGGCCGACCATAATGGCCAGACCTGCAAAGAAATTACCTTTATTTTCCATAATGAACATTTTATAGCCGATAGAAGATGAAAGAATCGTGCCACATGCGCTATCGTGCGGATTCTCCGCCGGCAGCCTTGCGGGCCTCTTTTTCTGCGGCAGCCGCGGCGCGTTTAGCCTCCCTTGCAGCTTTGCGGGCAGCCTTCTCTGCGGCAGCTGCAGCCCGCTTGGCTTCGCGTTCCGCCGCACGCTTTGCCTTCAGCGCCTCCCGTTCTGCCTTTTTCGCCTCCCGCTCCAGCTTGCGCTGCTGACGGCGGAGTTCGCGGGCAGCCTTGCGCAGGGCACGTTTCTCCTTGCATGTGAGCTTCTTGCCCTCCTTGGGCATCTGCACCTCAACAAACCCGTCGTCGGAGTGATTCTCCATGCCCTCTATGCCAGGCTGCGCCAATCCTGTATCGCCACCGGAAAGTGCGGCGGTGAGAGAATCAAGGCGGGCCTTGGCTGCATCCCGCTCCATGGCAAGCGAATCAAGTGTAGCATTGTGCGCATCAATTACTGGCGCAACCACAGCAGAGGAATCATCCTTTGCCAGTGGACCGGGCTTCAGGGTTGCCAGGGAATCTATGATGATTTCGCCCTCCTGATTGAAGGCACTGGATATCCCCATGGTAGAATCGGCAGCCATGCGGCTCATCTCCTCCTGCCGGGCGGCCTCAATAGAGTCACGCCGAGCCTGCTCCAGACGGTTCTGCTCTGCACGGTCCGCTATCTGTTTGAAGATATCCTTCATATAGTCCTTGTAATACAAGTCTGTACGCTTGAACACAGGCAGCTTGATAACGGCGTAAGATGCCCGTTTAGAGCTCCTCAAGGCCCGTTTTGTAACATCAAAGCGGCTCTTGGGCTGCTCATCTTCGCGCCACTTGAAACCTTTCAGGCGCTGCTTGTCCACCGGGAGATTGTACACCGGATAAGCGTCGCTGTTAATCTGCTCATAATATTTGAGCTTCTCCGCCACCCCATCCTTCATGGTGACCATCATGAACTGGGCCTGTTTGGAATTCAGGATGGTGATAACACTGTCCTCCTGCATATAGAACATGGCGTTCACCCCGCCCAACGCATCGTAACGGCGCAGGGTGTTATCCTTATTGAAGTAGCCCAGCATCTCGGTGGCCTTTATCTGGTCAAAATGGACAGTATCTTCCTGGCTGATAATCATTGCGTTGCCATGGATGTTGGCCCTGTCAAAAGCATTGTCCCGCATTTGCGCAATTACCTCCTCTCCACTGAGCTGGTGACGGTTCTCGTTCCATATAACGGGGTCTTCGTACATCCTGAGCAGGGTATCCAGCTGGGAAAAATAGATAGAGTCGCAACGAGCCTGAAGGTCAGTACGATAGATAAGCGCATGACGATACCCTTTAATGAACCTCAACTTGGTGGTGTCCTGCGGCCCCTTTACCGCCAGGGAATCGGGCGTAGCCAAAGAGTCTGCGGCCGCCATGGTATCTATGGGCATGGGGGTTTTCCCCGGTTGCGGGATATTGCCGTCCATCCCGGGATTTGCCGGTTGCTCTTCAGCAGGCGGAGCCACCTGGACAAGAACTTCATCGGATTGCGGTGCCTGAAGCGCAACTTCCCCGGGCTGCAGCTCCTCATTCACAGCAAGGGAATCGGCTGCCTGAAGGGATTCCATGCGGGAAAGACTATCCTTCTCCGCCTGAATCCTGACTGCGTCCAGACTGTCCCTCAGCCGCTTTTCTGCCAACTCCTTACGCTTTTTGTACGCTATATATTCCGGCAACCTTTCAATGGCCTCCTTGCGTTCCTGCTCCTTCTTCTCCAGGGCCTTTTTCTCCGCCTCGCCAATCGCGTCAAAATTTACCTGCTGCAGCGCCTTCTGGCTGTCCTGAATCAACTCTTCAGGGATGTCGCACACCCTACTTGTGTAGAACATCATGGTATCGGCCCTGCAGAAGAGGGTATCTATCTTATTGTCTGTGTTCTCCCCCACATACACTGCAGCGGGGTCCAGAAACAGTGTCGCATATATGTTGTTGACGGTATCAAACCATACATTGCCGGCGTCCGACAGAAAGTAGGTATTGTTGAGGGAATCCAGCAGTTGCACGTTGCGGCGCATCAGTCCGCGACGGCTGTGCTGGTAATAATACATCGTATCGCACCACCCCTCATAGTCGTGGTTGTTCATATAGACGTCGGAATCGAAATATACCACGCCGGAATCCTGCTGGTACCAGCCGTATTCCCCGCGCATATACATCTCGTTCTTCCACATCTGGGTCTTCTTCCCAAAGTAGGCCTTCTTCTGGTTGGTGTCGTAATCGAGGGTCGTGGTCTTGATAAACAGGCTGTCGGTGAACATCTCCACGTTGTCCTCGAAACGGCAGATACCGGTCTTGGCATCGTAGGTGCCCCGGTCGCTCTCGATCACCTCCCCCTTGGAGGTCTTCATCGCCCCGCCGAAAGAGAAATTGGCCACACTGTCGGCGGTATTGTAATCCAGATATCTTGTGCGGAGGGTATTCTTCTCCTTGTCATGCACCTCCACCACCTCCCCGCGGAAGCGGGCGACGTTGTCATCTGCGTAATAAATGACGTTGTCGCTGGTAACCACCGTCTTGTCCTGCACAAGCTTTACGTTGTGGTAGGCCTCGACCTGGTTCATGCTCACATTCCATATGGCAGAGTCGCAAAACATATAGGCTCCGTTGTGGAAGAAGGTGGCGGGCCCCTTCACCTCGCGGAATTCCCTTTTGCCCGGGCGTTCAAATACACGTGCATACTCTGCATTGAGCAGGGTAAGCAGGCTGTCCTTATCCTTCCTGCTACGGCGCTTGGTGGCAGCCTCTGGGCTGTAGGCCAGCAGGAAGAACAGGGCCAGGAGTATAAAGATGTATTTAGCCGGGCTAATTCTCATCAACAAACTTGCATCCGCCAAACAGCGGATCTATCTTGATATGGGTCGTTTTTTTCTTCTCCTTAACAAAATCATCGATGGACTTGCGGGCGTTCTTCTCGTTGGCCATGTCCACAAGTGCGTCGTAGTCGGTTTCAAATGACGCCACGTGAGCCGGAGTCACCTCTTCCAGACGCACTATCTTGTAGATTGTATGGCCGTTGCCCTCGTTGTCCAATGACTCGAACGGCTCGGAAATCTCACCCACCTTCATCTCTTTAATCACGGCATAGTCGGCGGGGTTCAGACGGTCTTTCTCGAAGTGGGAGCTGCCGCTGTATTCATCCACCATCATGCCGCCGTTGGTGCGGGTCTTGAAATCCTCGGAATTGCTCCATGCCGCCACCTCAAAGGTTGTCTTGCCCTCCTGGATGGCAGAACGGATACTGTCCAGGCGCGCGAATGCGACGTTACGGTCGGATGCCGTGTAGGTGGGCTTAATGAGGATGTGCCGGGCGTTGAACATATCCCCGGATTTCTCTATCATCTGGATTATGTGAAAACCGTCCGGAGTCTCCACTATCTGCGACACCTGACCCTCTTTGAGCGACATTGCGGCGTCGGAGAACTGCGGCCAGTAAATGGTCTTGGAACGCATACCGAGTTCACCGCCGCGGGTGGCGCTGCCGGGATCCTGTGAATACAGACGGGCCAGCGAGGCAAACTTTTCCCCGGCGATTACCCTCTCGCGCAAATCCAACAGTTTCTCTTTCACCACCATTGCAGCCGCCTCCTTATTGGGATACAGCACTATCTGGCGGAGCCTGTATTTTGTGGGAATCATCGGCAAGTCCTCGGCAGGGGTCTCTTCGCAAAGGGTCTTCACGTCTCCGGGCGTCAGTTTGGGAATGTCGCTGTAAACCTTCTGCTGCATCTGCTGGATGAGCAGCTGCTCACGCAAGGTCTCGGACCAGTCTGCCCTTATCTTGTAGATAGGCTTCTTGAAATACTCCTCGGTCTCCTTCTCCCCGCCCAGGCTGTTCATCACCTGGTTCAGACGGGAATTTACCTGCTCCGTTACCTGCGCATCGGTAACGGTGAGCGAGTCCAGACGGGCCTGGGTGAGGAACAGTTTGGAATTGACCATGTTTTCCAGAATCTGGCAGCGGGAATTGGCATCCACGGGATAACCGCTCGCCTGCATCATCCGGACCTCGTCCTCAATGTCAGAAAGAAGGATCATGTCGTTGCCCACGACAGCCACCGACTTGTCTATAAGGCCGTCTTCATAAACCTGCGCGTGCATCGTAAGGGATGCAACAGAGAGTAATACGGAGCAGACCAATATCGATAGAGACCTGTTATTCATCAACATTATAGATAGTTAGTTTATTGGACTCGATACCCTCCTGCAACAGTTCCTGCTCCAGTTGCGTCATAAGGTCCTGCTTGCGGTTAATAAGTATCGCATCTTTTATCGTTTGCTTGCAATAGTCATACGGGGCGAGGCTTCCCACGGGAATCTTGTCGGTGAGGAATATGAAATAATCTTTGCCGTCCCCCACCTTGATATACTTGTTAGAGCCGCGGAAGATAGTCTCGCAACTCTCTGCATCCAGCCCCGGCACCGACTTGGCGATTGTAGGCATTGCCATCCAGGCGCCGCCAAACTCATCGTAGCGCTCTGCATACGATTGGCACACCTCCCGGAGTTCCTCCACCTTCTCCTTGTCGGTTACATCGTATGTCTTCTTTATCTCGTTGTAATGGGGAGAGTTCTGCGAGAGCGTAATTATGCGCGCCTTTGCAATAATGTAGGGATACTTGTAGTTGCCGCTGTGGCTGTCGTAGTATGAGCGCATCTCATCGTCGGTAACGGTGGTATCGAGCCGCGCCTCGGTGTAATTATGCTCAAAACGATAGTTGAGCAGGTTGCTGCGGTAATCTTCCACCTCTGCGGTGATATCCTTCTCATCTGCAGACAGCACTTCCTCCGCCTTCATAAGCTTCAGATGCGCCAGGGCCCACGTTTTGACATACTGCTCCACCATGGCGGAGCTGTCTTCTGCAGAGATGCCCTGCGGCAGCAGGCGCTCGATATCCTGCTTGTAGAGGATGTGGTCGCCCACCCTGGCAATGCGGTCGCCTTCTTCACTTTTGCAACCCGCAACAGCCAGCGCTGCAAGCAGTATGAGCAAAAAACGTCTCACTGGAGATCATCTGGAGTAGTTGGGAGCTTCGCGGGTGATGGTAACATCGTGAGGATGGCTCTCTGCCATGCCGGAGGCGGTGATCTTCACAAATTTGGCCTCGTGCAGCGCCTCCAGGTTGCGGGCGCCGCAATAGCCCATACCTGCTTTCAGGCCGCCGACCAGCTGATAAACCACCTCTGCAAGGGTGCCCTTGTAGGGAACCTGGGCCACGATGCCCTCCGGAACGAGCTTCTTGATATCCTCTTCCATATCCTGGAAGTAGCGGTCCTTGGAGCCCTTTTGCATAGCCTCCAGCGAACCCATGCCGCGATACGACTTGAACTTGCGGCCATTGAGGATGATGGCCTCGCCGGGAGCCTCTTCAACACCGGCGAACAACGAGCCGGCCATTATGGAACTTGCACCTGCCGCAAGGGCTTTGGTGATATCGCCAGAATAGCGGATGCCGCCGTCGGCAATCACGGGAATGCCGCTCCCCTTGAGCGCACCGGCCACATTGAGCACGGCGGTGAGCTGGGGTACGCCTATACCGGCGATTATGCGGGTGGTACAGATTGAACCGGGGCCGATACCCACCTTAACTGCATCTACGCCGCACTCCTTGAGGGCGATGGCAGCCTCGGCAGTGGCGATGTTACCTGCAACTACCTGCACGTGAGGGAACGCCTTGCGGATCTTCTTGATGGTCTCAAGCACAAATACCGAATGGCCGTGGGCGGTGTCGAGCACAATGGCGTCGGTATCCACTGCTACCAGCTGCTCCACATTGTCTATGCTGTGGGAGTTGATGCCCACCGCAGCTGCCACCAGCAGTCGGCCCTTGCTGTCTTTGCTGGCTTCCGGATTATTCTTGATTTTGGTGATATCCTTGTAAGTGATAAGGCCTATGAGCTTGCCATCCTTATCCACAACGGGGAGCTTCTCCACCTTGGAACGCATGATTATCTCGGTCGCTGCGGGGATGTCGGTATCGGGGCCGCAGGTGACAAGATTCTCTCGCGTCATCACTTCGCTCACCGGACGGCTGAGGTCGTGCTGGAAGCGGAGGTCGCGGTTGGTCACGATACCCACCAGATAGCCCGCATCGTCCACAACCGGAATACCGCCGATATGGTTCTGTGCCATAAGCTTGAGGGCATCACCAACCGTACGGTCGCCCAGGATTGTGACGGGGTCGTATATCATGCCGTTCTCCGCACGCTTTACCCGACGCACTTGATTTGCCTGCTGGTCGATAGGCATATTCTTGTGTATCACGCCGATACCTCCGGCGCGGGCGATAGCGATTGCCAGTTCATACTCTGTAACGGTGTCCATCGCCGCCGACACAATCGGGACGCTTAAAGGGATGTCGCGGGTAAAGCGTGTTGCCACGTTTACGTCGCGGGGGATAATCTCGCTGCGGGCGGGAATCAGCAGAACATCGTCGAAGGTGAGACCTTCCATAACAATCTTGTCGGAGAAGTTTTGCATAATCGTGTAGATATAAATTTTGCAAAGATACTAATTTTTCGGGGGATACAGCCGCCCTTGAAAAGTTTCTCTCTGCTCCAACCTTTTTTCCAGCATCCTGATAAGCTCCACATTACGCACCAGCCCCCACGGAGTCGAATTCACAAAGCGCGGCGGGACCTCTCCCGCAAAACGCTCAATCACAAGATTGGGTCTGAGCCGCTCCACAAAATCGACAAAAAAGTCGATATACCCTTCAAGCGTGAATGTTACAAACCTCTCGGGATGCGAAGAGAACTCTTCTTCCATTTTCGTGCCTTTTATTATTTGAAGCTGATGAAACTTTACGCTGTCTATGCCGAGGGCATTGATTTTGTCGGCCGAGGCAAGCATCATTTCGCGCGATTCGCCCGGCAGGCCAAAGATAAAATGAGCCCCTGTGTGCAGGCCGCGTGCGGCTGTCATCTCCACTGCGCCGACCGCATCGGCATAGGTATGGCCGCGGTTGATGTGCTCCAAAGTGGCATCGTAGCACGACTCTATCCCGTATTCCACAATCACTATGTGGTCCTTTGCAAGCTCTGCAAGATAATCGAGCTTGGCTTCATCTACACAATCGGGGCGGGTGCCTATGACTATGCCCTTAATTTCCGGATGGGAGAGCGCTTCGCCGTAGAGTTCCTTAAGCTTTTCCAGCGGCGCGTATGTATTGGAATACGGCTGGAAATAAGCCAGATAGCCACCTGCGCGCCGGTAGCGGCCCCGGTGGAACTCTATCCCCTCTTCCAACTGCTGCGTAATGCTTTTGTCGGGGGTGCTGTAGTTGGGGTGAAAGGCATTGTTGTCACAGAAAGAACACCCCCCACGGGATTTGCTGCCGTCGCGGTTGGGACAAGTGAAACCGGCGTCCACCACAAGCTTCTGCAGCCGGACGCCGAATTTCTCTTTAAAGTAATCTGCCTGACTGTTGTACCGGCGCATCAGAGCTTCACTTTGAATTGCCGTCCTTCGCGGGTGCGGTATGTCCTGCTGCGGCCGGTGGCATTGTCGGTGACGGTGGTCACTATCTTTTTCCCCTTGCGGACACATTCGATATTGAAATCGCTGCCAAATGCGCGCACATTGCGGAGTCCGATCTTGTTCCAATCCTGCGGGAACGAAGGCTTCATTGTGAACTTCTTGAAGCCGGTGGGCCGGATGCCGAACATGCCTTCCGTGAAGATGCGGCAATAGAGGCCGCTCTCGGCAGAGAGATGGCGCTGACGCCCCTCCGGCCAGGCTTCGATGGGATACGGCACGTGATCTTCGAGCAGGCGGCGGTGGCTGTATGCGCTCACTTTGGGGGTGATGTAATCGCCCCTGCCCGCAAAATATGCCCCTCGGAACGCATAAAGGGTAGAGCGGTCCCAGTAGGTCTCCTCTCCCATCTGCGTCAGAAGGCCCTCACCGGTATAGAGCGGACTCTCGAACAGAGCATCCAGGGTGGCATCTGCACGGTCAAATATGCCCACTACCAGCGGCATGCAAATCCAGGAACGGAGAGTATCGTTGCCCTCATAATACCGGTAGGTTTCATACCCGTCCACCGTCGATTCAAAAAAGTTGCAGATGTTGCGGCGCATCTGCTTTGCCTGGCGGCGGTAGTTGCGCACCACTTTGCACCCTTTGCCCAACTCCTTTGCCAGGTACGATGCACTGATGAGCGCGTCGTAATAGAGGGTCGAGGTGCAAAGGTTGGCATCACCGTCTTCAAAGCGCCCTTCAAGTTCGTCGTGGTCGGAGAGGACAACCCCCTCCTCGTTCAGATTAAGCCGGCAGTACTCCAGACACCACTCTATCAGCGGCCAGATATCCTCCGCTGTTTTCTTGTCGGCACACTCCAGACAATAGCGGGAGGCGCCGTAGGCGGTCATTGCGGCGTCGCCACGGTCGCCCGCACCGTTCCAGATATCGTCTCCCTCAGCAATAATCGAGCTCGGAATGGGTTCATAAGCATCGTTCATAAAGCGGGAGTACTGCATATAGCAGTCATAAGCCGATTTCACGCCGGTTTCATATCCGGTAAAAGGGAAAAACGGATTCACATACTCGCACTGGTCGTTGCACCAGAGGGCGGCGTAATAAGACTCTCCGCCAGGGGCGTGCATCAGTCCGCCTTTGGTGGCGATTATGCTTTCGCTGGCGCGCAGCTTGGCATACCTGAATTCGGTATTTATCACATCGTCTGGGGTTTCCAGCACCAGGTTATCACTCAAATGGCGGAATAAATCCAGACGGGCGGCATACTCCGCCTGCACATCTATCGCCTGCGGATCCATACGCTTCACATCGGCCTCGTTCTTCTCGTAGGCCTGCATTACCAGCGCAAAAGTGCGGGTGTCACCGGCCGCCAGGGGGGCAGCACCGCCGCCCGTCAGCTCTATATCCATCACATAGCTCCCTTTCACACCCCGCTCCGGGTCACTCTCCCATTTGAACTTGTAATCCGGCACATCCAGATTCACGGGTTTGTCGGAGTTGTTCTTTATGGTGACTATCTCAAATGTGGCCTGCTTCTCCCGGGCGGGGAAATCTATGCGGGTCATCTCCAGCGTGCCGTCGCTCTCCACCACCTTAAGGGTGCCGTCTATCTCAACACTTTCTGCCTTGAAGGCCGGCACCTTGCCGTCGGCCTTGATCAGTTGCGCCACGTTTGTGGTGTGGCGATAGGGGAAAAATGCGTGTGTATTGTTTGGAATCATCCTCAGCAGCGGGAAGACGTGGTGGTATTCGCAATAATAGCTCCCGGAATCGTCAATCCCCCAATAATACACAATCGCTGCGCGCTGGCCGCTCATCTCGATATGGTCGTGGTGAGGGGTGTTTGTCGCAGCATCCATCACAATAGTATTGGTCGCAGGGTCAATCGTCCAGCGGGTTTGGGCATTTGCAACAATGCATCCGGCAAGCAGCGCCGCCGCCATTAAGAGTCTTTTCATCTTGTACAAAGTTTGGTCATACAAATTTAGAATTATTTAAATTAGCAGAAAATATCCCGCTTATGGACGTCAAGAAGTATCTGCTTATAGTTGCTGCCGTTATTGCCCTGGCAGGCTGCTCCCAGAAATACGCCGTCACTTCCGGTGACCTTGCCCGCACCATGCCGATGCCCCGCTCGCTTGGGGACGGCAGGGACGGCGACGACTTTGGCATCTGTGCCGTTTCTGTGATGAACATACGGGAAGAGCCCAAATACGAGGCCGAAATGGGCACCCAGATGCTCATGGGCTCGATATGCTGGATTATTGAGCAGAAAGACGGATGGGCAATGATATCCACCCCTGAAGGGTATATCGCCTGGGTCAACGAGAAGAGCCTGCAGATAACCGACAGCAACGGGGCAATTGCCTGGAAAGCAGCGCCCCGACTGATTGTCACGGCTCACTATACCCCTCTCCTTTCACAGCCCAAAGCGGGCAGCGAAATTGTGCGCGACGCGGTGCGGGGTTGCATCATTCAAAAGCTTTCCCGCAAAGGGAACTGGTATCAGGTCAGGATGCCCGACGGAGTCGAGGCTTACGTTGCAGCGCGCGATGTGGCAGACTGCCGCGAATACTTTGAAAGACAGCATCCTGCCGGTGCCGACATAGTTGCCGATGCCAAGCTGTATATGGGCATCCCCTATCTATGGGGCGGCTCCAGCATCAAAGGAGTGGATTGCAGCGGCCTCTCGCAAAGGGTTTATATGGACTGCGGGATTCTCCTGCCCCGCAACGCCTCACAACAGGCGCGCAGCGGCGACGAGGTTGATATCTCCGGTGGGTGGGACTTGCTGCAGCCGGGCGACCTCCTCTTCTTTGGCCGCCCCCGCGACGACGGCACGATGCGAATCTATCATATCGCCATCTACATCGGCGACGGCCAGATAATCCACAGCGCCGCCGGCAAAGTACACACCGCCTCCATCATCCCCGGCCGCGCCAACTACTACAGCGGCTGCTCCAACATAGTCGCCGCCCGCCGCATCCTCGGAGGCGTCGATAAAGAAAAAGCCGCCTGGAGCATCATTACCAACGGGTGGTATTTTTAAACAACCTTTTAAAGTGTGGTAATTATTATTAATTTTGTGACCGCTAAAACATTTAGATGCATTTTACTATGAATCTTAGAACCATCAAGAAAGACATCGAATTCGTAACCAACGAATTTTTGTGCGACTGCCTTACTTTCAGCGAATACAGCGGAGGTAAGAAAGACGAGCAGGTTAAGGATTTGGTTAACCAGGCGCTTGTTCTGGCAGACACCACCTTCTGCAAGGTCAACGATTACCCTGCTGAGGGCACTAAAGCATATTTCAAAGAGGTCAATAAGAACCTTTATGAAGGGTTCGACGCCCTCTACCAGAAGCTGAGCGAGCTCACAAAATAAACAATATAGAGCTCGCACATCCCGCCCCCCTGGCGGGGGGCCAACCTGACGGATTTGCTCACTATCGTTCGCACATCCCGCCCCCCTGGCGGGGGGCCATCACAACAAAAGCGCATCTTCGCTTAGGAAAGCAAGCTTTCCCCGCTGGATGCGCTTTT
>JAGABI010000016.1 GCA_017614715.1 Bacteroidales bacterium | reverse complement strand
GGGGATGGGGCAAACGTAGGTACGTGGTCACACAAAAAAAGTCGCCGTTAAGCGACTTTTTTCCGTGTGACCACGTTGGGGTTCAAACCCAAAACCTCTTGATCCGTAGTCAAGTGCTCTATTCAGTTGAGCTACGCGGCCGTTGTTAAAAGCACAATTCTACTCTGCATCTTTTGCAGGAGCGTTGTACTTTTTCTCTTTGATGCGGGCTTTCTTGCCGGTGAGGTTACGGAGGTAGAATATGCGCGCGCGACGTACTTTACCAACCTTGTTAACCTCTATAGAGTCAATGAACGGAGATGCGAGCGGGAAAATCCTCTCTACGCCTACGCCATTGGATATTTTGCGGACAGTGAAAGTCTGAGTCATACCTGCACCGCGACGCTGAATGACTACGCCACGGAATTTCTGCTGACGCTCCTTGTTCTCCTCTTTGATGATGTAGGTAACGGTTACGGTGTCACCTGCCTTGAAGTTGGGGAACTCCTTAGGCTCCTGTGCCAATGCGTCCTGTGCTACTTTAAGTAAATCCATTTCTTCTTAATTTATTGCAACATTGCGGCTTGAAAGCCATTCTCACAAGAGGTTGCTCTATTTTGGGACTGCAAAGATAGAAATAATTTTTATTACGCCAAATCTGAACGCAAAATTTTTGCAGCTAATAGATTACCTTAAACTCCACCGAGGAGGAATTGCCGCAATAGTCCGTGGCAGATACATATACCGTATGACGCCCTCCGGTGCGATGCCTCTCGTCCGGATAGACCTGGATACGGCCGCCCACATATTGCGACAGGATCCACTCCCCGTCCATCTGGACATCAAACTGGTCCACCCCGGAGCCAGAATCCGCCGCCTCAATGGAGAAGCGGCCGCTGGCAGGGAGCGAGGCGCCGTCCTGCACCCTTGGCGACAGAATCGGTGCGGAGTTATCCACCGCGACGAAATATGTCCCGAACCGGCAGGAAGTCTGCAATCCGCCATCTACGGCGGTGTTGCCCGCATAATAAAGTCCGCCCTTCTTATCGACGCCGGCTATGTATGCCTTGTCTTTTAAATCGTCCGGCACCAAGGATGTATCCAAACGCAGCCGTAAACGCTTCTGCAGGTGCATATCTTCATCTCCTATGCGCCAGGTATCGGAATAACGTTCAGTTGCGGGAGAGGGCTTGGCCACTTTTTCGCAAGCTATGTAAGCCGATGCATTCAGCGACGCAGGCTCAATCATCATTGTCATCCCGCCCTGAGAATATATAGTAGGGGCATACCAGAGCGCCGCCACCTTGCCGACCGTGTCAGAGGGTTCGTAAACCCGCAACGAGGCGTCCCGCTTCACCTGGAAAGAGCAACTGCTGGCATTCCCGAAACAGTCCGCCACAACAATCTTGAGTGCGTGCACTGCATCATCTTCAAGGGTAATGATGCCGTCGTCCACGGCATCTATCTTATAGAGGAGGCCGTTGTTGGGCGGGCACCACGTCTTTAGAAGGTCGTGCCCGCTCTCTCCCTGCTGAACCAGGCATGCGTAGTAGCGCCCCTCGCTGTAGGGAACGTCACCCACCTTGAAGTCGAACACCTTCTCAGAATCTAGGTAGACACGGTAACTCTCTACCGCCATCTTGCCGGTGGCGTCGTCCATACGGTCGGTGGCGTCTATTGCCACATAGAACTTACCGCTGACCGGCACCGTCCCCTTATACTTTTCCGGAGAGGAGACAATGCTCAGCCGGCGTACCATGGGAATCGCAGATGAGTCCTCAAAAGCATAGAACCCCACCCTGCTGATTACCGGAGGCTTGGTATCCTTGATTGTATAAGTGCCGTCTGCGAGATAATTCACCGGGAGATTGTCGCCGTCCTTGCGGATCTCCATGTGCAGGTGGGGGCCTCCGGAAGATCCGGTGTTGCCCGACCAGCCGAAAACCTCCCCCTTATCCAGCGGGAAACGTGACGGTTCCGGCTCGAAAACAACCTTGTATCGCTTCTGGCGGTACTGCTCCTCTTTCACCGCATCGGCGATATCGCTGCGAAAGCGCTCCATGTGGCCGTAAACCGACATGGTTCCGTCGGGATGCTGGATATAAACAGCGTTGCCATAGCCGGTTGGAGATACCGATACGCGGCATACATACCCCTCTTTGATGGCGTGCAAGGGAACCCCGGAATGCCCCCCGGTGCGCCAGTCCAGACCGGCGTGGAAGTGATTGCGGCGGAGTTCTCCGTATGTGCTGGAAAGGGAGGCCGGCTGCAGATCCATTGGCCAGCCATAGCCATACTTCTGCGCTGAGGAAACAACGCAGAGACACATCAGCGACAAGATTGAGAGCAGTCGCTTCATACTCTATTTGAACATATTGCGGATGCGGTTGAAGAAACTCTTCTCATCCTGGGTGGGTTTTGCCTTGAAGTTCTCGCTCTGGCCAAGCTTCTCAACCATGGCGCGCTCTTCCTTGGAGACCTTCTTGGGAATCCAGACCTGAACCATTACCAGCAAATCGCCAGTGCCATAGCCGTTTACGTCGGGTACACCTTTGCCGCGCAAGCGCAAGGTCTTGCCGGGCTGTGTGCCGGGCTCTATCTTTATCTTGAGCATTCCGTCCACCGACGGTATCTGCGCCTCGCAGCCATTTATAGCGTCGGCCACAGAGATGAACAGCGAGTAAATCAGATCGTTGCCGTCGCGCTCCAGCTCGGGATCGCGCTCCTCCTCTATCACAACCAGCAGGTTGCCGTTCACGCCGCCGGATTTGGCAGCGTTGCCCTTGCCCTGGATTGTGAGTTGCATACCCTCCGCCACGCCTGCAGGGATCTTGAAGGTGATCTCCTCCGCCTTTTTAACGAGGCCGCTGCCGCTGCACTTGCGGCAAGGGTTGGTTATAATCTTCCCCTCACCGCCGCATCGCGGGCAGGGAGAGGTGGTCTGCATGGCGCCCAGGATGGTCTTCTGCACGCGGGTCACCATGCCGGTGCCGTTACAATCGGGACAGGTTTTGATATCGGCTTCGCTTGCAGCGCCGCGCCCGTGGCAGTCGGGGCACTGCACCATCTTGTTGATTTTCACGGTTTTTTCAACACCGTGAACGATATCCTTGAGCGGGAGTTTTACACGGATACGAATGTCGCTGCCGCGGGGCACGCGACGGGCAGATGATCGCCCACCGCCAAAACCGAAGCCGGAGAATGCGCCGCCAAAGGCATCGCCAAAGATGTCTCCGAACTGCGAGAAGATATCCTCCATGGAGAATCCACCCGCACCGCCACCAGCGGCACCGTTTACGCCGGCATGGCCGTAGCGGTCGTAACGGGCACGCTTCTCTGCATTGCCCAGGACATCATAAGCCTCAGCCGCCTCCTTGAACTTCTCCTCGGCATCCTTGTCGCCGGGGTTCTTGTCGGGGTGGTACTGGATGGCCTTCTTGCGATAGGCCTTCTTTATCTCCTCTTCCGTGGCGTTGCGCTCCACGCCCAACACCTCATAGTAATCTCTTTTTTCTGCCATAGTCAAGCCCTCCTAAAGCCCTATCACGACCTTGGCAAACCGGATGACCTTGCCGCCCAGGGCATAACCCTTCTGCACGACATCCACCACCTTGCCCTTCAGGTCGGGTTCCGGAGCCGGAATCTGAGCCACTGCCTCAGCGGTATCGGTGTCGAACTCTTTGCCCTTCACCTCAATCTCTTCCAATCCGCAACTCTTCAGGTACGATTTCAACTTGTTATATATCAGAGCAGTCCCCTCCTTTTCAAAGGTACTTGCCTCGGTTTTTTCAAGTTGCTCGATGGCCCTTTCACAATCGTCAAGCACGGGAAGAATCCCTTTGAGGATATCCTCGCCGGCGCTCTTTACCAGATCCAGTTTCTCCTTGGCGGTGCGGCGGCGGTAGTTGTCAAATTCCGCTGCCAGGCGCAGGTACTTGTCCTCTGCAGCTGCAGCGCGCTCCTCTGCCTGCTTCACAGCCTCATCCGCACCACTTTCCTGAGCCTCCTGCTGCTGTGCAGCGGCTTCAGGCTCATTTGCTGCCTGCTGTTCCCCGGGCTGAACCTTGGGGGTCTCATCCATTTTAATGTCGTGTTTCTTCTTATTGTTTTTCATGATATTAACCTTTTTTAGGCTTTATCAGAAGGCAAATAGTTTGCCAATGCCGCAATTGCGACAAAATGGCATATTCCGGGGCACGAAGCCTACGCAATCATGCCGCCGTCTATGGTGATTACCTGACCGGAGACATACGATGCCAGATCGCTGGCAAGGAAACAGCACACCTTTGCAATCTCTTCCGGGGTGCCGCCGCGACGCAGGGGGATGCTTGCCTCCCACTGCTTGCGCACCTCTTCCGGCATTTTGGCCGTCATGTCGGTGATAATGAAGCCGGGCGCGATGGCGTTCACGCGGATGTTGCGAGGGCCTATCTCCTTGGCCAGGGTGCGGGTAAATGCCACAATAGCCCCCTTGGATGCGGAGTAGTTGCACTGGCCGGCGTTGCCGTGCAGGCCTGCCACGGAGCTGACATTGATTATGCACCCCTTGCGGACCTTCATCATCACGGGCACTGCAGCATGACAGTAGTTATAGACGCTCTTGAGGTTTATCCGCAGTACGTCGTCCCAAGCCTTCTCGTCCATGCGGATAAGCAGGCCGTCGCGGGTGATGCCGGCGTTGTTCACAAGGATGTCGATGCCGCCAAAGGTCTCTACCGTCTGCTTCACAATGGCGGCTGCAGAGTCAAAACTGGAGACGTCGCCCTGCATTGCCAGCACCTTCACACCCAGAGCCTCCAGCTCTGCCTTTGTGGCAAGTGCGTTTTCATCGATAACTATATCACAGAAGGCGATGTTGGCACCTTCTGCGGCGAATTTGAGGGCGATAGCCTTGCCTATTCCGCGGGCTGCGCCTGTAATCAAAGCTGTTTGTCCTGATAATAACATAGTTGAATCAAATTAGTACGGCGTTAAGATCGTAATAATCCGCGCCGGTTATTTTTACATTTATAAAATTACCAATTAACGATGCCGGGGCGGCAGACACGGGCACGAGCACCTGCCCATCCACCTCTGGCGACTCTTTCTGGGTGCGGCAGAGAAGATTACCGTCTTCATAAGAATCTACTATGACGCGCTCCGGCGACCCCACGCGGGAGAGATTGTAGTTGAGGGATAAGCCGCTCTGCAGCTCCATCAGACGCTCATAACGCTCCCGTTTGATGCGTTGCGGCACGCTGTCTTTATAGTTTAGGGCACCGTAGGTACCTTCCTCTTCGCTGTAGGTGAAAGCCCCCAGCCGCTCAAAACGCATATCTTCCACAAACTTCAGCAGACGTTTGAACTCACGCTCCCCTTCTCCCGGATGGCCCACAATCATTGTGGTGCGGATGGCAACGCCCGGAACCCTCGTGCGGAACTTCTCCACCAGGGCACGCATCTGCCGCTCGTCAGAAGGGCGGCGCATCATCCCCAGCACCTTAGCGTCGCAATGCTGCAGGGGAATATCTATATACTTGCAGATCTTATCGTTCGCCGCCATAACGTCCAGCAAATCCTCCGGGAAAGCCTCGGGATAGCTGTAGTGCAGCCGTATCCACTCTATTCCTTTAATCTGCGAAAGGCGGTCCAGGAGCGGCGCTATCATACGCTTGCGATAGAGGTCCAGCCCGTAGTAAGTGGTGTCCTGGGCGATAACCAGAAGTTCGCGCACCCCCTTATCTGCCAGGGCAGAGGCCTCGTCCACAAGCTGTTCCATATCCACGGAGACGTGGCGCCCCCGGATGCCGGGGATGGCGCAGTAGGCACAAGCGCGGTCGCAACCCTCTGAAATCTTGAGGTATGCGTAGTGCGGCGGGGTGGTAAGATGGCGGCGGATGTCCAGCAGCGGGGAGTATTTAATCCCCAGTGCCGAAAGCAGCGCACTGCGGTCGTCCGGCCCAAAGAAGCCATCCACCTCGGGAATCTCCGCCACAAGTTCGTCGTGATAGCGGCCGGAGAGGCAGCCAAACACATAAATGCGCTTAACAAAGCCATCCAGCTTGGCCTTCACCGCCCTCATTATGGCCTCCACCGACTCCTCCTTGGCGTCGGCAATAAAGCCGCAGGTATTCAGAATCACCACATCGGCCTCACCCGAGTCAAAAGGGGCGTCTTCGGGGCAGATATCGATACCGGCAGCGGCAATCTGATATAGCAAATGCTCCGAATCTACCCTGTTCTTGGAACAGCCTAGAGTGATGAGTTGTACCTTCAAGACCTACTCTGCAGGTTCTTCTTTCTTCTCCTCCTCTTCCTCGATAAAGTCAAGGCTGCCAAAATTTGCCAGGCAGTTGTACCAGTCGAGAACCTTTTTCATGTGAGATACATAGAAGCGGTCGCGGTCGTAACCGGGGAGAACCTCTGCGAAGAACTTCTTGATATCCTCCGGGTTGGACTTGCTGCTCATCGCAGCCTTGCCCTCCAGGGCGTCGCGCATACTCTCGAGCACCTTTTTCAGGGGAGCCTCCTCATCGTCGGTGTAGATGGAGACATCGGCCAGGGTAGTGATCTTGGCGCTGGTAGGGACGCTGCTGCGCTGTTTGGTGGCCATTGCCTCTACGATAAAGCCGTTGCGGGCGGGAGCGATATAGTTGAATAATCCGGGCTGACCCGAGATTGAAAGAACCTTTTTTAAATCAATTGCCATAGTGTGTTATTTATTTCTCAGTTTGTCTATCAATTCCAAAATTTTGGGCAGCGAGGCGGCACAGTCATCAGTTTTTAGTACCAAATCTGCCTTTGCGGCACGCTGCTCGTCGGTCCATTGGTTTGCAAGGCGGCGTTCCGCCTGTTCCCGGCTGACGCCATCACGAATCATAACCCGCTGAATGCGAACCTCTTCCGGAGCCGATACCGTAATTATTAGGTCTGCAAATTTATCAAAAAAAGGCTTCTGTTGCAAAATGGCCGACTCCATTATCACGATATCAGACTCCTGCTCCAGGGCCCACCTCCGGAAGTCCTCTGCCACCGCCGGATGCACTATCGCCTCCAGACTCTCCAGCAGGGCCGCATCGGAAAAGACTCTGGCCGCCATCCGCCTTGTATCCAGGTGGCCGTCGGCATCAAGAATGTCGCTGCCCATCAGCTGCACAATGCGCCCGGCCAGAGCCGCATCGGTGCGATAGAGAGCCTTGGTGCGGCTGTCGCAATCGTACGCAGGTATGCCAAGGGCGGCAAAAGCCTCCACTATTGCACTTTTACCGCTGCCGATACCGCCAGTGCAGGCTATTATGGTCTTTTTCATTACAGTCCTATGACCATTAAAGTTCTATGACGACGCACTCAACAGATGCCGGCTCCAGTTCGTAAGAGATCATGCTGGAGGGGGCGCTATAAAGCTTTGGAACCACAACTCCGGAACGGGAGGCGATGAAATCGCTGTAGTAAACCCCGAATACCGGCTGGGTGTCAACGCTCCCGGCCAGAGCATAAGGCACCCGGTAGCGGACAGTCCCCGAGGCGGGGATCATCACCATATTTACCCCGGCCGGAACTCCGATGGGGGTAAAACTGACCTCTGCGGTGAGTTCCACATAGCGCACCACATCAATATGGTACTCTACTGTGCTGGCCGACAATTCTGTACCCCGGAGCGGCTTGATGCGAACCTTCCCGTCCAGCGGGGATGCCGCATTGTAGAAAGAGACCTTTTCTGTTTCTGCATGGGTTATCCCCTCAAGTATGGAGACATCGCCGTAAACCGCTACAGAATCGGGCTTGAGCTCAATGTCGGGGGCTACCATATACTGGCTCTTGCAGTCGATGTCGCTGTTGAGAACCACCGGCACCTTCTTGTGTATGCGCTGGGTAAGGCGGAACTGAAGCTTTTCTGTATCAAATGAATTGATGGTAACAGAAGACCCCAGGGCCTGATAGAGCTCCTCCGTCAGGTCGCGGGTATAGACCTCGAACAAGTCACCTTCATCCGCGACGCGGTGGAGTTTCTCGCCGGGTACATTCAATTTGATGTTGCGTGCTACATTGGCAGAACGGCGCAGCCCCACAATGGAGAATCCGGTGCCGGTGGAACGGATTACCAGCACATCGTCGTTCACAGATTCCCCCGCATAACCCTCCAAGTCCGTAACTATGGTCACGTTGAACTTCATCGGGACCATATATTTGAGGGACATGCCGTGAACAAACCATACTGAAAAAGCCAGGAAAAGCGAGATGAGCAATGCCACCCAGTCGTTCCCCAGCCTTCTCAAAACCTTGGGACTGCCTTCCATCCTTTATTGCTGGGCGTCGCTGAAGTCTTTGACCAGCGAAGCCTTATCCACACGGATGGCGACGTCCTTGCTGATTTCTATATCCACAGTCTTGTCCCGGATTTCCTTAACGGTGCCGTAGATGCCACCCACGGTGACAACCTTGTCTCCCTTCTTAAGTTCGTTGCGGAACTTGTCCATCTCCTTCTGTTTCTTCTGCTGGGGACGGATCATAAAGAGCCACATGATCAGGAACATCAGCACAATCATGATGAGGAAGGACCAGGAACCGGCACCCTGCTGTGCGGGAGCGCTGTCTTGCAATATGAATGTCAAAAATCTCATAACTTATGTTTTTAAAAATTTGGATTATCTGGTTGAACCGTCATAGAGACCGCGCCCCTCCTTTACCACCTCGCCGGTCTCCATCATCTTTTTGATTATCACATCCAGCACCCCGTTTACAAAAACATGGCTGTTGGGCGTGCTGTAGAATTTGGATATGTCCACATACTCGTTTATGGTAACCTTTACCGGTATAGTGGGGAAGGTAACCGCCTCTGTGAGGCCAATCACAACAAGGCAGGCATCCACCCTCACTATGCGGGCGGGGTCCCAGTTGGGGACGTGCTGCTGCAGGCGGGTGACATACTTGTCATAGTTGACTGCGGAGGTATCGAGCAGTTTTATTGCAAACTCCCTGTCATCATCCTTTAGAAAGACATTGTGCCTGGGCAGGTGCCCACCTTTTGCGACCTGTGCTATATCCTTGATTATCACATTCAAGTCGTAGCCCAAATCGTCTGCCCAGTAAACCGAGGTCTCTTCAAGGATGTCCCAGAGCATCTCGTTATCTTCCAGCTCCTGCTCAAAGATGCTGCTTACAAACCTGCAGTCATCTTCTAGGGAGCAATCCGGCGCCTCCATATACTCGCGGTAATAGTCAGAAGCCACCACCGATGCATATAACTGCTTGATAAACACGTCGTATTCTTCCCATCCCAGGCCCTTCTTGGAGCAGGTCTCGGTAAAATGGGGGTCCTCTTCAAGCATCGCGATAAAACGGTTATCCACAAACCGGGTGCTGGCGTTCAACTCGCTTTCACTCGGACGGAACTTGTTGCGACCCGCCTCTATTTTCTGCAATGCCAGACGCTTGAGGGCGGGAGCGATATTCAGCAGGAAGTAATATAAATCCAGTGTCTTGGAACAGGAGAGCAACAACTCTTTCTCTACAGCGGAGAGATCCACCGATTGCGAGGTTTCAGCTGCATATAGAACTTTAAATACCTTGATGCGGATTAACCGTCGATTGAGCATAAAAGGAGAAATATTTTGCACAAATATAGGTTTTATGTATAAATAAATTACCTTTGTTAAGAGAAATTTAAAAAAGATCGCTATGTATTTTGAAGATTACGAAAATGCAAAGAGTCAGGAGCGCAGCAGCGATGACGTCTATTCAAAGCCGGTGAGAGCGGGTAAACGTACCTACTTTTTTGATGTAAAGGCCACTAAGGGCAACGATTACTACCTCACCATCACAGAGAGCAAGCGCAAAATCGAAAGGGATGGGAAATATGTTTACGACAAACATAAAATTTTCCTTTACAAAGAAGATTTTGAAAAATTCTCGGAGGGTTTGCAGGAGGTTATCGATTATATCAAAGAGCGTTGCCCCGTTACCGAGGCTCGCCCTTACAGCGACCGTAACAACCCTGAATCGGATGAAAATCAGGGCAGTGGAAAGTTCTCGGATGTAGATTTCGACGAACTCTAGTCCTGGCCGCAATAAAAAAGCCGCACAGCCCTGTTCCGGGCGAGTGCGGCTTTTTTATTATATTTGTGGCGGAGTTCATTTGACATCGCCATGAAAAACAGGCAGCAGGACGGCTCGGCCGTCTATTACAAAGAGCGCTATGGGATTAATCTGGAGGAGTTGAGCGACGTGCTGAGGCTGTCGCTTGAGAATCTTTACCGGCTCGGAGTCAGGATGGATCCCGATAAGCTTTTTGACAAACTTGACCAATGTGGGGTAAACATGCGCACCGGCACCGTGGAACGCACCCGGTTCACCGCCCTCACAAAGCGGGTTATGCCGGAGCCTGCCGGCCTGACACACTCCGGGGCACGCTTCTGGTATGCTGCCCAGATGCAACCCTTTAACGAGGAGGAGATTGTGTTTCTTGCACAGAGATTCCCGGAACAGACTGCCAGCCTCTACCCTTCCCTATGGAAGAGCTATCTGCTTTTTGCAAGGGAAAAATACCTGCACGATTGCGCACGCACTGAACTACTTGACCCCGAAGAATGCGTATTCCAGAACGACTGCGAGCGCAGTGAATGCTAACGCTATGCGGCAGGCCTTGTCCGACGCCCCCCACACCAGATAATCATAAAGCACCACCGACACCGGCACCATTATCAGTATCGTGTTCATCGTGAGATTGTTATAAGAGAAAACCAGCACGATGAGGGTGATGAGGGCGCTGTATGAATACACCAGTATCATGGCATGTGAGTGCGACACGCTGTACTCTGCATTGCGGCGGAAAAAGGCCACCAATGCAACCGCGAAGCAAACCAGCAATATCAATATCTTGATGACCCGCGCCGCGGAAGATGCGGCCAGACCGGGATATGGCATCACAATATCTCTCAGATATTCCGACATTGCAGGCATCAGGGTCCGGATGTCACCCGATACATACACTGCAGAGAGAGCCACCACCAGAGGGAGCAGGAAACCGACAATAGATATCACTATGAACCGGAGTTTGTCGCCCGCCATCCAGAAGTTCATAATCAGCATGAACACCGCCACCCAAAGCAGAGGAGGGAACATGAGCGAGGCCACCCCCAGCAGCACACTGTACAGAAAGGCCATATCGTTGTTGGCGTCCCCGCCGTAAAAACGCACGCAGATATAGAAGGCGGCATTGAGCGGCACGGTGCAGAGATATGAGGGGTCGTATAGTGCCACCGCCGGGAAACTGAGTGCCAGGATTGCGAATACCAGCGGAGCTATGTGATTGATACCGAGCGAGAAGAAATCCGCCGTCACATAAACCACCGCTGCATTGGCAGCAAAGAGCAGCAACCCGATGGCTACGGTGGCAAAAGATATCTCCCCCCTGCTGAACACAAAGGTAGACAGCAGATACATCACAAGCGTGACGACAACCGCCACACTGGTGTATCGGCGTATGTCAAACCTCCTTTTCACAAGTAACTACAGATATTTTTCGAGGTCTTTTGAGATGTCGCTGCGATGGTAACAGCCGTTGAAATCTACCTTGGCTACAGCTTCGTATGCCCTGGCCGCCGCATCCTTCATATCGGCGCCGTTGGCGGTTACTGCAAGCACGCGGCCGCCGCTGCTGACCACCTTGCCATCAGAAAGTTTGGTGCCCATGTGGAAGACATTCACCTTTTGGGAAGCTGCTTCAATACCGCTGATGGGATAGCCCGATGCATAGTGACCGGGATAGCCACCCGACACAACCACCACCGTTACGGCAGCCTGGTCGCTGACCTGCAACTTCTCTGATGCAAGGTGCCCCTTTGCCGCCGCTTCAAGGTGACCCAAAAGGTCGCTGGAGATGCGTGTCATAACCGATTCTGTCTCAGGGTCACCCATCCTCACGTTGTATTCAATCACGTACGGATCCCCGCCGCAATTCATTAAACCGATGAATATAAAGCCTTTATACTCTATCCCATCGGCCGCAAGACCGGCAATGGTGGGTTTTACTATGCGCTCTTCTACCTTTGCCATGAACTCTTTGCCGGCGAACGGAACGGGTGATACAGCCCCCATTCCGCCGGTGTTGAGACCGGTATCGGCATCGCCGATGCGCTTATAGTCCTTAGCTTCGGGGAGGATAAGATAGTCACGGCCGTCGGTTAGCACAAACACAGAGACCTCTATACCTTTGAGGAACTGCTCAATAACCACTTTGCTGGAGGCCTCGCCAAATTTGCCGGAGAACATCTCGTCCAACTCTTTATATGCATCCTCCAGATTGTCTGGTATCACAACTCCTTTACCGGCTGCAAGGCCGTCTGCCTTAAGCACATAGGGTGGCTGCAAGGTTTTGAGGAAAGCCTTGGCATCGGCCACAGTGGCCTTAGTGAACGAGCGGTAAGCCGCTGTGGGGATTCCGTGCCGGGACATAAAATCCTTGGCGAACTCTTTGCTCCCCTCCAAACGTGCCCCTTCTGCCCCGGGACCTATCACCATCAAACCGGGGAAGCGGCTCTTAAGAAAGTCTGTAATACCCGCAACCAGAGGGTTTTCAGGTCCTACCACCACCATATCGATATCGTTATCCGCCACAGCTGCCGCAACTGCATCAAAATCACCTGCAGAAGCTGCAATATTGGTGGCTATCGCACCTGTGCCGGGGTTGCCGGGCAGGCAAAACAATCTTTCAAGGTTTTCACTCTGAGAAATCTTCCAGGCTATGGCGTGCTCACGGCCGCCGCTGCCCAAAACAAGAACTTTTAATGGCATATCGCTTTGTTTATTGCAACAAAGATAGCTACATTTGCTTTTATGAAAAAAAACGCGACCATATTTTTGTGCTGTTTTCTGGCATTGGTTACAGCCTGCACCCCAAAGGGGATAATCCCAAAGAAGAAGATGGCATCCATAAACGCCGATTTTTTCTTGATGGACCAGTATCTGGGCGCCGACCGCACGATGCGCAAATTCACAGACACCACAGCGGTTTATAAACCTGTGCTGCGGCACTACGGCTACACGGCAGATGAATATTTTGCATCTGTGGATTATTATCTGGAGAACTCCCGCGACATGGCCAAGATTCTGGATATGACAGAGAAGATTCTTCGCAAGCGGCAGAAAACCATTCTGAAGCGCATCGAAGCCGATTCCCGCAATGTAGATACTACGACAACAAACTTCTATTAGTATATGGACTTTCTTGAAAAGTACTCTTACCGGCCCGTCGATATTGACGCCAAGGTGGCAGCTGTAAAACAAAAGGCGGCCAAGTGGCAGAACAAGGAGGTGTGGTGCAAGGCTCTGGGGATGATTGACCTCACATCTCTCACTGTGAGCGACACCCCCACCAAGATTGCAGCCATGACAGAGAAGGTGAACACCTTCAAAGACACCTTTCCTCAATATCCCAAGCCGGCATCGATATGCGTATATCCCAACCTGGCAAAGAGCGTGGCGGATGCCCGCTACAGCCGAGACATCCACATCACGGCCGTTGGCGGCGGATTCCCCGCATCGCAGACATTTGCCAGCGTCAAGATAGCAGAATGTGTGGCAGCCGTTAAAGACGGTGCTGACGAGATTGATATAGTACTGGCTCACAACTCTTTCCGCGATGGCCGTTTCGATGATACCGCCAAGGAGATTTATGACATCAAACAGGCAATTGTGTCGGTTAACCCCAATGTCCACCTTAAAGTGATTCTGGAGACCGGAGCACTTGACAGCTACGAGGATATTGCCATCGCCTCTTTCCTGGCCATCGAGTCCGGTGCCGATTTCATAAAGACCTCAACCGGCAAGATTGGCGTAAGTGCAACCCCTGAAGCAGCGTACGTTATGTGCGAATGCATCAAGGCATATTTTGATGCAACCGGCAAAAAGATAGGTTTCAAGCCCGCCGGAGGTATCTCCAGCGCAGAGGATGCCTCGCTTTATTACGGGATTGTTGACACAGTGCTGGGCAGCGAATGGCTCAACCCCGGCCTGTTCCGGTTCGGGGCCAGCCGCATGGCCAACAACCTGCTCACCGCCCTGGAGGGCACGGAGACTAAGTATTTCTAATCCTGTATTATTACTTCTGGGGATGATCTTTCTGGAAGAGGAGCAACCTGCGCGCAAGCTCGGGGATATCCTCCTTTGCTATCAGTGATGTGCAGGCGCGGATACCCTGGCGGGTGCTGCCGCAGGTATCCAGGCTGATGGCGGAGATGCCGTAGTAGAGCATCTCTTCCAGCAGGCCGGCGCCGGTCATGCCGGGATAGCCGTAGGTGAAGTAGAATCCGTCGGCAACATCCTCATCCAGATCTTTGTCGTATGTGATTTCAAAGCCTGCCGCCAGAAAGGCGTCTTTCATCTGCCGGGCCTTGCGTCCGTACTCAATCACATCGTCGCGGAAGTTGTACTCACCGTCGTTCACAGCCTTGAATATGGCCGCCAGGCCATACTGGGCGGAGTGCGAGGTGCCGCTGGAGAGGGGATGCAACCCGCCGTAAACCACCGCCCCTCGGAACAGGTCGGTGTTGTAGAAGCATTTCAAATCGGGATAATGACGTGCGGAGAGATGGTCGCTCAGCGCCAGGATAGCGATTCGCTCGCCCGCGTAACTGAATGCCTTTGAGCTGGATATCAGCAGGATATAGTCATCGGTATATTTACCTACCGAAGGTTGGTACGGGGGCTCGCCCGGGTGGCTGTAGTCCTTGCGGAAGTCCATCCCAAAGTAAGCCAGGTCCTCTATTACAATGACGTCATACTTACGGGCGGTCTCCCCTATTATCTTCAACTCCTCCTCTGTGAGGCAGACCCATGAAGGGTTGTTGGGGTTGGAATACAATATGCTGTGAATGTGACCCTTGGAGAAAATCTCCTCCAGTTTGCCGCGCAGTTTCTCGCCACGCCAGTCATAAATGTCAAACGACTCTACGGGGATTCCCAGCACCCTGTTCTGGAACTTGTGCACCGGGAAGCAGGGGTCAATGAAGAGAGTCGTAGTTCGTTCTGCATTGGTGCGGCTGGCTATCATAAAGGAGACAAACGCCGCCTGCATGGAACCGACTGTCGCCAGGCAGTTCTCCGGTTTTATATCGATGTCGATAAAGTTCTTGATGAAGCGGGAGGCCTCCTTGCGGAGCGGCGGGATGCCGTCGATATCGGGATAATTGGCAGGAACGCCGGCCTTGAGGGCCTCTATCTGGGCGTCAATACCCACTTTGACTGCAGGCAGGCCCGGGTTGCCCATCTCCATGTGGATAAAGTGGACCCCGCTGGCCGCCTCCAGTGTGTCGGCAAGTTTCTTTATTTCACGTATGGTGGCTTTACCCACACACGGGAGCCCGCTCTCGGCAAAAATACGGCCGACAAGCGCCTCGTCAAGCAGATTGTATTTCATTTTGGTTTAGATTGTTCGGCCAGGATACTCTTTCAAAGCCTTCTCAAGGCAAACGAGCGCAGCGCGCAGGTCCTCTTCTTTGAGCACGTATGCAAAGCGGGCCTGGTTCTTGCCGAGTCCCTTAGTCACATAGAAGCCTGCCATCGGGGCGAACATCACCGTCTGCCCCTCGTAGTTGAACTCCTCCAGCAGCCAGCGGCAGAACTTCTCGGCATCATCTACAGGCAGCTCCACAGCAGCATAGAACGCACCCAGAGGCATCGGGCATACTATGCCCTCAATCTTGTTGAGGCCATCCACCAGTATCTGGCGGCGCTTGAGATATTCCTTCTTGACTTCGTCAAAGTACTCCTGCGGAGTGTTGAGCGCAGCCAGCGATGCTATCTGGCCCCACTTGCTGCAGCAAAGGCGCGCCTGGGCATACTTGAGCACGAGCGGCATAAGCTCTTTGTTGCGGGATACGATAAAGCCCACGCGAGCGCCGCACATGCTGTAGCGCTTTGACACAGAGTCGATAAGGATGATATTGTCGTCCATACCGGGCACCTGCATAAAAGAGAAGTGCGGCTCGTCGGTGTAGCAGAACTCGCGGTAAACCTCATCGGCTATAATGAACAGGCCGTGCTTTTTGGCAATGCTGCACAGCTGCAGTACATCTTCCTTGGAATAGAGCTTTCCGGTGGGGTTGGCGGGGTTGCAGATAAGTATCGCCTTGGTCTTGGGGGTTATAACCTTCTCCACTTCGCTCATCGGTGGGAGTGCAAAGCCGTCCTCTATATGGGTGGTGATGGGCACCAGTTTGGCATCGAACTGGATGGAGAAAGTGTTATAGTTGGTGTAGAAGGGCTCGAAAACGATTATTTCATCGTCAGGGTCGCAAATCGCCTCAATGGAGATCTGGATCGCCTCGCTGCCGCCGTGGGTCACGATAATATCCTTGGTCTCAACGTCAATGCCGATGCCTTTGTAGTAGCCCACCATACCTTCGCGCAGCTGCAAGTCGCCAAGCGAATTGGGGTAAGAGATTATGGTGAGGTTATTCTCCTTGACTGCATCCAGCGCCACCTTGGGAGAGTCCAGATCGGGCTGACCCATGTTCAAGCGGTATATCTTAATGCCGCGCTTTGCGGTCTCGTCGCTCAGGGGGATGAGTTTTCTGATCGGGGAATAGGGCATCGCAAGTGCCTTCTTGGAAAATGTAAGCATGTCTTATCTGTGTTTTATTATCTATCTGTCGTACAAGGCCAGCTGCTTGAGGAAACCCTCCACTTTGGGCTTGATCTCGCGCATGGGGCAGTCAAAATTGTTTACAAGTATGGCAAAACTCAACAAGTCTCCCGAGGCCGTCTCCACATATCCTGCGTAGCAGCGTACCCCCGACATTGAACCGCTCTTGCAGTGGATGCGCCGGCGGAGCTGCATAGGCTCGTTGGGAAGCACATATTTCAAAGTACCCTCGCATCCCGGGGTGGGGAGTGTAGAGAAGTACGCAGCAAATATATCGCTCTTTTGCATCATTCGGTAGAAATTGCAAAAAAAACTGGGCGTCACATAATTCTGCCGGCTCAAACCGCTGCCGTCGTCCTGCTTGAGGCCGGTGGTGCTGCACCCCAGATCGGAAATGTACTTCTCCACAGCCACCGGGGTGGATTCGTAAGAGGCTTCACCTTCGAGGCAAAGCCCCAGGTGCATAAATATGGTCTCTGCAAAAAAGTTGTTGCTCTTGTAATTAGTTTCGCGGCAAATCTCCAGCAGCGTCGGGGAGAAGGTTCCGGTAAGGAAGAGGGCCGTATCGGGGGCCGCGCCGGTGGTGGCGCCGCCTGTCGGTATCCCGTCAGCAGCAAGATATGTATCAAAGGCCTCGGCACAGGTCAGCGCAGGGAATCTGTTGGCCACGGTAACGGTGTCGGCCTTGCGGTCGCACGCGTAAGTGCCGGTAAAACGCCCCACAGGAGAGAGGTCACTCGCGTAGTAGTTGAGTTTGTTGCCTGTCTTGATTGCACCGGTTATGGCATCATTGCGGACATCCATACCGGAATAAACCATCCCTACAGGAGATATCTGCAGCGGGGCGCCCTCTTCAGGGCCGGGCTCCACATAGAAGTAAGAGGTATTTTCGCCGTAAGAGAGGCCGCAGGGGGCGCTGCCGTAGTTTGCACCCAGATCCTCCCAGCACCAGTTGTCGTGAGTCATCTCGCCAGGGAAAAAGCCAGAATCGCCAATAATTTTCCCATCAATGGCAGTGATGCCAGCATTCTTCAAGGCATTTGCCCACTCCCCGAACACAGCATTAATGTCATTGGCGCAACTGCATCGAGAGCCCAGAGTCGGGTCACCACCACCAATGATGTAAACATCCCCGTGCAGCACGCCATCCTGGTCAGTCTCACCCGCACTGGCAATCTTTGTCTCAAACTGGAAATTTGGCCTGAGCGCCATCAGCGCCGCACCCGTAGTGACCGTCTTCATTGTCGATGCCGATAGCAGCGGCAGGTCCGGATTGTACTCCGCAATGGTCCTTCCCCGGCCGTCCAGCGCCAGAATCGCCACCGCCGCATTCTTCAGCTGCGGGGTCGCCTTCATGATGCTGTCCACATACCGCTGCACGTTGTTCTGCGCGAACATCGGTGCAGCAGCCGTCAGCATCACCGCAAAAACCAGTGAGACAATCTTCTTAAACATCGCCAAAGGGTGGTCGATTACAATGGCAAAGATAGGAAAAAGCGGATGAAAACTCGAAAAAATGCCTGGTACGCTCGTTGCAGATTTTTAGCACGTTTGTTATTTTTGTTGAAATATCATCGCCTATGACACCTGCATCCCAAATAATTCCCGCCCTCACGCTTGAGGTAATGGTCTCCCAAAAGGAAAGCCAATACTATGATGTCAAATCAGCCCAGAAGAAGCCTTCAGAGCTGGCGGACATCGTGAGCGCATACGCAAACGCCGAAGGCGGGACCGTTGTCATCGGCATCAGCGACAAGACACGCAGACTAGAAGGTGTGAACGCCCAGGGCGAAGAGAAGATCAACATTTTTCTTAATCTCCCTAAGGATTGCTGCATTCCTATGCCGGAATACCGCCACGAGTTCGTGGACATCACCAACGATGCCGGGAAGCCTGATCGACTGATTTTGCTGCACATCAAGCCCTCCGTCGACAAGGTCATCCGCACCACCAAGGACGAGGTGTACCTCCGTATCGGTGACAAAAGCCGGAAACTCACCGTCGAGGAAATACGACAACTGGAGTATGAGAAGGGAGTCGCACACTACGAAGAAGAAGTATGTCAGTATGCGACGATGGACGATCTCGACCCAGAACTGCTCGATGCATACAGGCAGAAGATAGGTGCAGACCGGCAGACAAACGAGCAAGTACTCCGCGCACGCCAGTTCATCGTGAAGCGCCACGACGAAGACGTACTCACCAATGCCGCCGTGCTTCTATTTGGCAAGAATGTCCGGGGATTCTTCCCGCACTGCCGCATCCGCTACATCAAGGTGAACGGCACGGCTATGCGCACGGGAGCCGATTTCAATGTAGTCAAAGACAGGAGTTTTGACCTTCCGCTGCTGCGGCTCATTCCGGAAGTCAAGAGGTTCATTTCTGACCAGCTGGAAGAACGGACTACCCTTGAGCACGACGGCAGATTCCACACCTATCCGGAATACCCGGAATTCGCCTGGGTCGAGAGCATCACCAACGCTGTCTGTCACAGACAATGGGGCCTCCGGGGCGACTACATCCTCGTCGCCAAATACGACGACCGCCTTGAAATCAAGAGTCCCGGCCGACTGCCGAACATAGTCACGGTTGACAACATCTTCACTACCCGATTCGCCCGCAACCCCATCATCTCCCGCGTCCTGACGGAAATGGAGCTCGTGCGGGAGCTCAACGAGGGTGTTCCCCGCGTTTTCTCCGTAATGAAGGAAGCCGGCCTCCCGGAGCCTGAGATTTTGGAAACTGCGGCCAATGTCACCGTGGTGCTGTATAATGGAAAGACCGCAAATTCTTCTGACAATCCTTCTGACAATCACTTACCAGAAAACTTGTCTGTAAACTTGTCAGTAACTCAACAGAAAATTCTCAGAATGATTGCTGAGAAGCAGTATATAAATGCCACACATGCCGCTGAAATACTTCAAATCAGCCGCAATTCAGTAAATACTGCCATCTCCGTGTTGAAAGACAAAGGCTTGATTGTTCGTATCGGCGAGGACAAGGGCGGTCATTGGGAAATCAATGAGAAATGAGGTCATCAGTTGTGATTGATAATTTTATATTGAACCTCGCTCCGGCCACAGACACGGAGCATTCAGTCTGCTGCGCTTTATTTGCCGGGCTTTGATTGGAAAATCGACAACCCGTTTTTCGCAGCGGCGGTGAAGTAGCTGTAGAAGTGATTATAAGGCCATGATCCGGCCGCTGTGCGCCCATAATTACCGCACAGCGGCTCCAATGTGGCTCGGTAGTAATCTGCACGGCATGACCAGGGTCGCCTCGGATTTCTTTTTATGGTTCTCTCTGCTTCTATTAAGACAACTGGATGGGCATAGGTTTTTTCAGGTGGCCGCGAAAAAGACCTCTACATGATTTGGGGATATACCGATTGCACCTGATAGATTTATTACTATCTTTGTTATTGTCAAGGGCTTCTGGTTTACCGTATCCCCTGGCAGACATAAATTGATGAAAGTGTTTCGCTTTTGTCCTTGGGAAGGAATCTCGCAAGTTTCATTTGGACAAGGAAAAGCAATGCACACATCACCATGTTTGGTGTTTAGTGTCTTCTGACACATCGCCATAACGGGTGTGGGGTATTGTTTATTTGTCCAAGGCTTTGCGAGAGCCTCTTCCCAGATAAACGAATGGCTCCACACTTTTTTGCACCAACAATTCCCGCCCGGAGCTTGCGGAAGCATATGTTTTTTATTGTATGAATTACTGGTTACACAGAATTACTGGAGGAGAAAATGCATTACCGCTATCAAACGAATTATTAAAAAAAGGTATACTTTCT
>JAGABI010000015.1 GCA_017614715.1 Bacteroidales bacterium | reverse complement strand
CTTGCCCTGGAGGGCGCTCATCGGGTTGGCGGCTGTCTGGCGGGAGAGTTCGTCACCCTTGACATTTACGATGGGGGCGGTGAGGTCTTTGGATTTCTGGGTGCCGTAACCCACTACGACCACCTCTTCCAGAAAGTTTACGTCCTCTTTGAGAAGGATGCTAGAAGGGACACTCTTGGCCGGGAAGGTCTGGGTGGCGTAGCCTATGCAGCTGACCTCCACAGTGGATTCCGGTCCCGAGACTTTCAGGGAAAAGTTGCCGTCAAAGTCGGTGGAAGTACCGTTGGATGTGCCGGCCTCCATGACGGTGGCGCCGACAACCGGCCCCAGATCGTCCGAGATTGTGCCCTTCACCTGATATTGTGCCTGCGCACCAAGCGCAAACGACAACAGGACAAGTGTTGTGAGGATAAATTTTTTCATCAGGTAGAACAGGTATTAATTGTTATAATAAAATCCGAGTTTTTCCAGGCCTGCGGCAATTTCCGGGCAGCTGCCGAACAGGTTCCAGAGCAGGCCGCTGCGGTAATTCTCAATCATCACAGCTTCCGGCCCCTGGTCAATTGCAAGATAGTGCTTGAGGACCTGCTGCTCTTCCGGCAGGGTATAGTTAATCGCATCGTAAAAGCCGTAAGAGCCAAAGGTGCGCTTGTCGCTGAGCAGGCGGCGGATTACGGCCATGCTCTCTTCCGGGGTATAGACTATTGAAGATATCGCTGCGGTGGGGCTTACGGTGCCGTTCTCTTCAGGCGTGCCGGGATAGTGGCCGGCATAGCCCAGAAGGACATCGTCGCTGGAGGTGAATCCCCAGAAATCCTCTCCCAGCTGCTTCTCCGGGTGGTCCATGGCGTATGCGCGGTGAATCAGGCACTGGTTGCGGTTGCGCTCAAAATAATCTGTATAACCGTCGTTCAGGCCCCGGGGGTCGAGCCCCAGGAAGGAGTAGTGGGTGAAGAAGAGCGGTCCGCCGTAAGGCATGCCGATGGTGAGCGGGATGCCGTAGTATTCGTTGCCGTTATAGTAATACGGGCTGGTCTTGTAAGAGGCCTCGTAGCACTCCCGGGTGATGGGGTGGGTTGGAGAAGATGCCGCCAGTATGTAGGTAATCAGCGTCTCGTCAAAGCCGCGGATGCGGTGGTTCATCTTGAAGTCATAGTTCTTGGACCAGTGCCAGTAGAGGCTGTCGGTGGCCTGCGTGTACCAATTCCACTCTATGCCGCGCCAGAGGGTGTCACAGCGGGCCTTGAGCGATTCGTTGCGGGTCCACTGACGGGTCGTGAGGATGCCTGCGGTGAGGAACGCCGTCTCCACCAGGTCGCCACCGTCGTCGTATTTGCTGAACGGATAGGCCTCGCCGCTGTCGCCGTCGTACCAGTGGGCCCAGGCGCCGTGGAAGCGCTCTATGCGCTCCAGCGAAGATATGATTTTCTCCAGACGCCGTTCCCCCTCCTCACGCGGATAATATCCCCGCTCGGCGCCGGCAATTATGGCCATCATGCCGAATCCGGTGCCTCCGGTAGTCACAATGTTGCCGTGGACATCCTCGTTGCGCTCGCGGGCCATGCCGGTGTTGGGCTCCGCGAATTCTGTGAAATATTTGATGGTGGCCTGCTCTATGCGGTCCAGGATGGCTTCGTCAGATTCAGGCTGAGACTTGCAGCCGGAGATGCCGGCAAACAGCGCAGACACGGATATGATAAGAAGTAAGCGCTTCATAACCTATTTGTTATAAGTGAAAGTGACGAACTCTTCGCAGTCAGAAGCCGGGCCTATGAACAGCCGGAACTCGCCGGCCTCGGGGCCGAGGGTCATATCCTTGCGCCAGAAGGAGAGGAGTTCCGGGGTAATCTTGAACTCCACTTCGCGGCTCTCGCCGGGGGCAAGGGTTACCCTTTCAAAACCCTTGAGCTGTTTCACGGGACGGGTTACGCTCCCCACCAGGTCGCGGATGTAGAGCTGCACAACCTCGCACCCTTCGCGGCTGCCGGTGTTGGTGACGGTTGCCTTGGCGGTGATGGAGTCCTCAGGACCGAACGAGTCGGCACTCAAAACGGGTTTGCCGTAGCTGAAGGTGGTGTAGGAGAGGCCGTAGCCAAAGGGGTAAAGCGGCTCGTTCTCGCAGTCGAGGTAGCGGCTCTCGTATTTCACGCCGGGGTGCACATAGGGGCGTCCGGTGTTCTTAGCATAATAGTAGATGGGTACCTGGCCCAGGGTGCGGGGGAAAGTCACCGAAAGGCGGCCGCTGGGGTTTGCATCGCCAAAGAGCAGCCGGGCCACCGCCTCGCCGCCCATGGTTCCGGGGAACCAGGCCTCAAGTATGGCCTGGGCAATGCCGCTCTCTTCGCTCAGGTCCAGGGGACGGCCGTTAAGCAGCACAATGGTAACGGGTTTGCCGGTGGCGGAGACAGCCTTCAGCAGTTCAGTCTGGATTTCAGGCAACTTTATTGATGTGCGGCTGGCGGCCTCTCCGCTCCAGTCGCACGATTCGCCAAGCACCATAATCACCGCCTCCGCGCTGCGGGCTGCTGCCACAGCCGCGCCAAAGCCTGTTTTGACATCTCCGTCAAGTTCGCAACCCTTGGAGTAAACCACCCGGTCAGAATAGTCCCTGATGCCGTCCAGAATGCTCTTCATGCCGTCTATCTGGCCCGCACCGCGCCAGCTTGCCAGCAGGTCGTCGGCAGAATCTGCCAGGGGGCCGATGACTGCAATGCGGGCCCCTTTTGCCAGCGGCAGGGCACCGTCGTTCTTGAGCAGTACGCAACTCTCCTCTGCCAGGGTGCGGGCGGTGATCAGGTTGGCTTCTGTCTTGGTCTCAGCCGCCTCACGCTCTGCGCTGCAATACCTGAACGGGTCCTGGAACAGCCCCAGGCGGGCCTTCACGGTGAGAACGCGCCGAACAGCCTCTTCCAGGGTCTTGCGGCTGACTTTGCCTTCTTCCACAGCCTTCTTCAGGAATTCTGAATAGCCGCCGCTCTGCATGTCCATATCGTTGCCGGCGTTCAGCGCCTGGATGCTGGCATCCTCCAGGTCGCGGCTGGTGCCGTGGTTAATCATCTCCATAATGCCGGTGTAATCGCTCACCACAAAACCGTCAAAGCCCCACTCGTCGCGGAGTATTTCTGTGAGCAGGTGGGTGTTTGCAGTGGCGGGAGTGCCGTCGTACTCGTTGAACGATGCCATCACTGTCTGCGCCCCGGCATCCACCGCAGCCTTGTAGGGGGGGAGGTAGAACTCGCGCAGCCAACGTTCGCTCATATCCACGGTGTTATAGTCGCGGCCGGCGTGGGGGGCGCCGTACGCAGCAAAGTGCTTCACGCAGGCGGCGATGGTCAGGGGGTCTTCAAGGTCAGCCCCCTGATAGCCATATACCATTGCTCGGGATATGGCGCTGCCCAGGAAGGCATCTTCCCCGGCACCCTCGCTGATGCGGCCCCATCTGGGTTCCACGCATATATCGCACATGGGGGAGTAAGTCCAGTGGAGTCCGGCAGCGGCAGCTTCGCGGGCGGCCACGCGGGCGCTCTCTTCAATGAGCGCAGGGTCCCAGCTGGCGCTTATGCCCAGGTTTATCGGGAATATGGTGCGGAAGCCGTGAATCACGTCATAGCCAAAGAGCAGGGGGATTCCGAGGCGGGTCTCATTCACCGCAATCTCCTGCAGCTTGCGGGTGTAATCTGCAGTATAGGCATTGAAGATATTGCCGCACTTCCCAGCCCGTATGTCATCTACATACCCGTCGCGGATGCTGGGGCCGGTGACATCCCAGTCGGAGGTGTAAAGCACCAGCTGGCCAATCATCTCATCCAGCGTCATGACCTTCAGCAGGGAATCTACAACGGGATATGTTTTGTTGAAGTTGGCAGCCCTGGCCGGGTCTTCGGGCGGGCATACAGCAGATTTGTTGCCGCCGCAAGCGGTCAGCAGCAGGACTGTCAAGAGGAACAAAAATGAATTTCTCATATACCTATACTTAAAGACTTTATAAATATAGGTATAAAATTGAAATATTCCGAAATATTTCGCGCCAGAAGCGGAAAGATTACCGGTTTACCTCTACCCGGACACCTTTTTCTGAAGATTCGAGGGCGCCGAAGATGGCACGCATGGCGGTGAGGACCTCCCCGCCGCTTACAGGAGGCTGTACGCCCTTTTCAAGGGCCTCTATAAAGGCGTCCATCACGCCCGACTTGGTCTGGTTGTCGTTGGTCTGGATGCGGTCAATGTCCAGCGTCTGCACCTTGCCGTCCTTGCTTATCACCTTAAGCGAGCAGGCGGGGTCGTCGTAAATCCGGATGATGCCTTCTGTGCCATATATTATGGTGGAGTTGTCCTCCTGGCCGTAGAAGGTCCAGCTGGCGGTCATAGTGCCCACAGCGCCGCCCGCCATCTCAAAGATGCATATAGCGTTGTCGTCCACGCCGATGGGGCTGCCGTCGGCATAACACTTGTCAATGGTGGAGATGCGCGCCGTAACAGCGGTGATGGTATCGTCCAGGATAAACTGGATAAGGTCGGTCTTGTGGATGCCCAGATCGGCCAGCACGCCCATCACGGCAGCCTTCTTGTCAAAGAACCATGTGCCGGGGCCGGGGGTGATGCTCCACGTCTCCGGGCCGGAATGGCCAAAGGTGGTGCGGAAAGATACGACCTTGCCTATTGCCCCCTGCTTGATCAGTTTCCTCGCCTCAGCGTGGGCGAGGGCGAAGCGCTGGTTCTGCCCTATCATTAGATAGCGTCCGCACTGCTTTGCGGCTGCCACCATCCGTTCGCAATCTTCAATATTGGTGGCCATAGGCTTCTCGCAGAGCACATGCTTGCCCGCCTTGAGGGCGGCGACAGTGACATCGGCGTGCATATTGTTGGCCACGCAAACGCTCACGGCATCGATAGCCGGATCCGCCAGCAAATCCTCCACGGTGTCAAATACTTTTCCGCCGTATTTGGCCGCCATCTGCCCTGCCCGTTCCCGGGCGAGGTCAAAATAGCCCACCAGTTTTGCGTTGGGATTGAGAGAATACTCGGGGATATGTCTCACCTGGGAAATTTTGCCGCAGCCGATAATGCCGATGCCTTTCATAGAATAGTTTGGTTGATTATGACCATAAAAATAATAAAATATTTCCTTACCTTAGTGGTATGAAAAGAATTCTTTTGATTTTGATGGTGGCGGTGATGACCACCTCCTGCGGGGTCCTTGCCAATATGGATACCTCCAGGGCGCTATATGGTGCCACAAAAGCGTTGCAGGCAGCCACGATAACAGATGAGCAGGTGCAGTCTTATATGCGGCAGTATGTCGCAAAACTGGACGCCTCCAACAAGATATGTGCGGCTAACACCACCTACAGCCGCCGGCTGGCGACCCTCACCAAGGGCTTGACAGATGTGGACGGGCTGCCGCTCAATTTCAAAGTATATCAGACAAACCAGGTGAACGCCTTTGCCTGTGCCGATGGCAGCGTAAGGGTCTATAGCGGCCTGCTGGATTTGCTTACAGACGACGAGGTGCTGGGTGTAATCGGCCATGAGATAGGCCATGTGGCGCTTAAACACTCCAAAAAGGAGGTGCAGAACGCATATCTTACCAGCGCCGTGCTGGATGGTCTTGCATCTACCAGTACCACGATCGCCACCATCACAGACTCTCAGCTGGGGGCGTTGGGAGAAGCTGCCCTCAATGCAAAATACTCAAAAAAGCAGGAGAACGAAGCCGATGACTATGGCTATGAATTCCTGAAAAAGCACGGCAAGAACCCCGTGGCAATGATAAAGAGTTTTCAGAAGATGCTGGCGCTCAAGAATGCTTCTTCCAGCAGTTCCAACAGCGCCGTAAACCAGCTGCTCTCTTCACACCCTGAGCTGGAAACACGCATAGCCCGCATCACCCAGAAGGCGATTGCGGACGGCTATATTACTGTAAAATAGATACTGTTTGCCGGAATTTACTCGGCGGGGCTGAAGTCTTCTTTGCCTACGCCGCACATGGGGCATACCCAGTCTGCGGGGAGATCTTCGAATGAGGTGCCGGGAGCGATGCCGTTATCGGGGTCGCCAACTGCGGGGTCGTATTCGTACCCACAAACATTGCATACGTACTTTTGCATGGGATATCAGTATTGATTATTGGATTTTCCTGGCAAATTCGCGGCCGTACTCTTCGCAGGCAGCGAGAGCAGTTTCGTCGGGAACCCAGGGGGTGCGGATGCCCTCGTCAACCACTGTGATGCCCGCTTCGGCGAGCAGCGCGGAGAGTTGTTTGACAGCCTCGCCGCTCCAGCCGAACGACCCGAATGCTGCACCAACCTTCTTTTTGAGTTTCATACCCTTGACCATCTCCATCAGGCCGGCCATGGCGTATGAATAACCGTTGTTGATGGTGGGGGAGCCCGCAATCACGGCGCGGGAGTGGAATATCTCCGTGAGGATGTCGTTCTTATCCTCTTTGGCAGCGTTGAAGAGCTTCACGGCAGTGCCGGGCGCTGCAGAGGTGATACCGCGGGCAATAGCCTCCGCCATCCGGCGGGTGCTGTTCCACATGGTGTCATATACTATGGTAACCTGATTCTCGGCGTAGGCGTCTGCCCAAAGAATATATTTTTCTATAATTTTTCCGGGATCCTTGCGCCAGATCACTCCGTGGCTGGGGCAGATGAGCGCCAGCGGCAGGTTCATGGCCAGAATCTCCTTCACCTTGCGGGTCACCATGGGGCAGAAGGGGGCAAGGATGTTGGCATAGTACTTCTCAGCCTCTGCCATCATCTCCGCCTCGGGAACCTCGTCGTTGAAAAGACTCTCACTGGCATAATGCTGCCCAAAGCCGTCGTTGCTGAAAAGTATGCCGCCGCAGCCGTCGTAGTAGCTGAACATGGTGTCGGGCCAGTGGAGCATGGGGGCTTCGATAAAGGTGAGGCTCTCTCCGCCTCCCAGATCCAGCTTGTCGCCCGTCTTAACCTTTACAAAGTTCCAGTCCTGGTGATAGTGTCCGCGGATAATTGCCTCTCCCTTGGCGGTGCAATATATAGGGGTGCCGGGGATGGCGCGCATCAGCTCGACAAGGGCGCCGGAGTGGTCGCTTTCGTTGTGCTGCATAATCACGGCGTCAATCTGCGTCAAATCAATCTCCTGCTTGAGCCGTGCCACGAATTCGCGGTCGTAGGGCCCCCACACGGTGTCAATCAAAACCGTCTTGGACGCGCCGCGCAGCAGATAGGCGTTGTAGCTTGACCCGCGGCGGGTGCTGAGCTCGTTGCCGTGGAACATTTTGAGCTCCCAGTCGGTCTTGCCGACCCACGTGATGTTGTCAGTTATTCTCTTTGCCATTTAACCAGCCTGGTTTAATACAAGGGTATCGGAGTCACCGTCGATTGTAAACTCGATAGTGATTTTTCTTGCCGCATTGGTGGGGTTGGCGGGGATAAAAATGCTAACGGTCTCGTTGCCGGTAATACCGGAAGCGGGTTGGACGGTTACGCCGGCAGTGTTGCATTTTGCCTGCCAGGGGCCGTTGGCGGTGACGATGGCCTCTGCCATGCCACCCTCGGCGGGGATTGTTCCGGCCTCTGACGAGACAGATACGTGGGGCTTGTAACCCTGGGTGATATAGGCGTATTTACTGCTGTAATTGTTATTATTGCTGCGGCAGTAGAACTGCACTTTTACACAAGAGGTTGTCCAATTGTCGGTGGCAGGGACGGTGATTGTAACCATATCATCGCCCGCACCGTTGGTTTTGGAAACGGTAGCATTGCAGCCATCTTCCAAGACCACCTTCCAGGGGAGGTCGGTCATAATCTTGACATCCACGCTTCCGCCCGAATAGGGGATGCTGGACAGGCTGGGTGTGATTTGGATTGTGGGGGAAAAGGTCTCCGAGCAAGCGCAAATCAGGGGCAGGGCCGCAAGCAGTATTAAAAAGGCTTTTTTCATATCTACCGCAAATATATTAAATTTTGTGTAACTTTGCTTTGTCAATCTAATCGGGATGAAAAAGTGGTTCTTATCTGCTTGTGAGGCGGTTGTCGCCGCTGCTGTTCTGGTGGTGAGCCTCTCTACCGCCTCTTGCGAGAAATATATCCTTCCGCATCTGGATTGCACCCTGGATACCATCTGGGCGCCGCTGGAAGGTGGTACTTATAAGATTACCGTCTCAAGCAATGTCGCGTGGAAGTTTGAACTTTCCAGCATCCCCGCGTGGGCCTCGGTAGATGTAACTTTTG
>JAGABI010000014.1 GCA_017614715.1 Bacteroidales bacterium | reverse complement strand
CTGGTCTTTCTTGCCGTAACGGCTGTAGAATTTATCAACGCGGCCGGCGGTGTCGACGAGCTTCATCTTACCAGTGTAGAACGGGTGGGATGTGTTCGAAATCTCGACCTTTACTACCGGGTACTCAACGCCCTCGACCTCGATGGTCTCCTTGGTGTTGGCACAAGAACGTGTAATGAACACGTGGTCGTTTGACATATCCTTGAAAGCAACAAGACGGTAACTTTCGGGATGGATTCCTTTTTTCATCTTCTTAAACTTTTGATTTTGGGTCGGCAAATGTAAAAAATTTTCATATATTCGCAAAACATATATAGAAATATCGCCATGACATTAATCAAATCAATCTCAGGAATTAGGGGAACTATCGGAGGAGAGGTCGGCAATGCCCTCACCCCAGTTGATATAGTTAAGTTCACCGCAGCGTTTGCCAAAGGGCGCAAGAAGATAGTTGTGGGGCGCGACGCCCGCATCTCAGGCCCTATGGTGGAGGGTCTCATCTGTAACACCCTGGTCGGGTGCGGCGTAGAAGTCATCAACATCGGGATGGCCACCACTCCCACCACAGAGATTGCTGTCACCGGTGAAAAGGCCGACGGCGGCATAATCATAACCGCCAGCCACAACCCTATGCAGTGGAACGCCCTCAAGCTCCTCAACGCTCAGGGCGAATTCCTCACCGATGCCGACGGAAAGGCCGTGCTGGCCACCGCCGCAGCTGAGGATTTTGAGTTCAGCGAGGTAACGTCGCTTGGCACAATTACTTATAAAGATTACACCCAGATCCATATCGATGCCGTGATGAAAGACTCGCTGGTGGACCTGCAGGCCATAAAGGATGCCCGCTTCAAGGTCGTGCTCGACCCCGTGAACTCGGTGGGCGGCGTGGTCATGCCCAAACTCCTGGAGCAGCTGGGCGTGGAGTGCATCACCATCAACGGCGAGCCCGACGGCCACTTTGCGCACAATCCGGAACCGCTCCCCGCAAACCTTGTGGGGCTGAGCCGCACCGTGGTGGCGAACAACGCCCATCTGGGCATCAGCGTAGATCCCGATGTGGACCGGCTGGCGTTCATCTGCGAGAACGGTGAGCCCTTTGGCGAGGAGTACACCATCGTGGCGGTATCGGACTATGTCCTCAGCCACGTAAAAGGTCCCGCAGTCTCCAACATCTCCTCCAGCCGTGCCCTGCGCGACATTGCAGAGGCACACGGCTGCCCTTACTACTTCTCTGCAGTGGGTGAGGTCAATGTCACCACCAAAATGCACGAAGTGGGCGCAGTCACCGGCGGCGAGGGTAACGGCGGCGTAATCTACCCTGCCCTGCACCACGGCCGCGACGCGCTTATGGGTGTCGCCCTGTTCCTGAGTCTCATGGCGCACAAGGGGCTCAGCGCAAGCGCACTGAGGGCCACTTACCCCGATTATTACATCTTCAAGAACAAGATAGACCTCCCCAACGCTGCGGCTGCGGATAAGATTTTCGACGCCGTGAAGAAGCGCTACGCAAGCGAGAAACTCACCACCATAGACGGTGTCAGGATAGATTTTGAGGCAGACAAGATGTGGGTCATCCTGCGCAAATCCAATACTGAACCAATCATCCGCATATATGCAGAGGCGCCCATTGAGGTTGCCGGAGAGGCCCTTGCAGAAGAGATAGTAAACCTCGCGCACGAGATTCTCTAAGATATGTTCTCCTTCAGGACTACACCGCTCCTGGAGCAGGAGGACCTGACTCTGCGGCGCGGGCGTATCGCCGTGCTGGACAGCCCCACGGCGTGGCACCCGCAATACGGAGAATACCTCGGTTACACGCTGGCACGCTACCGCAACGTGGTGCGGCTCTCCTCGCTGGAAGAGCGCGACGTGATTGCGGCGGCCGACGCTGTGGTTATAGAACATCAGATCACCGGCAACCGGTTTGACCCCTTCCTGAAGCCGCTGCGGGACTTCCTGCTGGAGCAGAACCGCAGCCGCAAGCCGGTGTCGGTGTATATCGTGGACCGATTCAACCCCAGCGGCCGGTGCGTGGAGGGCGGGCATTACGACGGTCTCCCCCACCGCCACGGCCTCACCCTTGGGGAGCTGGCAAACATGTATTACAGCGAGATGAACGCCAGCTTTCCGCTGCACATAATCTCTGCCGCCGCAAACGACGCCGCGCGCGAACTGATGCCGTGGAGCATCCCGCAGACGTGCGGATTCGGCTCGCTGTTCTCCGCCACCTTTATGAGCGGAGCATACCTCTGGAACGGAACCAACGTAAGCTGCGGCTTAGGAACTACCCGCCCCTATGAATTGTTCGGCGCCCCCTTTATGTCACGCCTGGAGCGGGGACGCGACTATGTTTGGGAAAACGCACTTACATGGAACGATGTGGATTCGCCGGTCTATGACCGCGCTACATATATGCGCTGGTGCCGTTTTACGCCCCAAAGCGGCCTTTATGCAGGCCAGGAGTGCTACGGCTTCCAGATGATACCAAACCCCGGAGAAACGGGCTATAATGCCCTGCTGCACACCTTGCGGCTAATCCGCTTCATCCGCGAGAACTGCCCGGAATTCACATTCAACGACCGGATGGACTCCCTTGCCGGCAGCGAGGCGGTTATGGGCTACCTCGCGGGGAGCCTGGACTACGACGCCCTCCGCAACCACCTCAAGACAGAGGAGCAGAAATGGCTCCGCAAAGCCAAAAAGTACCTCCTCTACGACGAACCCCTTTTCCGCATCAAATAAATCAAAAAAGCCGATCCCTTGCGGACCGGCTTTTCAGTTATTGAGAATTGATCAGTTAGTTCTTCTTGTAGAGGTAAACACCGTACTTGCGGCCACTGCCGCCAATCTTGTATTTACCGTCGGAATTGAGATACAGAACCTCTTTTGAACTATTCTTAGTATAGTAGAAGTAGAAGGCGTCAGAAACCTGACCATCTGAGCTGGATGCGGCGTTGAGCGTAGCAGCATCAGTCAGGGACATAGTAACCTGGCTAGAACTTACCTGAATATAGCGGCTATAAGATGTGCCAGAATTACCTGTCACATAACCGTTGGGACCGTTGAGAACATATGCATCACCCTCAGCGGTAATAGTAAACTCACATGCTGAATAGTCCCCTGTGATTGTTCCACTGGTACCATCTACCTCGACAGAACTACCTGCCTCGTCACCTGCAAATGCACTCTTCTTATCCAGCTTATTGTAGTTACCGGCATCAGCTGCCACAATCAGATAGGTTGCCCCGCTTGTAATCTCGTCTACCTTGGTGTAAACCGGGAGTACGGGGTCGCTGCTGACAATAGTGATGGTATAGGAAGCAGATGCAGCCCTGTAGTTGGCATCCTGCTCTGCGGTAGCGGTAATCACGGCCTTGTCGCCCTTCTTAATGCCAATCGCGAGAGTGACAGCACCCGTATTAGGATTAACGGCAGCAACGCTCTCGTCAGAAGATGAATACTTAACAGTGGTTTTAGCGCCTAGAAGGTCAGGAACGGATTTACCTTCTTCCCAATCATTCTTGTACACATCGAACACAGCCTCTTCTGCAGAGAATGCAATGCTCTGGGCCTGGCGGCCGTCATCCAGCATATAGAGGCAGATGCCGGTGGAGTAAGAGCTGGATACAGAGGAATTGCAACTGAAGTAATGGCTGGATGTGGACCATACAATGTAGCGGCTTCCGTTCTTAATCTCAGCGATACCGCTGTTGAATGCGATAGCTAATGCATTTGATGCGGTGGATTCAGCCAGCAGAACGCTGCTGGAGCCGGAACTGCCGGGATAGATATACTTATCAGCTTTGTTTGCCTTGAGGTAATATCCGTTCTCGAGGGTAAACTGGCAATCTACGAATTCGCTGGAGGTAATGGTTTCGTCAGTTATAGTCACATCCAGAGCTGAAGACCCAGCCTTTGCGAATTGAGTACCGGCATCATTGAGAACCGGGTTGAACACCTTGGGATCTCCATCACCATCGGTATCGCCTGCCAGACCCTCAAACACAACCAGATATTGTCCACCAGCCACCAGATCATCTGTGCTCGTCACCTTATAGTAAGTGGAAGCCGGAGCGCTATTGTCAACAATAGAAATTGTATAAGAAGCGGTAGCTTCCCTGTAGCTTTCATTCTGACCTGCGGTAGCGGTAATCACCGCCTTGTCGCCCTTCTTGGCTGTACTGGGGATAGTAATTTGACCATTATTGGTGCCGACCACAGCGACAGCGGTATTAGAAGACTCAAAGGTAACATCAGTATGGGCACCGGACTTGTCAAAGTTGGGAACAGGTGTTGTCCAAGTACCTGATGCCAAATCGTACACAGCCTCATCACTATCGAACGAAATGCTCTGAGACTGACGACCGTCATCGAGTCTGTAGATGCAGATGTTGGCTGCATAGCTGCTGCCGGTCTGGCTGATACCACTGAAGTAGTTGCTGGAAGACCAGTAGAGGTGATAAGTAGCGTCGCTGGAACGTGCTATGGTAGCGATACCGTCGGAAGCAATGCTGATAGAAACAGTGTGCGATTCTGTCTTATTCTCTGCACCGAGAGCGGAATCGCCGGAAGCACCGGGATAGAGATACTTGCCTGCAGACTCAATCCAGAGATACTTGCCCTCCTCAAATGAGATGAGGCAATCGTCCAGATCTGCAGAAGCAATCTTATTGTCAGATATTACTACATCCAAAGCATTTGCAGTGCTCTTGGTAAATGCAGAGCCGGAAGAAGCCAGCATCGGTTTGAACGCCTTGGAAGCGGGCTCATAAACAAGGATGTACTGACCGTCTTCATAAATGTCATCGTTAGAGAGGACTTTGTAGTATACCGGAACGTTGGGGTCGCTGCTGGTAATGTTGATGGTATAGGAAGCAGATGCTGCCCTGTAGCTTTCACTCTGTTCAGCAGTAGCGGTAATAACGGCCTTGTCGCCCTTCTTCACGCCTGAAACGATAGTGACAGAACCTGTCGAAGGATTGACGGTAGCAACTTCTTCATTGGAAGAAGTATAGGTAACTTTGGTCTGTGCACCGGAAAGTGCAGGAATACCAACGGTCCAATCACCTGCATATACATCAAATTCAGCAACATCTGAAGAGAATGAAATGCTCTGGGACTGGCGGCCGTCGTCCTTCATATAGAGGCAGATGCCGGTAGAGTACTGTCCGCTTATTGTCGCGTTGCTGCTGAAGTAGTGGCTGGAAACCGACCAAACAAAATAGTTTGACCCAGAAGCAGCCTTGATCTGTGCAATGCCGTCGGCAAATGTAATATCCAGCTTAGTGGATGCTGTAGCCTCTGCGCTGAGGGTACCACTGCCACCTGATGTGCCACTGGGATAGATAAACTTGCCGGCCTCATCTGCCATGAAGAAGAAGCCATCTTCAAGGGTAAGTTCGCAAGCGGCGAACTTAGAAGAAGTGATGGTGTTGTCAACGATAGTAACATCAAGAGCAGAGGATGCATTCTTGACAAATGTATTACCATCGAGGACAGGATGGAATACCTTGGGATCACCGTCACCGTCGGTATCGCCTGCGAGACCCTCAAATACCAGCAGATACTTGGCACCGGCATACAGGTCATCGGTAGAGGTAACTTTGACATATTTTGACGCTTCGGCATTGTCCACAACTTTGAGTGTGTAAGAGGCAGAAGATGCCACATACTGACCGTCGCCGGAAGCAGTAGCGGTGATGACAGTTTCACCGATGTTGCCGGTAAGGGTAACATTACCTTCTGCATCTATGCTGGCCACATCCCCGTTGCTGGAAGTGTAGGTAATAGTACCGGCACTTGCAGGGGTTGCAACAAACAGTTTAGGGAAACCGCCAGCAGGACTATTAAGGTCATACACAAACTCAGAAACAGGCTTGCCATCAGCATCCTCGTACTCCATCTCGACGCCTTCGCGCTTCACGCGGGTAACATTGCCACCACTCTTAACGGTCATATCCATGGCGATGTTAGAAAAGGCGTTGGCGGTAAAGTTAAGAGTTGCCGGAGTAGCGTAGCTCTTGGTATAGACATACTTATCGGTAACAACTTCTACGCTCTGGACGCTCTTTTTACCAGGGATGGTAACCATATACACATAGGTGGTTGCTGTCCTTTTAAGACCATCCGGATAGCTCAAAGTGAGTTCATAGGAGTTGGCGTTAGCCTGGAAATCAGCTGTGCTTTTTGCAAAGTTCACGTCTGCATAACCAACTTCACCTGTAATAATACCGTTATACGTATTATCATTCTCCACGCAAGTAATCTTCACGCTCTCGACTTTGGTGCCCTCAAGGTTGGTGATGGCCAGTCGGGAGAGGGAAACCGGGCGTTTAAAGTTCAGGTTGACTCTCTGCTCGTGACGGGATGAAGAGTATGAAGAAGAGGTCTTGCCAATCAGGAAGTCTGCCTTGGGGTCAATCAGGGACTCTGAGTCAGGATACTGTACGGAAGGGACAAAATACCTGTCGTTCACACGGGTCGCCATGATTGCAGTGTAGTCAAAGGTAGAGCCAGCCTTTGTGAGTGCTGTCGGGGGATTGACGATAACGGTTGCATTATCGAACTCGGCATAGAAATATGCCTTCTCCCATGAACCGTCCACGGGCGTGGTCATCTCCACCTTGCTAGCCTCCATAAAGTAGGCTGTGCCGGAAGATGAAGTCTCTGTTTCAAAGATATGGACATCATTGACATCAGTATTATGCCAGTCGGGGACCATCTTAAGCATTATTGCTGTCTTGGTCTCAGAATCAGAATCCGACGGTACCTGAGCCATGAAAGTAACTGTGTGGGTTTTGTCCTGCGCAAACTTCTCTTCGGGCTTGTTGCAGGCTGCCAATCCCACGATTGCCAGTGCACATAAGAGTGCTGAAATTATATTCTTTTTCATAGACTATAGATAAATTCTAAAGAGCGGGAATATCGACAGGAATGTCGAAAATAGTGTTGTCAATGGGGTTGCCAAGCTCCTGGTCATCACCAGGATTATACGGCACATCTTCTCCTGGTTTTCCAGATGACTGGCACACGATGCCAGCCATATTCAGGCGGATACTTACAGAAACAGGAGATTCGTAAAGAGTGAAGTTTTCTTTTGTATTCATAGTGGTAATATTATTACTCAAGCATATCGTTCTGGAACTGGGTGATAATGTCACGGGACATACCAAGGTAGTTTACGGCATAGTCGATAGCCTTTTCCTGATAGGTACTGCCCGAACGACCGTTGATGGCATCTACACCATCGTTGTAATGGCTGACGCTGCGGCCATTGCGGGGACGTGTACCGACTACAGAGAAGGATGTCATCTCATAGTCCATGTCGCAACGCTCCAAAGGAACACCCAGAAGGGCCTCGAGCATCATGCAGGTAAAACCGGTACGGTCGGCGCCCACCATACAGTGAACATATACATTCACATTGTTGTGGACGGCTCTCATGATACGGGTAAGGGTAGCACCCATGCGCTGGTCGTTGTTGCGAAGGTCAGAAGAGCTGTTGTAATACTCATTGGTATGACCGCGATAGTCACTGTCATCCATGTTGTTAATTTCGTGTCCGAACCCTAAGGCATCTTTACGGTCACTGCCACGGAGGTCAACGTCAAGCTCGATCTTCATATACTGCTTGAGTATCTTCTGCTCGTCAGGATTGGTATTCGCAGTCTGGTCCATATTACTGCCGCGATATATCTTGCCGTACTTGATACGCTTGCCGGAGGTGGTTATCTGGCCACCAAGGTCACGACAGTTGTTTGCATGATCCTGACTGAAGGAGGATGAAATCTTCATCATACGGCGACGGCCTTCTGTAGTAAAGTTACCGGAAGCAACATCGCTGCTGCCGTTCCTTACCACATAATAATAGGTGATACCGGGAATGAGGTTGAAAATCTCTGCAGAGTTGGAAGAACTGCTTACTGAGAGCGGATTCTCTATATAACTTACCTGCTGGGTATGAGCCGCATCGGTGTAAACGTACACAGACTTGTTTCCAGACAGGGCAGAAGACCATGTGATGGTAACAGGCTTGGGGCAGTCCCAACGGTTGTCTTTGCTGGGAGTATAGTCCACACCGTTATATGAGTAAACCGGACCTGAACTACCCCAACCGTTGTTGCTCTTAATCAAGGTACCATTACTATCGCTGTGGTTTGCAGCGGTGTATAGTGCAGTCGCCTCGTTCAGGTAATTGTAAACGAGATCATTCTCCAGGTTGTAAACACCCTCCTGGGAAACGCGGTTGATATACAGGTCATAAGTAGAAGAACCCGAGTAATACTCATCGTTACCTGCTGCGGTACCAGTGATTGTGGTGCGGCCAAAGCCATGGATGGTGATGGTAGTTCCGGAAATGGTAGCCACGCTTGAGTTATTTGATGAGTAAGTTACATTACCATAAGCATTCTGGAGTGTCTGGACGCTCAATGTGCCGCTTGCGGTCTCCATGGTGCGGGTAACCGAGCTCTGTGAGAAGTAAGGAGACTGAGTCTTCTTGCTGCTGCCGCTGGAGGTCTTGAGATAGAGGTGAACGCCGATACCTACGCCGCTACCGCCAATCTTGAACTTATCGGGGCCTGTGCCTCCCATTGACTCCGGTTTGTAATACAGCACTTCACTTGTAGAAGAGGAGTTCCTCTGGGCTGTCATGAACTCGAACCTCTCACCGGTGACAGTCAGGCTGTACAGATATTCGGATGAAGGTTGTGAACTTTCATAGACAAGACCGGTGGTGCTGTTGCCGCTTGTAGAGTAGTCGCAAAGCAGATACTTGCCGTCGTTGAACCTGATGCAATACTTGCTGTTGCTCTGGGTAATAGTGAACTCATAACCGCTGTAAGAGTTGCCGGTAATGACACCGCTTGCAGGAGAGATGCTGATATAAGAACCGTCGGTAGCGCCCTTGAACAACTTGGTATCATCCTCAGAAACAATCAGATAGGTGCCACCTACTGTCAACGAGCTGGCCTTGACGTAGGTAGCATCGCCTGTCACAGGAGTGGAAGAAGCATCGGTAACCACCAATCTGTAAGACACAGAGGCGGCATTATAGGTGCTTGATGAAGCTGCATTGGCGTAGATGATGGTTTCACCTGCGCCCTGTATAGTAAGGGTTGTACCGGAAATGGTAGCTACGTTGGTATTGGAAGAGGTGTAGGTCACAGAGGTCTGTGCACCGCTTACCTGCTGAACAGACAAGGCTGAGCCTTTCGGATAGTTGTTCATTGAAACGGTCACTGAAGACTGGGAGAACGAGAGGTTCTGGTTCTGCTTGCTTGAAGAGGAACCGCCTTCCGAAGTAAGTTTATAGAGACGGATGTTGGTTACCTGATAAGCGCGCATGGAGAATCCGTGTGCAGAGCCGGAGTGATAGAAGTAATAACTGCCGGAGCTGACACCCATACCGTTTCCGCTGGAGCCGTAACTGCTGCCGCCAGAGATGGAGAATGCAGTAGCGGAAGATTCAGAATCGGTGTAAACAATCCTGTTGTCAGCGGTAGGAGCAACCAGATACTGGCCGGTGCTCTTCACTTTGATCTTCCAGTTGGAACCGGAAGCGATGAGCTCAACCTCTGCGTTGAATATCTCACTGTCGTTGGTGAAAGTGAGGGTATTGCTCGAATCAATGTCCCTCTGGGCGATATACTGACCGTTGGAAACTGAACCCTGACTGCTCTCCCAGCTGCCGGTGAGGACGGTGGGGAACAGTGCAATAGAATACTGGCTGCCGGATGACTCATAGCCGCCGAGCAGGTAAGTACCAGCAGATACGCTTGACTGGTATGTATAGGTGCGTTCTGTACCGCTAGGGGTGGAAGAAGCCTCGGTAACCACCAGTCTGTATTCCTTGGAAGCGGCATTATAGGTGTTTGATGAGGCCGCGTTCGCGGTGATGATGGTTTCACCTGCACCCTGTATAGTAAGGGTTGTACCGGAAATGGTAGCTACGTTGGTATTGCTGGAGGTGTAGGTCACAGAGGTCTGTGCACCGCTTACCTGCTGAACAGACAAGGTTGAGCCTTTCGGATAGTTGTTCATTGAAACGGTCACTGAAGACTGGGAGAACGAGAGGTTCTGGTTCTGCTTGCTTGAAGAGGAACCGCCATCTTGCAGTTTGTAGAGCTGCAGGCGACGCGATGTATGGCTTTCGGTCACATTACTACCGCCTCCATAGTTGAATGCACCGTCGGTGTAACCCAGATAATACCTGTATGAGCCGCTGCTCTGTACAGCACTTGCCACCTGTACGCCGCCGTTAGAATACTTGAAGACGCTGTAGTAAGTGTTCATTGTGCTGCTACTGCTGCTCTGGCTTGCCTTCTGGTTGGTAGAGCCGATATAAACCTCGCTGCTTGAGCCAAAGATATAACTACCTTCGCTGTTGCGCAGGTTGTATGCCTCCTGGCCGGAGAAGCTGGAGTTCTCGTGAGCGACACCTGCGTCGGTCACGGTGAAAGCATATTTGTTTACAGTGGAATTAGCCACAATCTGACCGTTGCTGATAGTGACGCCCACAGCATAGTTGCTTGCGTTGTCGCTGAATGCGGCAAAGGCCATGCTGCTGTCATCATCAACAATGAGGTAAGTACCCTCCCAGCCATTCTCAGGCGCGCGGGTAACCTTAACGTAAGCCGCATTACCGCCAGTCGAGGACTGGGAGATAACCAGTCTGTAAGACGTCGATGCAGGGTTGTAAATGTCGTTACCTACTGCATTCGCGGTAATGGTGGTTTCACCAGCATCAACAATTATTATGCGGTTACCGGAGATGGTGGCCACATTAGTGTTGCCTGATGTATATGTGACATTGGTACGGGCACCGTTAACTGCCTGTACGTCATAAGAATTTCCTTTTGTATAACCGTTGCCTAACTGCCATGTAACGGTAGCATAAGCAAACGAAAGCTCCTGATTTTCCTTATCAGGGTCCTGCTGACCGGGATCATCCTGGGAGGGATCCTCGGGAGCGGGATCGATACTGTGGTTGGCATCGAAGTTCATGCTGAAGGTGTAGGTCATACCAGCGTTGATGCCGGTTGTGCTTTGTATTTCAAACAGGTGGTAGAACACAACCTCATTGTTATTAGCGTCGGTAGCGGTGACCTTAGCCTTCAGGCTGCTGCCTGCAGGGATAGTGAAGGGCAGCACGCCGGCATAGAACTGCTCGGCAGCGCCGGCAGCAATAGATGCCGCATTATTAACTGTAAGGCGGACCTTCTTGGAAGCGCCTTTCTGTGCACTCCAGGAGATGTTGTCAGAAGTGATATCGCCGACAAAATCACCGGTGATCTCGGTGGTAGCGGTGAATTCAACGCCCTTGACAACGATGGGACCGCTGGTAGTATTGGTCACGTTAAAATCAAAACGTGCAAGGACATTACGCATGCGGACGCTGAGCTGTTCAGCACGGGACACGCCCAGTTCCTTACCCACCAGGGGGAAGCCGGCACCGGCGATGTGGCTCATATTGCTGTTACCGGTCTGAACCTGAGTCCCCGATACGGAGATGTGAATATTATGCGGGGTTTTGTTGTCATCGCGGTGAGGATAAACAACATACCAGTCGTTGACATCACCGGAGTAATTCAAACGACCGCCAAAAGTGTTGTTGCCCCTGTATGACAGGTGGCCGTAAGAATAGCTATCTGCACCATCAGAGATATTGATGGCAGTGAGTTGGTCACCGTCGGCCCAAAGAGTAGCTGAGCCGTTATTGACGGTCTTGGTAACGACGCCGTCTTCTGTGGTGACATAACATAAAACATCCTCAGCGAAGAGACCTTCCTGAGGAGCCTCTTCCCGTACGGCAGTACAGGAGCAGATACCACAGAGGCCTGCAATCAGGACCCCCATAGTAGCCAGTAAGAAATGCTTTTTCATTTTGTTAAATAAGTGAATATAATATGTTAGATGTTTTCAGAATCGTCAATCAAGAGAAATACTGAATTAGAAACATCAAAGTTATCCAAGGGAACTTCATAGGGGGCGCTGAAATGGCCACCTTCACTCCAATCAGAGATTGCTGCGCCTTGCATCAGAGAACCTGTGCAGTCGATTACTATCAATTCAGAAGCCGGAGCCTCGTAAAAACATGCTTGATGTTGCGATAAGTTAGATTCTGACATAATAATCTTTAAAAATGTGTCAAACAAAGTGCAAATTTAAAAAATTCGGGCTAGAAAAAAAAAAAAAATAGGCTGAAAATCAGCCTATTTTAACAATCCTTTGAGCACCTCAGTGGTAATGCGCCTCGTAGCGCTGTTGACGGCAGATTTGGTCGCTTTTTTCACTGCCGTTGAGGCTGAAGATTTCTTTTTTGAGGTGGTCGTTTTCTTTGATGTCGTCTTTTTCCTGGTGGACGATCCGGTTATAGACTTTGCCGCATTGGTGGCAAGACTGCGGGCAAAAGAGGTGGCAGCCGCCGCTATCATAGTGCCAAATATGGTCCTTTTGATGCCGGAGGATTTCTTCTTGGACGACTTCTCTTTCTCCCGCTCCTTCTCCTTCTGGGCGCGGGCCAGAGCTTTCTCCTCCTCTTTCGCAGCCTTCTGGGCGGCTTTTTCAGCCTCTTCATACTGGGCGGTGAGCACTTCGTATGCACTCTCACGGTCAAAGAAGCCGTCGTAATTCAAGATATTCTGCGGCGCGTTCTTATTGATATCCAGCCGCTGCCCCTCGGTGATGGCGCCAATGGAACTCAGGGGGAACAAAATCTTAGCCCGCTCCACCACAGAAGGAGCTCCCTTATCGTCCAGGAAGCTTACAAGCGCCTCTCCTGTAGCGAGTTCGGTGATAGCGGTGGCGGTATCAAAGCCAGGGTTTGCGCGGAAAGTCTCAGCCGCAACCCGCACCGCCTTCTGGTCGCGCGGAGTATAGGCGCGCAAAGCGTGCTGCACCCGGTTGCCCAGCTGGCCAAGGATACTGTCGGGAATATCCGCCGGCGACTGAGTGACAAAATAGACACCGATACCCTTACTGCGGATAAGGCGCACAACCTGCTCTATCTTGTCTGTCAGGGCCTTGGGAGTATCGGCAAAAAGGGTATGCGCTTCGTCAAAGAAGAACACCAGCTTGGGCTTCTCCAGGTCACCCACCTCAGGCATCAGGGTATATAGCTCGGTAAGCAGCCAGAAGAGGAAAGTAGAATAGAGCTTGGGGCGCATCATCAGCTCGTCCGCAGCCAGCACGTTCATCACGCCGCGGCCGTTTTCCACCGCCAGCAGATCCTGCACGTTGAACGCCGGCTCGCCAAAGAATTTGTCAGCCCCCTGGTCCTCCAGGGTGAGGATGGCGCGCTGGATTGCACCGATGGATGCCGCCGAGATATTACCATAGGTAGTGGTATATTCACCCGCATGCTTAGACACAAAGTCCAGCATCATCCTCAGGTCCTTTATATCTATGAGCAGCAGGTTGTTATCATCTGCAATGCGAAACACGATATTGAGCACTCCGCTCTGAACTTCGTTAAGCTCCAGCATACGGGAGAGCAGTTGCGGCCCCATGGCAGAAACAGTAGTGCGCATGGTGTGTCCCTGCTTGCCAAACACATCAAAGAAACGGGTCGGACACCCCTCGAACTGCGGATCTTCTATGCCGAATTCCGGGCAGCGTTTCGCTATAAAAGAACTCATGGCGCCAGTCTGGCTGATTCCACTCAAATCCCCCTTCATATCGGCCATAAAACAGGGAATCCCAGCCTGCGAAAAGGTCTCGGCCAGCACCTGGAGCGTCACGGTCTTTCCCGTACCGGTTGCCCCCGCCACCAGTCCGTGACGGTTCAGCATCTTGGGGTTAATATATATTGGCCCGTTATCACAATGGGCCACATACATAAGGTTCTCAGAAGTGTACATATTACAACATTTATTAATGTATTCTCAAATATAGCAAACTTTCCCTCTCATCCTGCCAAATTGCGCAAAAAAAAAGGGCGGCACTGCAAGGCCGCCCTTAATATTATTTATGAGTGTGTATCGTTATTTAGTAACAACAACAGCTACACGGTTCTCCTCCATAACGTCAGATACCTGAACGGTGTCACCATAATAGTTAACGGTGATACGGCTAGCTGCGATACCTGCATCCTTGAGAGCCTTGGCAACGCGCTCTGCACGGTTCTGGGAGAGAGTCATATTGTGTTTGGGCTTACCGGTCTGCTTGTCTGCATAACCGCTGATGGTAACAACTGCATTGGGGAACTCTTTCAGGACAGCCACGATGTGGTCAACCTTGGGAGCCTCGCTCTTCCTGATGACATACTTGTCAAGATCAAAGTAGATGTTCTCTACCTTAACGCTTGCATTTGCCTGCTCAGCAGCAGCTTTCTCAGCAGCAGCCTTCTCTGCGGCAGCCTTGTCGGCAGCAGCCTTCTCAGCGGCAGCTTTCTCAGCAGCAGCTTTCTCAGCAGCAGCTTTCTCAGCAGCAGCCTTGTCAGCAGCAGCCTTTGCAGCAGCCAGGGCAGCAGCCTCAGCGGCAGCAGCCTCAGCATCGCGGACAGCAGCTTTCTTGCTTGCAGCGCCGATGTTGAACTTCAGGCCAAGGAGGGCAGCGAAGTTGTCATCCCACTTGAAGGGCCTCTTAATCTTAAGGATCTCACCACCAAAATATGTGTTGTCTTCCAAAGTATTGAACTTATTGTTGAGGGCGTTGTCCTGGAACTCGAGAGAGAGGTCAACCAGGTCGCTCAGACGGAAGTCAAAGCCAAGACCTGCACGAACAGCGGGGCTGATGCTTGCAGCCTGATTGTTTGCTGCGAGACGATAGTTAGCGCCACCACCCACGAAAATATAAGGACTCAGGAAACGAGTATCACTATATTTGAAGATGTTGCAGATGTCGATAGTTGCATCCAAAGCTGCCTGAGCATAGAAGAACTTGCCAAGAGATTTGTGATTAACAGGATAATAGCCCATAGGGCCGGAGATGTTAGCACGCAGGCCGAATACCGGAGTAAAATCGTAACCGAAGTTCAGCGCGCCATTAGGAGAGATGTGTTTGAAATGGTTGATAGCCCATTCATTTGAGGTTACATAGTTTGCACCACCCTGAACACCAAGGTACCAACCGGGATAAAACTCGTTCTGGGCGTTAGCAGAAACACCCATGAACAACAAAGAAACTAAAACAACAAGTACTTTTTTCATAGTTGCGTGTTTGTATTAATAATTATATGTGAACTAATTTCAATAATCGCTCAAAGATATACATTTTGTATTAAAAAAACAATTTTTCTTAAATTTGTGTCATGAAAATATCAGTAGCAGGCACCGGATATGTGGGAATGAGCATCGCCACGCTCCTTGCCCAGCGCAATCACGTCACCGCTGTGGACGTGATTGCAGACAAAGTAGATAAGATTAACCAGCGCATATCACCCATAGCGGATGATTACATAGAGCGCTTCCTGAAAGAGAAACAACTCGACTTGACAGCCACTACCGATGCCGAGGATGCTTATGCTGACGCCGACTTTGTGGTAATAGCCACCCCGACAAATTATGACCCCCAGAAGAACTTCTTTGACACAAGTCACGTCGAGGAGGTCATACGCCTTGTAACGGAGGTGAACCCAAGCGCCACTATGGTCATCAAAAGCACCGTTCCGGTAGGATACACAAAAGCGGTGGGCAAATGCTTTCCAAAGTCGCGCATCCTCTTTTCTCCCGAATTCCTGCGGGAGAGCCATGCCCTTTACGATAACCTCTACCCTTCCCGTATAATAGTAGGATGCGACAGCAACGAACTGAAAGACGCTGCCGAAACTTTTGCCACCCTGCTCAGTAACGCAGCCCTCAAAGACGATATCCCTATCTTATATATGGGCGCCACAGAAGCCGAGGCGGTGAAACTTTTTGCCAACACCTACCTGGCTTTGAGAGTGAGCTATTTCAACGAACTTGACACCTACGCAGAGATGAAGGGCCTTGATACCCGCTCAATCATTGAGGGTGTCTGCATGGATCCACGCATAGGCAGCCACTATAACAATCCCAGCTTCGGCTACGGTGGATACTGCCTCCCCAAAGACACCAAGCAGCTGCTGGCCAACTACAACGACGTTCCGGAGAACATAATCGGAGCTATCGTGGAGAGCAACCGCACCAGAAAGGACTATATTGCAGACCGCGTGCTGGCCAAGGCTGGCTATTACGGAGCCAACAGCGCATGGGACTCTGCACGGGAGCATCAAGTCACAGTGGGTGTATTCCGCCTGACCATGAAAACCGGCAGCGACAACTTCCGCCAGAGCGCCATCCAGGGAATAATGAAGCGCATCAAGGCAAAGGGTGCCACTGTCATCGTTTACGAACCCACCCTCCCCGACGGCTCCACCTTCTTTGGCAGTGCCGTGATAAACGACCTGGCCACATTTAAATCCAAGGCCGATGCCATAATCGCAAACCGCAGCGACCCCGCCCTGTCCGATGTCATGGACAAGGTTTATACACGGGATATTTTCAAAAGGGATTAGTCGGCAGACTGTCCTCCGGAATACAGACCGCTGAAGAACCGGCCGTCAACTGTCCTGGTGATAGCGCGCCACCATCTGGTACATGTAAGATTACTCCTGTGGCTGCGGCTGCACCAACGCTGGTACAATGCTGACCCCTCACCATTATTCAAATTCTTCTGGTGTTGAATGAAGAAATAGAACCCCTGGACCAACAGCCCCATCCCTATCACCAGATAGGCCTGCATATCAACTGAAGCGCCAAGACGCCAGGAGAGCACAGTGACGGCAATAATTATGAGATTTATCATAAGAATTGAAATGGAGGTGGCCAGATGTGTATAACCCACGTCTATAAACATATGATGGAAGTGAGTCTTGTCTGGCTGGAAGGGCGACCTTTTGCGCAGCATCCGGTAAAACATCACCTTGAGTGTGTCAAATACCGGCACCGCCAGAATGGCCAGACAGATTGCCGGAAGCGAAAGACCCATATCTTCGTAAACTGCACAAGGCGTTCCTGAAGTGTGTACACGAAAAACAAACATGGTAAGCAGGGTGCCAAGCATCAGGCTCCCGCCGTCGCCCAGGAACATCTTGGAACGGACACCGAATACATTGTGGAGGAAGAAAGGCAGCAATGCCCCTATGGCAAAAAGAGCCGCGCTGAACATTACATAGTCCCCGGAATAATAAAACAGGAGTGCAAAAGCAGCGCAGGCCATCATGCCAAATGAAGAGCAATAGCCGTCCACCCCGTCGATAAGATTCACAGAGTTGATAATGCCCACTCCCGCCACGATAGAGAGCGGCATGCTTACATAATACGGAACGGTATGCAACCCCCACAAACCGTGGAAATCATTTATTTCGATACCCAGAACCGGGATCATTATCCACACTATGACCGACTCCAATATAAATCTCAAAGCAGGAGAGATATCCTTCAAATCATCCCAAAGACCAATAGCGTATATACCCGTGAGCATCAGCAAAGCCCATTGCAGCCGGATGTTTCCCACCATATTAAGCGCTATCAAACTCGCGGTCGCATAGCCGATAAACACTGCCGCCCCTCCCATTTTCGGCACCGGCACCCGCTGCAGTTTGCGTGCGTCGGGGTTATCGACAATACTATGCTTGCGGGCAAATGAGAGAACCAGCGGATACACCAACATCGTTACCAGGAAGGCAACCAACATCAGAATGAAAGCTGTGCAGGTATATGACATCGTTGATGTATGTTTTCTGTAAAGCGTTGCAAATTTACAAAAAAAACATACAGGGCAAAATCGCCCTGTATGTATTTATTTATCAGCATATTACTAAATTATGACACTCTCCGGACAGAGGCGCATCCCCCCTCCACATAGTACCATTTGTACCACTCAACAAACTTCCTCAATCCCTCCCGCAAGGTTATCTTGGGGGTGAAACCAAAGTCGCGCTCCAGCGCAGAGGAGTCGGCATAAGTCGAAGAAACATCGCCCGGCTGCATGGGCACCAATTTCTTGTGCGCTTCAAAATCGTAATCATCCGGAAGGACTCCTGCGTGCAGCAACTCCTCTTGCAGGATTTGCACAAAGTCCAGCAGGCTCTCCGGCTGTCCGCCACCTATATTATACACCGCGTAAGGAGGAAGCGGCAGGCCGTCCTCACCCGTGCGAAGCTCCGGCGCCTTGGCCATCACCCTCACGATACCCTCAACAATATCATCCACATAGGTGAAGTCGCGTCTGCAGTTTCCATAGTTGAAGATTTGTATGGTCTCGCCACGGCGCAGCGTGTCTGTAAAGACAAAATATGCCATATCTGGCCGTCCTGCGGGTCCGTACACAGTAAAGAATCTCAAGCCGGTAGAGGGGATGTCATACAGCTTGGAGTAACAATGTGCCAAAAGCTCGTTGCTCTTTTTGGTGGCCGCGTAGAGACTCACCGGATTATCCACCCTGTCCTCCACACTGAAGGGGACCTTCTTGTTGCCACCGTAAACACTGCTTGAAGATGCATATACCAGATGCTCAACCGGATAGTGCCGGCAGGCCTCCAGAATATTATAAAAACCGATAATGTTACTTTCGATGTAAACATCCGGATTCTCAATGCTGTAACGCACACCGGCCTGCGCCGCCAGATTGACCACAATAGAGAACCTGTACTGCTCAAACAGCCGCTCCACCAGATAGCGATCTGCAATCGACCCTTTCACAAACTCATAGGAATGTTCCGGATGGCGCGCCGCAGCCGCCTTGATCACACCAAGGCGATACTCCTTCAGCGTTGGGTCATAATAATCGTTCAGATTGTCCAGACCTACGACATGCACCGGCCTCTCCCCTTCCAACAGCCTCAGAACCAGATTTGCGCCAATAAATCCGGCCGAGCCGGTGACAAGAATCGTCTTCATGCCACTAACGGTTGAAGAACTTCCACCACTTGTGCCAGGTCTTCCTCGGCCGCATCCAAAAAACTTCACTCATATAATGCCAGAACATCATGCGGGCACGTGCACGAGACCTGGATTTATGGCTACCGCCCGACTTGTGCCCACCTCCCCGCTTGCCAGCCTTTGTAATCTCTTCCAGGTAGAACTTGCCCTCCTTTTTGTTTGGCTTGCATAGCAGCATCTCATCCGATGCACCGCAAACCTCCTTCATTACCCACATCATGGCACCGGCAAACTTAGAGAGGCCGCACCGCCTGATCTGCGTCATCACTGTCTTGCGCTCATCTTCCTTCAGGGCCTTGAGAATGAAGTAATAATCGACAACATGACGAAGGCTGCTACCATCTGCAATAAAATGGCGGAAGGTGTGCGCCAGGGCAAACACGGCATTAAACCTTGCCGACGGATAAGCAAATCCCAGAGACTCGTCAATCTCCATCTGTGAAGCTTTATTCCTGTCAAAGAACCCCTGGAGCCGGCGGTTATGACAGGGATTATACAGCCACGTCGGGTGAAAAAGAACATCAGAATGTAAATCAGGGGGTAAATCGGCATGGACCTTGTGCCATCTAATGTGATTCGCACTGCCCTCTGAATAAATCCACTCCATCACCTCATTCCTTGGACCAGTCACCCAGACATTCACACCCCCGCTCTTTCTCAACGAAGGGTCGGGATAGAACTGGGAGACTCCAACCCCATTGAGCACACAACATTTGAATCCGGCGTCAAGAAACCTGCCGGAAATCTCTTTTGCGCGACTGCAATAGTGCCTGTATCCGGCCGCAGCTTTATGCCTCGACTCCAACCAATGCTGCCAGAACGATTCGGACGGCCGCTGCTCAGCAGGGAGCCGCTCAATCCCGCAGGACATAACAGCAGCCACAGACTGATGGCTTGCCTCGTTCAGCAAAGCATTCCATTCATTCAACGCGGGCACCCGCGACAACTGGTCGCGCGTACCCAGGGAAACCTTCAACAATTCGTTAAACAAGCTCATTGCAATACTATTTATAAATCAGTCTCTTTCTTATCGAGCGCCTCATACACAGAGTTATTGCTCTTGTATTCCGGCACTATCTCTTTCATCTTCCGGACAGTCGCCATTTTATCATAGGTCTTGGCAACCTCTATCAATTCATCGATTTCTTTCGACACCTTATCAAAATCGTAATTTCTCACCTGGGCGATACGAATCTTCTCGTGGAAGGTGGGCTTGGTGCCCTCCTTGTCGTTCAGCACCTCCTCATACAGTTTCTCCCCTTCGCGGAGCCCTGTATACTCAATCTCCACGTTAGATGCTCCAGAGAGCGCAATCATCCTCTTGGCCAGATCCGCTATCTTGACCGGCTTCCCCATATCAAACACAAAGATTTCGCCGCCTGTACCCATCGTACCTGCTTCAAGCACCAGCTTACATGCTTCCGGTATCAACATGAAATAGCGGACAATCCGCTCATCAGTCACTGTAACGGGCCCTCCCCTCTTTATTTGTTCCCTGAACAGAGGAATCACCGACCCGTTAGAACCGAGCACATTGCCAAAACGGGTAGTCACGAACTGAGTATATTCCTGCTTTGTATCACCAAGCATAGCCTCCTTTTTCAGCTTCCTGTCCAGACTTTGAACGTAAATCTCGCAGATACGTTTAGAACATCCCATCACGTTTGTTGGATTTACAGCCTTGTCGGTAGAGACCATCACAAACTTCTTCACCCCGTACTTCACACTCAGGTCTGCAAGAATCTTTGTACCCCTCACATTATTCAGAACCGCCTCGCTCGGGTTGCCCTCCATCATAGGGACATGCTTATATGCGGCAGCGTGGAACACGTAGTCAGGCCTGTACTCACTGAACACCGACTCCATTCTGGTCTGACGGTCAATACTGCACACAATCACCTCACAATCCACATCAGGGAAATCCCTCTTCATCATGAGCATAACGTCGTGCTGGGGCGTCTCTGCCTGGTCAATCAGAATCATCTTTTCAGGCTTGAATTCAGCCACCTGCCTTACAATCTCCATACCTATCGACCCTGCCGCCCCGGTAATCAATACTCGTTTCTCCCGCAAAAGCTCCCCTACAGCATTCAAATCTACCTTTATCTCCTGGCGCGGCAACAAATCCTCTACACTTACCTCCTTCAATTGAATATCTTTATCTGACACCACCCCATCCAGGATGTGAGATTCCTGCACCTCCTGCGCCATATAAATCTTAACTCCCTCATTGATAAGCAAGTCCTGAATCTGCTGGTTCTGACGGAAATCATTCAGCCTGTACGGGCTCACCAACACTGCATCAATCCTATCCCTGTGGATTACCTCAGCAATGTCATCATCCAGTGTATAGACATTCACGTCCATAAGCCTCTTGCCCTTGATACGGTGCTCGTGCGAGATAAAACCCACCAATTCAAAGCGCACGGGCTTCTGCGTACGGATATAGTTCGCCACACCCACACCGCCAGTCAGTGCCCCGTAAATAAGCACCCGCTTGGCACCCGTGTCTGAATGAGACGTATCAAACAGAATCCTAACCAGCAGTCGTAACGCCCACATCAGCAGCGTTGCAATCAAAAACACCACCACCGTTTCCAGCGGCCGCAACACACACAGCCATGTCATCCCCGTCCAGTTCATCACCAGCGAGCAGACCTGGGCAAGCACAAGGCTTGTAGCGTTGGCATATGCCAGTCTTGCAAGATCCGCAGAACTCGAATAGCGCAACACCCCGGCATACGTCATGAACAACCTCGCCCCCACCAGAGACAGCAATGAGTAGATCACGGCGGTGAATACCAATGCACGGTGGTGCTCCACAGCCATCAATGTGCGGTTTATCACCCAATAGGTAAACACCGCCGACACAAACACGATTGCCATGTCCATCAGCACAATCACCCAATATGGCAACACATTCTTGTCGAAGTATTTCTTAATAAATCCAGATAACCTCATCTTGATGCAATTAGAACAATCGGTCTTGCAAATATACGAAAAATACTATTATTCGGAAAAACTCAAAATATCCCCCTCCCCCAGCGGTTCATACGGCCCGTCCTTACACTCCAGAATCACTGTACCGCTTTCAAGCACCTCTACCGTATGCCACTGGCCTATAGGGATATTCAGTGCGACACAATCCGACATGGGTTCAAGGTCTATCACGTCCGTTACCACACCCTCGTCATTATAAAAAAATTGCCGCAGACGCCCTCTCAGGCAGACTACGGTTTCCGAGGTCTTTGTATGACGATGGATAGGCAAGGATGTCCCCGGCTCCATAGCGTTAAGCATCCTTTGGGACTTGTCTTTCGGCGAGTTGCGCAAGTCACGGTTCATTCTCAGTCTGGGCGATGCCTTTGCCTGCGCCGTCAATTCGTCTAATACTGCTTGCGTTATCTTCATAATCTTACAGGACTTTTACCTTCAATTTAGCGTATGCCCGCTCCACTTTCTCCAACGCCTTTTCCACGCTCTCATCACGTGCCAGGAGCACACCCATTCTGCGGTGTCCCTTAATGAATGGTTTTCCGAACAATCGGATCTGCACGTCGGGCTCACTGAGCACTTCCTCCAGATTCTCAAATACGACTTCTGCTGTGTCGCCTTCCACCACAATTGCTTTAGAAGCACTTGGGCCATAAAAAGTTACCTTGGGAATTGGCAAACCGAGCACTGCGCGTGCATGCAGCGCAAACTCTGAAAGATCCTGCGAAATCATGGTTACCATACCGGTATCATGCGGACGGGGCGAAACCTCGCTGAACAGCACAATATCACCACACACAAACATCTCCACGCCAAAAATACCGTAACCGCCAAGGGCGTCTGTAATCTTCTTCGCTATATCATGCGCCTGCTTTAAGGCTTTCTCGCTCATTGGCTGAGCTTGCCATGACTCACGGTAATCACCGTCCACCTGATGGTGGCCAATCGGGTTCAAGAAAGTGGTACCGCCACAGTGCCGCACGGTAAGCAGAGTAATCTCATAGTCAAACTTTACAAAGCCCTCCACAATCACTTCGCCGGCACCGGCGCGGCCGCCTTCCTGAGCGATATTCCAGGATCTGTCGGCATCGGACGGGGTCTTGCAAACGCTCTGGCCATGGCCTGAAGAACTCATGATAGGCTTAACCACGCAAGGCGTTCCCACCTCCTTTATGGCGGCATCAAATTCCTCGCGGGTAGCTGCAAAACGGTAGTTAGACGTGGGCAGACCCAGGGTCTCATGAGCCAGCTGGCGGATGCCCTTACGGTTCATAGTCAGGAAGGTAGCATTGGCCGTAGGTATCACATTATACCCCTCCTTCTCCAGCGCCACCAAAGTAGGCGTTGCAATCGCCTCCACCTCCGGAATAATCAGGTCCGGCTTCTCCTTCTCTATGATTTCGCGCAGCTTTTCGCCGTCCAGCATCGACAGCACATAACTGCGATGCGCCACCTGCATCGCAGGGGCATTCTCATACCTGTCAAGGGCTATAACCTCGACCCCGTAACGCTGCAACTCAATTGCAACCTCTTTTCCCAGTTCTCCAGAACCGCACAACAGTGCTTTCTTTGCCACCTTCGTAAGTGGAGTTCCAATTTTAACCATTTTATATCATTTTTATTCTCCTTACCAACATCGCTTCTATCCGCACCTATCCGGAGGACTCGTGTTATCTACTTTTGGTAAGCCTGACTCCCTTAATTCAATGCAAAATATGCGCAGGTTTCTGAATCTTCGCCCACACGCCATACACGAAGCCCGACAGCAGACTGTCAGAGTAGCAAAGCTTATGTTTCCACCTGTTACTCCACCACCGGCGTGTCTTGCCCGCCATAATCCTCAGTGCCCCCTTGCCAAGCGGCACGTTGTATTCCGGTTCTATGATATCGTTGAACACCCGTTCCTTAAGTTCGTCCTCCTTCAGTTCACAATGAAATATGTCACGACTGAATCCCAGTCGCTCAACACACATCAGAGCCATCAGATTGAAGTACCGCAGCAGTCCGTTAGACTCCAGAAACGCCAAATCCTCCTCCCAGCATATCTCCTCATGGTAGCGCTCCACCATAAATGCCCAGTCCAACAGTTGCCGCAGCGTCATCTCCTTCCCCACAAAGTGGTTTGCCATGTGCCGCAGAAGGAACAGGAAGTTAAAGTCAGCACCAGGCAGATACACTGTAGCACCATCCAGCTCATTCTCCCGATAACCCTTCCATGCCAGTTCCTTCAGCTTCTTCTCAAACCTTACGCTTGAGCGGTGAGCATGGGTATTTATAAAGTCATAGTGGTTCTCTACCGTGAATTTGCCCCAGGAAAACACCGTGTGGTGATGATGCGAACGGTCAATCTTGAGCCCTTTTAATGGCACTGAACCCTCACCTCCTCTCTCTATACTCTCCAAATAGGCGTCCGCTTCTTTTTGCCGGCCAAAGAGCCAGATGTCTATATCCCCACAAGGCCTGTGCTCCGGCTTAGGCCAATCCAAACCGCACGCATAGCCCTTCAGCACCATCATCTTGAAGCCATGCCCGTTGTAAAACGCAGCCATTTCGGCGATGGCTTTACAGTACGCATCATAGCGGCATTCATACTCCTGGAACGTCTCGCCTATCCATTGCCGCAGTACAGGCATGGGTGGCCGCTTTTCTGCAGGCAGCCTTTCCACCCCATCAAGCACAACGGCTTCAAGCCCTTGATCCAATACGAGTGCGTCTATTACCTTCCAATCTACATTTTCAGGAAATATACCACCATCATGACCAATACCCAAACGGACTAAAGAAAAGAATGCCTCTTTATTATCGGATGATAGCATCTTTGATTGTTTCAACGATAAACCTGACATTATCTTCTGTCACACAAGGGCCGGAAGGCACACAAATGCCGACTTTGAAGAAATGTTCCGATACGCCATTCACGTATGCAGGCGCATTCTTATACACAGGTTGTTTGTGCATAGGCTTCCAGAGAGGACGGGCCTCCACACCTGCCTCATCCAACACCATCCGCATGGCCTCGACATTGGTATTAGGCTCGCAATCTGTATGTGCATTGTCAGTTGCATGAACCACACCGGCAGCGCCACCGATAGCACCCTGGACAACTTGCTTATAGGCGTTTTCCTGCCCCTTCACCTTCAGCGCGGGGTCCAAGGTCAGCGTTATCAGCCAGAAGTTAGAGTCATAACGGCTATCCGGATTATCGTGTACCTCAATGCCGGGGACATCTTTAAGAAGTTTCACATAAAGGTCCTTCAACTTCTTATGGTGGGCAATATGAGCGTCCACCACCGTCATCTGTCCGCGACCGATACCAGCGCATACGTTCGACAGGCGATAGTTATAACCGATCGCCTCATGCTGATAATAAGGATAAGCTTCGCGTGCCTGGGTGGAATACCACATAATCTTGTTCTTGTCCTCAACCGTCTGGCATATCAGAGCACCGCCACCTGATGTAGTGATCATCTTGTTGCCATTGAACGAGAGCACGCCAAACTTTCCAAAAGTACCAAGCACACGCCCTTCCCAACGGCTTCCAAAACCTTCCGCAGCATCTTCAACAACAGGAATACCGTACTTCTCCGCAATAGCCATAATCTTATCCACCTGATACGGCATACCGTAGAGAGCTACGGGTACAATAGCTTTTGGCTTCTTTCCAGTCTTTGCGATACGGTCTTTAATAGCCTCTTCCAATAGCTCAGGATCCATGTTCCAAGACTCTTTTTCAGAATCCACAAACACAGGAGTCGCGCCCAGATAAGTAATCGGGTGAGAAGAAGCGCAGAAGGTAAAGCTCTGCACACACACCTCATCACCAGGGCCGACGCCACAAGCCAGCAAAGCCAAATGGACAGCAGCGGTTCCCGCACTCAGAGCCACCACCTTAGTGTTAAGGTCAACAGCGTTATGGTTATTGTTTACAAACCGCTCCAAATCGGCCTCGAAACCATTAACGTTTGGTCCCAACGGTACCACCCAATTTGTGTCAAACGCCTCTTTCACATAACGTTGTTCCGCACCATCTTCGCTCATGTGAGCGAGACATAAATAAATTCTATTTGCCATATTAAAACAATATTCTTTTTATACTATTGATGCTTCTTTAACTGTTTAGCCTATCAATTGCTATCCATTTCCTACCCGCTTGGCTGGTAACAACCAACCTCTTTAAATCCTATTTCACCCCTATCACCATCATCCCTGCCAGCACGGCGATAAAGATACTCAGCAGCGTTCCGGCCAGTACATACTCGGTCTTAGCGTTATCCTTCTCGCTGAACCTGATAATCGACTTTGCCGCAATCAACAAGCCCAGCGCATCGTAACGCCCCAAGCAAACAAACAACAGAATCAGCCACCGCTCAATGGTTCCAATCAACGCTCCAGCATTAAAACCATTCTCTTTCTCAGCAGGCATGTTCACACTGTAGTGCTTCAGCATCAGCTTGATAAAGATATTGGCTGGTTTCCAGCATACTATCAAAGCGACTGCGGCAGCCACATGCCACAACTCAATGCCAAGCGGCAAACTCCAGTCATGGCACAAGGTCCATGAATAAGCCACTCCGGCAACCACCAGCAAATGAATAATTTGATCCAAGGTAAACCATACGATCTTATCCGCTCGATTTGATTTCCACATGTCAATACCGAAATGCGCCACGCCAATTATAAGCGCGCACCACCAGAAGCCAGCGTCACATGATGCAAGCCACGACAATCCAAACACAATCAAAGCATGCACATAGAGATGCGGACTTTTCCAATGCCTCTCCCTCTTATCCTTGCACGACTTATCTGTCTGCGACACAAAGTCAGCCACCAAATGAGCCAACACCAAACTTAAAAACAGTTCTACCCACATATCTCATCAAAATTAAAATGTTCAAAGTCTTTGATGGCTGTCTCCAGCAAGCCCCACTTCGCCAAAGAAGAACGACTGTTTACTGCAGATTGATAAATATTCAGCATCTCGCTGATTTGTCGTTCCTTGTATCCAAGAAGTTTATAAAATATCACCTGTGCTTGTTTATAGGAGTATGAGCTAATCAGGTTATCAATCAACGATAAATATGACTCCAACAACCAGTGAACCCCAAGTGAATCGAACTCAAAACCAATCGCAGAATAAACATCTCTTTCCACACTAATAGCATCCAAATACCTTCCCGAAATATAAATAGCGGGGCCATCAATAATATCTTCCTTTCTATCAACGTACTTCAGGCCCCCCATTCCTATGGAGAACCGAATCCCATATTGACGCATCGAGTATGAACTATTAACGGTTTCCGCATAGATCCGGACAAACAATTTGATAATGATTGCAATCCGCAGCGCTTTTCCGCATTCAGGGACATAACATTCTATCGTATCTCCGCGGACAATCCGCCCCCAGAAGCCAGGAAGCATCTCGGCCTCAATGCGATCAAAGAGAGATTGTAATTGCTTCCGCAACTCAATCAAATCCTTCGATTCAAGAAAAGTAGAATTAACAACATCAGCAGAAATAGTTGCTACCATTATTCAATAAACTTGTTCAAGGCAAAAATATCAAAGATTTATTTGATATCAAAGAATTATCAAAGAATAATTAGATAATTTGCAAAAAAGATAATAGCATCAATGTATAGTCTCAATTTCTATTATACCGTCTTTGCGATGACGCCCCAGTATCATAGTTTCACCCCAACCCATTGTACCGCCATCAGCATTACGCCATATAAAACAAAAAATATTCTCAAGCCCATCGTTCGTTAAATCTGCCCGGAATTGTTCTGAAAAGGTATTAAGAAAGCCATCATATCTAATGCAAACGTCATTAACAGTGCCTTTATATTCAATAATTTCGGCTTTTCCTTCCTTCACAAGATCCCCGATTGTGGTATCGGACAATTCCTGCTCAACGTTAATTAATACTGATGCTGAAATCAATGCCACCACATCTGTCATACTTTGCCCTTCCACAAACGACAGTTTGCACATTTTCGCGATCTCTAAAGCTGTAATCAATCCATCGAGGAACTCAAATGATCCTGACACCCTTATATCCGCATTAGTACTGGGATAATAACCTTTCTCAACATATCCTTTCCATTCAGAAAGTGTTCTCACCTCTACTCGTTCATCATTTCCTCCTATCAATACTACGCCTTGACCATTGCCAAATAGTTCCAGTGCCCTAGTCAGTAATTCTTTGTGATTTTCGTTTACTGCAACCTCCTTCAGATCTCCATCCTCGCAACTTATCGGAGTAGTAAGCGTTATTCGCTTATCCTTCCATCTTTCCATTATTTTCCAATGGATATAATCACCAACAGATTCAAGGCTTATTGTTCCATTAGCGATTATTGTATCAACTGCTTTATACCCGTCGCCCAGTTTGACTT
>JAGABI010000013.1 GCA_017614715.1 Bacteroidales bacterium | reverse complement strand
TTGTGGACAAGCAAGGTCCCGAAATATGGGACATCCTCGAGAATGTGATGAAGGGTCACCCCGTTCTGCTGAACCGTGCCCCTACCCTCCACCGTCTCGGTATCCAGGCTTTCCAGCCCCGCCTCATCGAGGGTAAAGCTATCCAGCTCCACCCGCTGGCCTGTACCGCGTTCAACGCCGACTTTGACGGTGACCAGATGGCAGTCCACTTGCCTCTGGGCAATGCCGCAGTGCTTGAGGCACAGCTGCTGATGCTTGGCAGCCACAACATCCTCAACCCCGCCAACGGTGCGCCAATCACCGTGCCCAGCCAGGACATGGTGCTTGGTCTATACTATATCACCAAACTCCGCGAAGGGGCCAAGGGCGAAGGCCTCACCTTCTACGGTCCCGAAGAGTCCATCATCGCCTACAACGAGGGTCGCGTAACCCTGCAGACAAAGATCAAGGTGCGTCTGCCCAAGGACAAGATGCACCCTGAAGCAGGCACACAGATAATTGAGACCACTCCCGGCCGCCTGATGTTCAACCAGGTGGTTCCGGACGAGGTTCCTTACATCAACACCCTTCTCAAGAAGAAGAACCTGCGCGACATCATCGGCGAAGTGCTCAAGTACACAGGTGTAGCCCGCACATCCAAATTCCTCGACGACATCAAGGACCTTGGATACAAGATGGCATACCTGGGCGGCCTGTCGTTCAACCTGGCAGACGTGATTGTACCGGAACAGAAGCACGAACTCATTGAAAAGGGTTACAAGGAGGTGGACGAAATCCAGGGCAACTACGACATGGGTTTCATCACCAACAACGAGCGCTACAACAAAGTCATCGACGTGTGGTCCAAGACCAACAACGACCTTACCAAGATCGTGGAGAAACAGATTGCCGCCGACGACCAGGGCTTCAATCCCGTTTATATGATGCTTGACTCCGGCGCCCGTGGTAGCAAGGACCAGATCCGTCAGCTGTGCGGTATGCGCGGTCTGATGGCAAAACCCCAGAAATCCGGTTCCGCAGGTGCAGAGATTATCGAGAACCCTATCCTCGCAAACTTCAAGGAGGGTCTGAGCGTGCTCGAGTACTTCATCTCCACCCACGGTGCCCGTAAGGGTCTGGCCGATACCGCCCTCAAGACTGCCGATGCAGGTTACCTGACCCGTCGTCTGGTTGACGTATCGCACGACGTGATAATCAACGAAGAGGACTGCGGTACCCTCCGCGGCCTTGTGGCAACCGCCATCAAAGACAAAGACGAGGTTGTGGAAACCCTTGGCGAACGTATCCTTGGCCGTACTTCGGTTCACAATATCTACAACCCGCTCACCGGCGAGCTTATCCTCGAAGCTGGCGAACAGATTACAGAAGCTATCGTGGAGCAGATAGAGAAGCTCCCCATAGAGCAGGTCGAGATTCGTTCCGTGCTCACTTGCGAGTCCCGCAAGGGTGTGTGCGCGAAGTGCTACGGCCGTAACCTGGCCACCGGACGAATGGTTGAGAAAGGTGAGGTCGTGGGCGTTATCGCAGCACAGAGTATCGGCGAGCCTGGTACCCAGCTTACCCTCCGTACGTTCCACGTCGGTGGTACCGCCTCCAACGTGGTTTCCGACAGTGAGATCAAGGCCAAGTACGACGGCCGCCTCGAGTTTGAGGAGCTGCGTACCATCACCAAGGTCGATCCCGACGGCAAGCAGCACACCATTGTTGTGGGCCGCACCGCAGAGATGACCATCAAGGACTCCACCACCGGAATCACCCTCTCGCAATACAACATCCCTTACGGCACCGAGCTCTTCTTTGCAAACGGAGACGAGGTTCACAAGGGCGATTTGATTTGCAACTGGGATGCATACAACGCACTGGCAATCTCCGAACTCTCCGGTACGGTACGCTATGAAAACCTCATCGACGGCGTCACCTACCGTGAAGAGGCTGCCGACGAGTATTCTGTTCACCGCGAGAAAGTTATTATTGAGAGCCGCGACAAGAACGTCACCTCTTCCATCCATATCATCGACGATGCCGGCAACGATATCATGCAGTACAACCTGCCTGTAGGCGCCCACATCAACGTTGAGAACGGCCAGAAGATATCTACCGGTGACATTATCTTCAAGATTCCGCGCGCTACCGGCAAGGCCGGCGATATCACCGGCGGTCTGCCGCGCGTTACCGAGCTCTTCGAGGCCCGCAACCCTTCCAACCCCGCTATCGTCTCCGAGATTAACGGTGAGGTTTCCATGGGTAAGGCCCGCAGGGGTAACCGCGAGATTATTGTAACTTCCCGCAGCGGCGAGAAGAAGACCTACAACGTGCCACTGTCCAAGCAGATTATGGTTCAGGAGAACGACTACGTCCGCGCCGGCATGCCGCTGTCCGACGGAGCCATCTCCCCCAGCGACATCCTCACCATCCTCGGTCCTGTACGCGTTCAGGAGTATATTGTGAACGAGGTTCAGAGCGTTTACCGTATGCAGGGTGTGAAGATCAACGACAAGCACTTTGAGGTTATCGTACGCCAGATGATGCGCAAGGTTCAGATTGTGGATCCGGGCGACACCAAGTTCCTCACTGAGCAGCTGGTGGACAAGTGGGAGTTCATCGACGAGAACGACAACATCTTTGACAAGAAGGTCGTTACCGACGCCGGTGATTCTACCGAGATGCATCCGGGCCAGATAGTTTCTGTACGCGCACTGCGCGACGAGAACTCTATTCTCCGCCGTCAGGACAAGAAGGTTGTGATTGCACGTGACGCCAACCCCGCAACTGCCAATCAGGTACTGCAGGGTATCACCCGCGCCGCATTGCGCACCAGCAGCTTCATGTCGGCCGCATCCTTCCAGGAGACCACCAAGGTGCTGGGCGATGCAGCTATCCGCGGCCGCATAGATATGCTCGAAGGCCTTAAGGAGAATGTGATCTGCGGTCACCTCATCCCTGCCGGCACCGGCCAGAGGGAGTATGAGAAACTCATCGTAACCTCTGCAGAGGATTACGAGCGCATGACCCAGCGGTAAAAGCCGCCGTCATCTATTCAGAAAGGCCGTCCGATAATGTTTCGGACGGCTTTTTTGTTCTTGTCACACTTATTGAGTATTTTTGAGATAAATAGTCTCATTTATGAAGAAGATATTGTTCCTTTTAGCGGCCCTTGCGGCAGTGATTGACTCATCTGCAGCAAAGAAGACCAAACTTGAACCATGGCAGGACCCCAATGTGTTTGAAGAGAACCGGCTGCCGATGCGGGCGACTTTTGTTACCGACCAGCAGCAGACGCTCTCCCTGAACGGCATCTGGAAATTCCATTGGAACGAGAGCCCCGGGCAGCGCACCAAAGGCTTTGAAGCTGCCAGTTTTGACGACTCAGCATGGGAGACTATGCCGGTGCCCGGCCTGTTTGAGCTGAACGACTATGGAGAACCGCTTTATGTGAACATAGGCTATGCCTGGAGAGGCCACTATAAAAACAATCCCCCCTATCCCCCTACAGAGCGCAACTACGTGGGGCAGTACCGCCGCACATTCGTGTTACCGGACGATTGGGCAGGCAAGCCGGTTTACCTGTGCATAGGCAGTGCCACCAGCAATGTAAGGGTGTGGGTCAATAGCTTTCCTGTAGGCTACAGCGAAGACAGCAAACTGGAGGCGCGCTTTGACATCTCCAAGGCGGTTCATGCCGGCACCAACTCCATCGCGCTGGAGATATTCCGCTGGTGCGACGGAACATATCTGGAGGATCAGGACTTCTGGCGCTTTACCGGCATCGCCCGCGGCGTATATATATATTCGCGCCCCGACGAGCGTCTGGAGGATGTAAACATCACCGCCGACATGAACGGCAAGTACAGCATCAAGGCCTTGGCTACCCCGGGCATCAAGAAGATAGAGTACATAATACTTGATTCTGAAGGGAGTGAAGTGGCCTCCGGAGACGTAAAGCCGGGCCGCGGCGGGGCGGCAAAGTGCAAAGGTTCTGTGCCGGAGCCCGCCCTCTGGAGCGCCGAGACCCCCAATCTGTATAAACTCAAGGTCTCTGCCTATACCTCCAAGGGGCTTGCCGAGAGCACAACCATCAACTTTGGATTCCGCAGCGTAGAGATCAAGAACGCCCAGCTGCTGGTGAACGGCAAACCCATCCTTATCAAGGGTGTCAACCGCCACGAGCTCAACGAGCACACCGGATATATTGTCTCAAAAGATGATATGATCCGCGACATCCGAATAATGAAAGAACTCAACATCAACGCCGTGCGTACCAGCCATTACCCTAACGACCCGGTGTGGTACGACCTGTGCGACCAGTACGGCCTCTATGTGGTGGACGAAGGCAACATAGAGTCGCACGGTATGGGCTATGAGGCGGCGACGCTGGCCAAACGGCCCGACTACAAGGCAGCCCACCTGATCCGCGACCAGCGTATGGTGTACCGCGACATCAACCACCCCAGCATAATAATCTGGAGCCTGGGCAACGAAGCGGGCAACGGAGAGAACTTTATGGCCTGCTACGACTGGATAAAGAACTACGACCCTACCCGCCCCGTACAGTATGAGCGGGCGGAGGAGGAGCGCAACACCGACATTGTGTGCCCTATGTATGCTACTGTCGATTCCAGCGCTCGCTACTGCGCCAAGAACCCGAAGCGGCCCCTGATCCAGTGCGAATACGCCCACGCAATGGGCAATTCGGGAGGCGGATTCAAGGATTACTGGGACCTGATACGCAAGTACCCCTGTTACCAGGGCGGTTTTATCTGGGACTTTGCAGACCAGGCACTTGAGCTGGCTGCAGCCAACCCTTCCGGCAAGTATTTCGTATATGGCGGTGACTTCAACAGCTACGACGCCAGTGACGGCTCCTTCAACTGCAACGGCATTGTGGCAGCCGACCGCAGCTGGCATCCCCACGCTTATGAAATGCGCTACCAGATGCAGAATATCCACACCTCTGCAGGCAGGTTCCCATTCTCGCTCAACGTATATAACGAGCAGTTTTTCAAAGACTTGTCGGCATACAACATGCTCTGGTCCATTGTAGATGACCAGGGTGCCATCTGTTCCGGGACACTTGAGAACGTGAATGCCGGTCCCGGCGAGACCGCTCATGTGCTTCTGCCTCTTACCAGAAAGCAGGCAAAGGAGATTATGGAGAGGGAGACATCCGGGGATATCTTCATCAACGTCTCCTGGATACTCAAAGAGCGTGACGGATTGCTTCCGGCAGACACCGAAGTGGCATACGACCAGATACTTGTTAAGGCTGGCAACAAGGCATATCCTGGCATCGGACCCAGCATCAAAGGAGGCAGGATTGCCGGACAAAAGATGGAAGAAAAGACCGATGCAATTATCCTCAGCGGCACATTCTCGGAAAGCCTTACAGGCAATGACGGTTCGCTCAGGGAGTTTGAATGGCGTGCCTTCTTTGATAAAACTACCGGCTTCTTGTCGGATTACTGGGTAAATGACCGGCGCCTTCTGGCAAGAGCCCTTACCCCCTGCTTTGAAAGGGCACCTGTGGAGAATGATATGGGCGCCCGCCTTACCGAAGTAATGGGCCTCTGGCGCAACCTCAACCTGGAGCTCGAAAGCCTCGGGGCGGATTGCCAAAATGATATCTGGACCGTCACAGCTACTTATAAACCCATTGGCGGCAAGGCCGGGTTGACAATCAGGTATGACGTCGCCTCATCCGGTGTGGTTAACGTGAATATGATTATGGAGGATGCCGGCGGCATAGAGTTGTTGCCCGATCTGTTCCGCTACGGGATGAAGTTTGCCATGTACAGCCCGTTCGGTATAATCGATTTTTATGGCAAAGGCCCTTGGGAGAACTACAGCGACCGAAACTCTGCCGCCTTGACGGGGCACTACGTGCAGCGTGTTGCCGACCAGTACCACTATGGATATGTCAGGCCGCAGGAATCGGGCACACACACGGGGATGCGGTATCTGAAGATACTGGACAACTCCGGCCGCGGACTGGAGATAACCTCCCCCGACGAGTTCTCCGCCTCCGCCCTGCCATTCTCCATCAGCCAGCTGGATTGCATGGAAAACGGCACGCCTGAGCGCGAAAACAAGAGCAATACCCAGGCGGGCGAGCCGCGCCACTCCATGGACCTCGTACCCGACGGCCCCACCTATGTGAATATCGACCTGGCCCAGATAGGTGTCGGGGGAGAGGACTCCTGGGGCTGCTGGCCGCGCGAACAATATCGCCTTCACGCCGCACCACGCACATTCACCTTCTCCCTCCGTCCGGTGGTTAAATGATAATGAGCCTGAAATAACTATGATAGGGATTTACGATTCGGGCCTGGGCGGCCTCAGCGTCCTAAAAGAGATGATTGCCCTCCCAATAGAGGGTGACTACCTGTATTTTGCCGACAGCCGCCACTGCCCCTATGGCCTCAAGACTAACAGGTTCATACTCACCCGCGCCAAGAAGATATCGAGGTTCCTCATCAGCCAGGGTGCCGACATGATTGTCGTGGCGTGCAACACCGCCACCGCCGCTGCCATAAGCACACTGAGAGAGACCTTCCCCATCCCGTTCGTAGGGATGGAGCCTGCCATAAAACCGGCCATACTCAACACCCGCAGCGGGGTGGTCGGGGTGCTGGCCACCGCGGTGACATTCACAGGGGAACTCTATCACAGGACACTTGCACAATACACTGCTGCCCAGGGGGATGTAAAGGTGATACAGCAGGTGGGTTACGGCCTTGTAGAGGCCGTGGAGCAGGGGCGCATCCACAGCGAAGAGACAATAGCCCTGCTGCACAGCTATATCGACCCGATGCTGGCCGCCGGAGCTGACCACATAGTGCTGGGCTGCACCCACTACCCTTTCCTCACAGAGGAGATTGAGAAGATTACCGCCGGAGCCGCAAAGGTGGTGAATCCCGCCCCCGCCGTGGCCAGGCAGGCAGACAAGGTTTATCAGGAAACTCCCCGCAGCGGCGGCAAGTGGCAGTTCTTCACCTCCGGAGAGTTCTCACCGGCATCGGCAACCATAATAGAGGACATCTGTGGTGGGCACGATTATTGTCTCAAAGAGAATATTTTGTAATTTTGCTGTTCGATGAAACGCATCTTACATATCATTCTTACAGCTGCCCTGCTGGTTTTCACCACTGGCTGCGGCGACTGGTGCAATCCGACACCCGTTGAGAAGCGGATGGTGCTGCTTTATATCGCGGCTACAGAATCTGCTCTCTCGCCGTACGCCGATGCAAACATCACCGAAATGCTCAGTGGATATGTTCCTGCCAAGGGGTCTAAGGAACACGAGTTACTGGTATTTTTCCAGAACCGGGATATCAACACCTCAACCCAACGCAGCGAAGCCACCCTCTCCCGCTACTACGCAAACCGCTCCGGAGAGGTGGTGAAGGAGGTTATCCGCACCTGGGGCGAAGACTTTGACTGCTGCACCCCGGAGTCGTTTGCCGAGGTACTGGCCACTGCAGAGAAGACATGCAAGCCGACCTATCGCTGCCTGCTGTTCTCTTCTCACGGAACAGGCTGGATGCCCGTCCGGTACTTTGACGGCGGAGGAGAGGAATCAGTTATGCTGCGGATTCCTTCAAAATCGACCGGGGAGGGTGATGTCTCCCACCTCTCACGCCTCCATATCAGTGAGAGCATCGGCTATGACGCCCCCACCGGGAACGAGATTGACATAAGGGACTTTGCTACAGAACTGGGGAAATACCACTGGGAATCGGCCTTGCTGGACTGCTGTTATATGGGTACCATAGAGGTGGCATACCAGCTGCGCAACTGCTGCGACTGGATAATCGGCTCCCCGACCGAGATACTTATCACCGGTTTCCCCTACCCTGTTATTCTGGACCAGTTGTTCAACCATCCAGGCCGCGAGGGTCTCGAGTGCATCTGCCAGAAGTACTATGAGCTTTACCAGGGGCAGAGCGGGCAGCTGCAGTCCGGTACCATCGGCCTTACCAAGTGCAGTGAATTGGACCGCCTGGCAGATATCTGCGCCGCTATAGTGAATGAAAACAGGGTAGCAATGAGCGGCATCTACCGCAACGGCGTGCAGCACTACTTTTACAGGGCCAACAAAGATTTCTTTTTCGACTTCTCACACTACTTTGAGCAGTTCGCCACAAAGGAGAGCTTTGCAGTATTCACTACCCAGCTGAATCTTGCCGTTCCCTACAAAAACTCCACGGAGAAGTTTCTTGGGGTGGAAATGCTACATTACAGTGGGTTGAGCTGCTACATCCCCAGCACAAAGTATCCCAAATTGGATGCATATTACAAGCAACTTGCTTGGAATCAGAAGGTAAAAGTTATCGAATAACGATTTTTTTTATATCTTTGCCGTCCCTGACAGAAAATGCCCCGGGCATTTTGGTGCGATGGGGTCTGCGGATTATGGCTGCAGACTGAGTAACACATTTTTAATCAAATACTAATGAAACATTTGGCTATCTCCGGTTCCAAGAGGACCGTTGGACGTAAGGCTGACGTGCGTGAAGTACGCGCTGCCGGCAAAGTCCCCTGCGTTGTTTATGGCAACGGCGCTGAGAACATCTCTTTCGCTGTAGATGAGAAAGAGCTCAAGGGCCTTACCCACACCCCTTATTGCCACATCGTTGACCTCGATGTTGACGGTCAGAAATTTACCGCCCTCCTGCACGAGGTTCAGTATCACCCCGTAACCGACAGGGCCCTGCACGCAGATTTCCTCGCAGTTAACGAAAGCAAACCCGTAGTTGTTGAGGTTCCCGTCATTATCACGGGTAACTCTGTGGGCGTACGCGCCGGTGGCAAGCTCCAGGTATCCCGCCGCAAACTGCGCATCAGCGGTCTTATCAAAGACCTGCCCGACGATCTCACTGTAGATGTAACTCCCCTTGCAATTGGCAAACGCATCACCGCTGGTGACCTCAAGTTTGACAATATCTCTATCGTGAATCCCAAGGCTACCATCATCTGCTCCTGCCTGTCTACCCGCAACGCGGTAGCTGCTGCAGAGGAGACTTCTGAGAGCCAGGAGTAATCTCTTAAAGAGGTTGTGCCATGGCCGCGTCGTATCTCATAGTGGGTCTGGGAAACATTGGCCCCGAGTACGCACTTACAAGGCACAATATGGGTTTTATGACATTGGATGCCTTTGCTATGGCATCCAATGTTGTTTTTTCCACAATGCGCTACGGCGATATGGCGGAAGTCAGGCTCAAGGGGAATACCCTCCACCTGCTCAAGCCCTCTACATACATGAACCTCAGCGGGAAAGCGGTCTCCTACTGGTATGCCCATCTTAAGATAGTACCGGAGAACCTGCTGGTTGTGGTGGATGACCTGGCGCTCCCCTTTGGCAGCATGAGGCTGCGCAAGGCGGGGAGCGACGGCGGCCACAACGGCCTCAAGAGCATAGATTATCACCTGATTACAAATCAGTATGCACGGCTGCGGCTGGGCATCGGCAACGGTTTTGCCCCCGGCGGTCAGGTAGATTTTGTGCTCCATGAACTATTGCTGGAGGAGAAGCGTATGCTGCCGGAAGTGCTTAATAACGCAATCGAGGCCATCAAGTGTTTTGTACTCGAAGGCCCCGACAGGGCGATGACCAGGTTCAACCGCAAGAGTACGCCTCCTGCGGCGGATCAGTCAAAATCTTCAGAAGAGAACTCCTCTTCCAAGGCAGAATAAAGGGTGTCCATCTCGCGGCGCTCTTTTTTTGTAGGTCGTCCGGCACCCCGGTCACGCACCACAAAGAACGATTCGTGCGGGGCGTGCAACTTTGCCAGTTCGCTCTCCGGCGTGAGGTTCTGGGCATACTGCTCCACAAGGGCCGCCCCCTGGCGCCGGTCTATGGGCTGCAACACCTTGTACTGGTATAATACCGCCCCTTTGCGGACCTGAATCATGTCACCCGACTTAACTTCCCGCGAAGGTTTGGCGTCCTGGCCGTTAACCAGCACCTTGCCGCCGCGGCAAGCATCGGTAGCGTCACTGCGGGTCTTGAAAACCCTGATGGACCATAGATACTTGTCCAGTCTTGTAGAATCAGCCATACGGATTATTTTTCAAGATATTCGTCTTTGTCTTCTTCTATCTTGCGGATATGGGCCTCGATAAGGTTGGCTCCGCCCGGTGCGGGGGTAAAGCAGTACGCCCCCATAGCCGCGGGGATCAAAACGGTGTCGCCGGCGGCAATCTCCTCCTTCCCGCCATCCCAGGTGAGGGTCGCTGCACCAGAAGTGCACATATACAGCACAAAACTGTTGAATTTGTCCGGATCTGCCTCATAGCGCTCTCTTAAAGGCAGGATGCTGATGGTGAACCACCTGCAGTCGCACACTACCCCTCTGGCCTCTGCTGCGGGGCGGAACAGTTCGCTGGCCTTGTACTTTTCATAATCTATACAGTCTATCGCCTCGTCCAGATGCATCTCGCGGCGGGTAGCGGGGTTGTTCTCAAAACCCCAGTCATACAGGCGCAGCGTGGCGTCGCTGTTCTCCTGGATCTCCGCAATCACGATGCCCCCCTCGGCGGCGTGCACAGTGCCAGCCTTGATATAGAAGCAGTCACCCGGCTTGGGATGATAAACATTCATAAGGTCCACTATGGAGCCGTCGTGACACTTTTCGTAGAATTCCGCGGCAGAACTGTCACGGTTAAGGCCCATGTATACCTTTGCATCCGGTTTGGCGTCCACTACATACCAGAATTCGCTCTTGCCCAGGCAGTCGTAACGCTCAGCCGCCACCTCGTCGGTAGGATGTACCTGCACCGAGAGGCGCCCCTCCACGTTCAGATATTTGATAAGCAGCGGGAACTGGTTGCCGAAGTATTCATAGATATTATCTCCCACCAAATCGCCGAGGTAGGTCTCCAGAATATCACTGATACTGTTCCCGGCAAGGAACCCGTTCACTATAGGGGAACTGTGGTCCTCGCCAAACTCATAGAGTTCAAAAGACTCGCCGATACTCTCCAGGTCAACCTTGTCTTCCTGGCCGGGGGCAGCCTTTTTACCCAGTTTATTCTTCAGGGCATTCCCGCCCCAGCGCTTCTCCACTTGAAGCGGGGCGAATCTCAAAGGATATAATGCTTTGGTCATCTTTGTAGTTACGATAAATGAGATAAATGGATGCGGCCGTGATCAGCGCGCTGACGATAAGGAAGATAGTATACCACGGTTGCGGAATCACGCTCGCATATGTGGCATCTATCGGCAGGTCGGGGAAAAGGCCCATCATAACCTGCGAGAGGGTGTTGTTCACAAAATGGATTGTAATGGTCGCCCACAGGCTGTGGGTCTTGTAATATACCCAGCCCATGAATAAGCCCAGGCCAAAGGCGGCCGTCCCCTGCTGGAGATTGCCGTGAAGCAGGGCAAAGATCAGGGCCGACACAACTATTGCCACCCATGGTTTGCTGCGGGAAAGTAAGCCTCTGCATATCAGGCCACGGCACAGCAGCTCTTCGCAAAGGGGGGCGAGTATAGATGCGGCGATAAAGGTATCCACCGGCCTGGAGGTGTCAAACATCTTCTCAAAGGCGGCCCGCATAAGGTCGGACATCGGGAACAAAGCCGTCAGAGGCTCTATCAAAGCCGCCAGAAAGGGGGTTGCCACAATCACGATTGCAAACACTGGGAGCATGGAATTAAACCGTCCGCTCCGGGGTTCATCCAGGGGGACAAAGCCTTGGCCGGCAGCCTGGTTCCTGCGGGACATGAAATAGGCCCAAAGCAGCGGCAGAATCATGGTAGCGGCATAGGTCAGAGAAGACGATTCAATCCCCAAGAGGAAGATTGCAGACGCAGCCACCGACACGACAAAAAAGATCACCACAAGAATCAGGCACTGAGCCCAGGAGGGCAAATAAAATCTCATCGCTTTGCTATTTTTGTTTCAAATTTAATAAATTTGTACATATGTCCATTTTCAAAAAAGCAAAGGAGAAGATATCCGGTTTGAAGGCAAAAAGCACGACGGTGCGGATTTTGCTGAACAAATACTTCATAGCGCTGCTGGTGTTCGTGCTGCTGATACTTTTCAACAGCCGTACCAGCCTGCACCAGATGTTGCAGAGCATGAATACAATCCGCCGCCAGAAGCAGCAGGAGCTCTATTATAAACAAGCCATCAAAACCACTGACGAAAGGATAAAACAACTTACATCCAACAAGGATACCCTGGAGATGTTTGCACGTGAGAACTATTACTTCCAGGAAGATGGAGAAGATGTGTTCATTGTTGAACGAGAAAAGGAATAGGTTATGAGAAAGTATTTGAGAGCGATTCTGGTATCTGCGCTGACCCTGGTTACGGCGTTTTCCTGCGTTAAGCCGGAGGACGAAATATCATATGAGGAGCAGCAGCGGCGCCAGGCTCTCACAAAGACCCTGAATTATCTTTGGAACGATATCATGAGCGAGTATTATTACTGGAACGAATCGCTTGTGAAAAAGTCGTTTACATACGATACCGACGTAGAAGATTATTTTAATTCGCTGCTTTATGAAAAAGACCGTTGGAGCTGGATGACGGACGGCAAGTCATTCATGGACGATGAAACCGGCATCAAATACGGCACCTACGGCCTATTGGCGGGGCAGATGATAAGATATTACCATGATTACGGCATATATGTCTGTTACGTTTACCCCGGCGGCCCCTTTGAGCAGGCTGGCGTCAAGCGCGGCTGGAATGTGACATCAATTGACGGGAAGACCATCAAGGATTGGATCAAGGACGATTTAAATGCCTTGAACGATATCTTCAACCACCCCAGCACAACCCAACCTCGCCTGTTCGCCTTTGAAGACAACGAAGGGGGACAGCACGAAATTCCGATAACTGCAGCCGAATCGTTGCTTGTCCGTCCCGGACTGATCACCAAGGTATTCACAGCAAAAGACTACCCCGGCCTCACCGCTCCGATAGGTTACTTTAATTACCTGAGCTTCAAGGCCGACAATGACATTAACGGCAAATCCATGATGGATGACATTACGGAGGCGATGGATTATTTCAAGAAGAACAATGTCAAGACCCTGATACTGGATTTACGATACAACGGTGGCGGAGACAGCCGTGCCAGCAATCTTCTGGTGAGCTACCTCGCCCCTGCGAGTGCCAGGGGGCAGGTCTATGTGAAGCGCACCCACAACAATAAAAAGCGTGCTTCTGACTTAGAGACAAAAGTACAGTCTCCGGCACAGATAATATCCAGTCTTGAATCCGACAAGAGTTCAGGCATCCATTTCTCCTGCAAACCCGATTCACCAGAATTCGAGCACCTGTATTTCATCACCGGCAAAGGGAGCGCTTCCGCATCTGAAATGGTTCTCAACGGCCTCAAACCGCTTGCAGATATCCACCATGTTGGCGATACTACCTACGGCAAACCAAACGGCATGTATATATTCCCGTATCCTGCTCACCTTGCAGCATACGACAAGGGGGACTACAGCGGTCTTCAATATGTGTTCCTCCCCATCTGCTTCTACAATGCCAACGGTTTGGGAGAAAATATCCCCGACGCGGGGATGGCTCCCAACAACTGGCGTCCCGACGACCTTTATCACGATTTTGATGCAACTGAGGACAATATTGCAGCCTGCCTGCACCATATAGTACACGGCTCTTATCCCGACCTGCCAGAAGTAGCCATAGAGACAAAGGCATCTTCCTGCACTGATGCCCACATGTATTTGTGGGAAAATGACAGAAATTACGGCAGATACACCGTAAAACGCGAATTTTAGCATATATATTTGCATTTATGGTTTTTTTGGCTTAATTTCACAATCAAGAAAAACAATCTACTAATTACTAACCAAATAACTTAATTTATCATGAAAGAACTCGTTGCACAGATCAATGCTGAAATTGAAGCTTTCCAGAAGAATGCTGCCGCTCAGGTAGAAAAAGGCAACAAAGCTGCCGGAACCCGCGCCCGCAAGGCTGCCCTGAACCTCAGCAAGCTCATGAAGGACTTCCGTAAAGCATCTGTTGAGGCTGCCAAATAAATAAGACTCAACCCTTAACAAGATAAAGGATCGGTCAAGGCTTTGACCGATTCTTTTTTTTGCCGTAAATTGCGGCATATTTCTATGGACAGCAGTTGGTTCATATATGCACTCGGATTTCTGGCCCAGGGGCTCTTCTCCGCCAGAATGATTGTGCAATGGATTATCTCCGAAAGGGAGAAGAGGGCCACCTCCCCCACCATCTACTGGATGCTCAGCATGATTGCGTCCATATTATTTTTCATTTACGGATGGCTGAGGCAGGATTTTGCAATAATGCTGGGTCAGGTCATAAGTTATTACATCTACATCTGGAACCTGAGGGCAAAAGGGATTTGGGAGGGGATCAGCTCTTCAATCAGGTACCCCGTAATGGTCATACTGTTTTTACTGCCGCTTGCCGGAATCACCTTCATGCTGATGCACGAAGGGACCGTGGAGCGCCTTTTCCAAAACGAAGGCATCCCGGCGTGGCTGATTGTTTTCGGCTCCGCCGGCCAGGTCATTTTCACCTTCAGGTTCATCTATCAGTATATATACTCCCGCAAGAGGGGCGAAAGCCTGCTGCCGTCCGGGTTCTGGATTATCAGCCTGGCCGGATCGGCGGTGATTGTCGCCTACGCTTTCATCCGGCACGACTGGGTGCTGGCCATAGGCCAGTCTGTGGGCTTTTTCACCTACTCGCGCAACCTCTATTTAAATTTTAAACACAATGAGACTACCACAGGCCGAGCTTGAGATTAGCCGCAGCGCTGCAACCGATAATTTCAAATACTTCAAGAGCCTCCTGAGGCCCGGCACAAAAGTTCTGGTGCTTGTAAAATCCAACTCCTACGGACACGGGGGCGTTGAGTTTGCAAGGCTGATGCTGGAGGCAGGTGCAGATTACCTGGGCATCGCCACCCTCCAGGAGGGGGTCAAACTGCGCCGTGCCGGCATTTCCGCACCTATCCTGGCGCTCTCTACCGGCTGCGACTGCTTCTCTGACATAATTCAGTACGACCTTGAACCCGGCATCCCGTCCGTGGAGTACCTGGGCAAGCTCAAGCTGATGCTCAAGAGCCTCGGAATCAAGAAATACCCCATCCACATCAAACTTGACACCGGCATGCACCGTCTGGGTTTTGAGGCTGGGGAGATTGCAGAGCTCAAAAAGATGCTCTCAGGCTGCGAAGAGGTGGAGGTGCGCTCTATTTATTCTCACCTGGCTGCCGCCGACGAACCGCAGTGGGACGACTTCACAATGGGACAGATCAATCTCTTCACCGCACTCGCAGACGAGATTGAGGCCAGCCTGGGATACCGCCCTATGCGTCATATCCTCAACTCCGCCGGCACCGAGCGCTTCACCCAATATCAGATGGACATGGTGCGCATCGGCGTGGGGGTTTACGGCATCAGTGCCGTCAGAAGCCCGCAAATCAAGCCGGTGGCGTCGCTCAAGTGCCCCATCCTCCAGATAAAGGAGATAAGCGAAGGGACTATAGGCTATGGCCGCCACGGCCATCTGACCCACATCCCCAGTAAGATAGCAACCATTCGCATAGGTTACGGTGACGGTATCGACCGCAGGCTGGGATACGGCAACGCTTCGTTTATGGTAAACGGCCACGCAGCCCCCACCATCGGCTCCATCTGCATGGATATGTGCATGCTGGACATAACCGGCATAGAGGCGCGCGTTGGAGACATTGTGACTGTTTTTGGAGACAATCCCACGGTGCAGCAGCTGGCAGACAAGCTCGGGACCATCCCCTACGAGATATTCACAGGCATTGACCGCCGCCTCAAACGAGTTATTGTTAAATAACCATGAACCGCACCGCAGCTTATCAACTGACCATCGCAATCCCGGTCTTTAACGAGGAGGGAAACCTGCGCGCACTGGAAGATGCCCTGGCGGACTATCTGCCCAAATGCCTTATGAAAGCCTGCGTGCTCTTTGTCAACGACTGCTCCACAGACTCCAGCCTGGATATGATCCGCGACATCTGCGCACGCCGCAGCGATTTCTTCTACATCTCCCATACCCGACGCCTGGGGTGCAGCGGAGCTATGAAAACAGCCATAGACGCCATAGAATCGGAGTATATGGCCTACACAGACGCCGACCTGCAGACGGTGCCGGAGGAGTTCAACCTGATGCTGCCTTACGCTGCAGATTACCCGCTGGTGGCCGGAGTCCGCTCCAGCCGCGAGGACGGGTGGCGCAAGAAGCTGCAGTCGCGCATAGGCAACGGCTTCAGGCGGATGATGACCGGCGACGGCGCCCGCGACAGCGTATGCCCGATGAAGGTAATCCGGATGGAATATGCCCGCCGCCTCCCCATGTTCAACGGGATGCACCGCTTTCTCCCGGCGCTGGTGATGCTGCAGGAGGGCGGATGCTACAAAGAGGTCATGGTGACCCACCGCAGCCGCACCGCCGGCAAGTCCAAGTTCAATATGTGGAACCGCCTTCGCGGCTTCACCGACTGCTTTATCTACCGCTGGATGCGCCGCAACTGGGTTACATACAAGCGCGGCGAGAACAATCTGGAATAGTCGATGAATAAACCCGGCAAACAACATACCGGCCTTTTGACAGCCCCTTTCGCAGGCAGATCTGCCGCACGGTTCATTGCCGGGCATCCACTGGCGGCGGTGTTCGCATTCGTAACGGTGTGCGTGCTGCCCATGATGTTTTTCCGCGACCCCTCCCCCAGCAACGAACTTCGCTATCTGAGCATTGTGGATGAGGCTCTCCGCGAAGGTCACTTCTTCTGCTTTTATAACCACGGCATCCCGTACACCGACAAGCCGCCGCTGTTTTTCTGGCTGATGATGTTCTTCAGGCTGTTCTGCGGTGCCACCTGCATGTGGCTGCCGGTGCTTTTCACAGCGCTGATACCATCCTTTGTTACGGTGGCCGTTATGGACAAGTGGTTACGGATGGCACACCTTCGGGACTCCTACAATTTGTCTCTCCGTCAAGCGAGTACCGCATGGCAATCCGGTCGGGATGTAGCTGATGAAGTTCGCACCGACACAGCAGTAACCCCCCTTACAAGAATCCTCTGTGCCAGCCTGCTGCTGGCTGGGATGCTGTTCGCCGTCCAGACCTTCTTCCTGAGGATGGATGTGCTTATGACAATGTTCATAGTGCTGGCGCTTTTCACCTTCTGGAAGATGTACACCGGAGGCGGCGTGCCTGGCCAAGCACACCAGTCTAACAGGGATTTAGCGGCGAGCCCAAGCACCGGTCACGACAGCACAGTACCCCAAGGCAAGACCGACCGCTGGCTGCTGCCTCTTTACATTTTCCTGGCCCTTTTTACCAAAGGGCCGGTGGGATTCTTTGCCCCGGTACTCATCATCATAGCGTTCCTGGCGCTCGAAAAGCAGCTTCGCCGGTTGCCGGAGTTTCTGGGCTGGCGGCAGTGGCTCGTGATGCTGTTGTTGTTTGGAGGATGGATTCTGGGAGCATATCTGGAGGGTGGCCGCGAATATATCAATAGCCTGCTTTTCCACCAGACTTTAGACCGCGCCGTAAACGCCTTCACCCACAAGCAACCCTTCTGGTGGTATCTCCCCACACTGCTATACACAGTACTGCCCTACACACTGCTCATTATTCCGGCAGTTATCTACCTTTATTGCCGTCAATGGAGAAAGCGCTGCGCCAACACCCACAACACCCCCGGAAGTGAACTGCAGAACGGATTAAACGAAAGACAGCCCGGCAATTTATTAGGCGAAAAGCAAGGCGACGGCAGGTCAGACTGCAATCCTCTCATAGACCCTCGCGACAACACCTTCAGCCGACTGCTGCTCATGTCAATAGCCGTCATCTTCATAATGCTCTCCGCTTTCAGTGGCAAACTAGCGATATACCTGACACCCCTGCTGCCGCTTATGGCATACCTTATGCCGCAGTTTGCGATTCTCACCAAAGGGCGCGCCGAACGACTCAAGAAGGCGGCTCTGTTAATCCCGGCAATCATAATAGCACTGGCAGGCGTGTCACTCTGGGTCGTATATCTGCTGAAGGGAGTTGAACCCGTCTCTAAACTGGCCTTTGCGCTGGCAATCAATACGCCTTACATTTTCAGCACGACGTTGCTCGCCACGGCCGCAGTGCTGGCCATAGGCTTTGCCGCAGCATGCATCGTAATCATCAGGAGCGGCTGGCAAAAAGGAGCGATAGCCATGGCTGCAGCCCTATATCTGGCGATATTCGCCTTCGGCTGCACCGTAAACCAGATCAACGAATGGCTCGGCTACCGATGCGTTGCAGAAGAAGCCCTGCGTCAAAGCAGCGGCACCGACACATACAACACGTTGTTTGTGAATCGTCCCGAAAATATGGACATCTACCTCGGCTGCGAAGTCACCGACTACAAGGATAATGTCGAAGCCTTCATCACCGGCGTCCCCACTGACGAATTCCTCACCGACTCCCCCGCCGCCGGCAACTGCGACTGCGCGCCGACACCCCTCTCCGGCGACCACCGCGGCGAAGTCCTGATAGTAAAAACCTCCGCCCTTGGCGACTGCCCACCCCTGCGAGAATACCTCGAGAGCAACGAAGGCACCCCCATCGGCCCCTTCACCGTTTACGGGCTGTAATTAATTTGCCAGAATCATTTTTGGTTACTATCTTTGCATAAACACCCGAAAGGGGCTGTGTCTTGCAAAACTTTAACAGCCCCGCGAATAGGATTATCTTTTAATTATGATAATCACTATCCGAATGAAGAATAGTTTATTGGAGCCGGCACACGCCGGCTCCTTGTGTTTGCGGAAATAAAAGCTACTTCAGTCCAAATTCTGCTGCGGTTTTTTCCATGAGGGCGTAGGCGGCATCGAAATCGTTGGGGATTTCGCCGTCGAGGATGGCGTTTTTGATAACCTCCTTGATCTGGCCGATTATGTTGCTGGGCTCGATGTGATAGCGCTCCATCACAATCTCGCCGGTAATCGGATTTTTGAAATTGCGGATGCGGTCCTTCTCCTCCACCTCTGTCATCTTCTGCCGCACCCTCTCATAATTGGCCCGGAAAGTCTCCACCTTCATCTCGTTCTTGGAAGTGATATCGGCCTTGCAGAGAGTCATCAGGTCATCGATATCGTCACCGGCATCAAACAACAGGCGGCGCACAGCGGAGTCGGTGACGCCATCGGTCACCAACGCGATAGGGCGCAGGTGCAGCCCGACCAGCTTCTGGACGTACGGCATCGTTTCGCTCACCGGCAGCTTGAGGCGGGTAAATACACCCTTCACCATCTTGGCGCCTACAAACTCGTGACTGTGGAAGGTCCAGCCCAGCTGATCGTCCCACTTCTTTGTGGAGGCCTTGCCGATATCGTGCAGCAGAGCCGCCCAGCGGAGCCACAGATTGTCGCTCACCTCGGCCACATTATCCAGCACCTTAAGCGAATGGACAAAATTGTCTTTATGCCCGCGACCATTCACCGTCTCCACCCCCTTCAGGGCCGTAAGCTCAGGCAGGATCGCGTCCAGAAGGCCGCACTCATCCAGCAGATAAAACCCGCGGGATGGCGTCGCGGTCATCATTATCTTGTTGAGCTCGTCGGAAATGCGCTCTTTTGAGAGAATCTGGAGCCGGTCGCGGTTACGCCGCATCGATTCGATGGATTCCGGCACGATATCGAACCCCAGCCGGGTGGCAAAACGCACCGCACGCAGCATGCGCAGCGGGTCGTCGCTATAGGTGGTATCGGGGTCCAGCGGAGTGCGGATCTTCTTGGCAGCGATGTCGGCGATGCCGCCGAAAGGATCAATCAGCGTTCCGTAATCCTCTTTCTGCAAGCTGAACGCCATCGCATTGATGGTAAAATCGCGCCTCTGCTGATCCTCTTCCAGAGTGCCGTCCTCCACGAAAGGTTTGCGGGAATTGCGGTCGTATGACTCACGGCGCGCCCCCACAAACTCTACCTCAACCCCCTTGTACTTGAACATGGCGGTGCCGAAGTTGCGGAACACCGAGACCTTGCTATGGAGCCTGGCGGCGACCTTCTCTGCCAGGGCGATGCCGCTCCCCTCCACTACTATGTCCACATCGTCGTTGTCGCGATGCATGAACCAGTCGCGCACATAGCCGCCGATGACGAATGCGCGCACCCCCAGAGCCTCGGCTTCTGCCGTGACGGTCTTGAAAATAATACTGTCGTTAAGGTCGATCATATCTCGCAAAGATCATCGAAAGAGGGCATCTCGCTGCACTGCAGCCATCCCCCCTTGCCGTCGCGCCTGCAAAGGTAAAAAAGTTCTCCGTTCGTAATCAGGATATACTCCACGTCCAGCACATAATTGTAGCGCACCACCTGGTCTATCACATCCGCCGTGAGCTGTACTGAGGGGGCCTTGCACTCCACCAGCAGGCGGGGCTGCAGCGCGCGGTTGAACACCACAATATCTGCCCGGTACTGCCGTTTGTTGTATTTGAAGCCATATTCCACCGCCAGGTGCGTTTCGGGATAGCCCCAGCAACGGGTCAGCACCTTAATCACATGCTGCCGCACCTCCTCCTCCGGGGTCAGCTTTACATACCTTTTCCTGATTGGATCGAATACCTGGTCCATATTGCTATCTCTTTGCAAAGGTATAAAAAATAGTGTACCTTCGGGGGAAAATAAAGCCCGAAGGGCGTAGAGTAAGTCCCTTCCCCGAGGGAAGGGATTTAGGGATGGGGATACGTTATAATGTAATGTGCGTAGGGAAAAGTTTCGCAAGCTCCAAAGCGCGCAAAAGACGTACCATCTTAATCTTGCGAAACTTGTGAAATGGCAAAGCAAACCACAGAAACGGGCCCTCTGGCCGCGAAGATTGAGTCCGACATAAACCGGGGCGACATCAAACCCTTCTACCTGCTTTTCGGCAGGGAGCATTATTATATCGACAGGATATGCAACCTGCTGATGGAGAAGGCTCTGCCAGCCGAAGAACGGGACTTTGGGCAGATGATATACTACGGCGTGGACACCACCCCGGAGGAGATTGTGAGCCATGCCCGCCAGTTCCCCATGATGGTGAGCCGGCAGGTGATAGTGGTGAAGGAGGCGCAGGGGATGAAGGGGGTCGAGAAGATTGAATCATATTTTGACAAGCTGATGCCGACCACCGTGCTGGTCATCTGCTTCAAGACCGCCCCAGACAGCAACGCCAAGAACATAGACAAGCGCACCAAGTTCTACAAGCGCGCCGGTGAGGTGGGTGTAGTGCTCGAGTGCGAACCGGTCAAGGAGTGGAAGATTACCGGCTGGATAGACGATTACATCCGCAGCGAAGGGTTCACCGCAGAGGAGGGCGCCGCCGACATGATTGCCGAGGCGTGCGGCACCTCGCTGAGCAAGATTGCACTGGCGGTGGACAAACTCTCCAAGGCGCTCCCCGCCGGCAGCAGACACATCACTTGTGCGGCAATTGAGGAGAACGTGGGTATGAGCCGCGAATATTCTGCCTTTGAGCTGGCTGGCGCCCTCTGCGATAAGAACGCCGCCAAGGCATACAAGATCGCCAACTACTTTGGAGAGAACAGCAAGCGCTACCCCATCCAGATGATTGTAGCTGCCCTCTCCAGCCAGTATCTCAAGATGCTCCGCTACCACGCCTGCCTTGCGGAGCGCATGGACGAGGCCACTATGGCGGCGGCGCTGGGGCTGAACCCCTTTATCATGCGCCGCGACTATGGCCGCTACGCCCGCAACTATCCTTTGAAATCTTGCATGAAGGCGGTATCGATACTCAAGGAGTTCGACTACCGCAGCAAGAGCAACGCCCGCGGAGAGGCGAGCGACGCCGACATGCTGTCGGAACTTGTTTCCAGACTGTTATCCTGCTAATTACCGCTCTCCAGAACCAGGCCGGGGGTATGCCATACCTTCATGTCGTCCTGCTCCCCATATACCAGATAGGCTCCGCGTGAGGGGTTGCCGCCCCATGAAGCCACCATTAGCTGCGACTTCTCCAGGCCGAGCACCATCATAGCGGTGGCAAGGGCGTCGGCGGTGGCGCTGTCCTCTGCCAGGACTGTGGCACTCAAAAGATTATGGGTTACCGGACGGCCGGTGCGGGGGTCGATGGTGTGGGAATATTTCTGGCCGTCAACGACATAGTACTTGCGGTAGTTGCCGCTGGTCACCAGGCCGCAGTCGGTCACACTTATTACATCCTGCTTGAGCGCACCCGACACATGGTTGCCGTCTTCCGGACGGTCTATCCACACATGCCAGGCATCGCCGCGGGAGCTGAGTCCCTTGCAGACTATCTCCCCGCCGATAGATACCAGATAGTCCTGACTTCCAAAACTCTCCAGCACCCTGGCCACAACATCACAGGAGTAGCCTTGTGCGACAGCATTGAAGTTGATCTTGCCGCCGGCGGGCATATCCAGATACCGGTTGCCGTCAGGGTCCTCTACGATAGAATAGCGGTCCATCCCCACCAGGGCCATGGCACTGTCCACAGCGGCGTCGGAAGGCATCTCGTCTTTGGTAAATCCGAATCCCCAGATGTCGAACAACGGCGCACATGAGGGATCGAAAGCCCCGTCGCTCTGCCGCCAGATCTTTTTGGAAATGTTGAATACGTCCACGAAGATATCGTTCATAGGGGGCCTGCGGCCATTATTAACCTGTGTGATCAACGATCCGCTATTGTAGCCCGAGAGGGTCCAGTCTATAGCAGAGAGGGTGTCGTCAATGGCCCGCTTGAGGGCCTCGGCACGGGTTTTGTCGGGTATCTTGCACGTTACGGTGTACTGGCCGCCCTGGGCCAAGCCGGTCACCTGGATATATTGCATGTCATTGCCGCAACCGGCAAAAAGCAAAAGCAAAGAGACAATAAGTACCGATAATCGTTTCATAATGCAAAAGTATAACAAAATCTTATTAAATTTGCGCGATTTACGGTCCCTAATGAGAAAGAAAATCATACGGATAATCATGCTTGTCGCCCTTCTGGCATCAGGGGCCGGCTGCATCAAAGAAAACACCTCCTACAACTACATGGAGGGGAGTATTTCTTTCGATATCGATAACTATATCTATGCCGGCGACGTGGTGGAACTCACCGCCGGCGGCATCACTACTCCGGAAGACCCGGCATGGGGATGGGTTATCACCAATTTCCACACCGACACCCTTTATAGCCGCACCATAGTGGTGCAGTTCCCCGATACTCCGGATGAATATGTGGTAAAGGCCCTTGCCTACCACCCGGACTACATCACAGAGAGTGCCAAACGCACGGTTGTTACGGTGGATACCACCCTTATGACCGGCTCGCTACAGGGTCTCCCCTATACATCCCAGAAGGTATTCGTGGATCCGCGCGACAGTCGCGCCTACCGCTACCAGCACATCGGCAATCTCGACTGGTTTGCAGAGAACCTGGCATGGGAAGGCGCCGGATATGCCTATGCCCAGTCTCCCGTGCTGAACCATGTGTTTGGCCGCCACTATACCTGGACAGAGGCTGCCCGGGGCGACATCTGCCCCAGCGGCTGGCGCCTGCCCGGCAACTCCGACTGGGAGGACCTCGGCCAGGCCTTGTGCGGGAAAGCCGTAGCTTTTGAGGATGACTGGGGCGGCGCTGCCAGCAAAGTAACCCCAGATGCCTATTTCAACGGCGAGCGGTTCTGGCCTTTCTCCGTGAACAACAAGCACACCGCGGAGGTCAAATTCAACCCCCTCCCCTGCGGCTATATGCAGACCAACGACGGCCAGTTCTATGGCCTCAACGATTATGGAATGTGGTGGAGCAAAGATGCCTACAACAGCGAGCAGGCATATTACCGCTACATTTACTGGGATTCAGACTCATTCAAGCCCGCATTCACCAGCAAGACCGGCATAGCCCTTAACGTGCGCTGCGTGCGTTAGGAGTGTTTATCCTCCTTCTCTTTCTTGTCAAAAGCCTCTATTATGCGGGTCACCAGCGGGTGGCGCACTATATCCTCTTTTGTAAAGTTCACGACCGAGATGCCTCGGATGTCGCGCACCAGTTCCACCCCCTTCAGCAGGCCTGAATCGCCGCGGTTGGGGAGGTCTATCTGGGTGGCATCGCCCGTTACGATGAACTTGGCGTCGTTCCCCATACGGGTCAGGAACATCTTCAACTGCGACAGAGATGTGTTCTGCGCCTCGTCCAGAATCACAAAGGCCTTGTCCAGAGTGCGGCCCCTCATGTATGCCAGCGGTGCAATCTGAATGGTGCCATCCTCCATAAGCGACTGCAGCTTCTTGGCGGGAATCATATCCAGAAGGGCGTCATAAAGGGGCTGCAGATAGGGATCCAGTTTGTCTTTCAAATCGCCCGGGAGAAAGCCGAGCCGCTCGCCCGCCTCCACCGCCGGACGTGTAAGTATCAGCCGCTTGACCTCGCGGTTTTTCAGGGCACGCACCGCCAGCGCAATCGCCGTATATGTTTTTCCGGTTCCGGCAGGGCCCAGAGCGAATATCAGGTCATTGTCGTAATAATCTTTCACCAGCCGCTTCTGGTTGGGGGTGCGGGCCTTGACGCACTTGCCGTCGGCACCATAAACAATCACATAGTCGCCGCCGTCGGGCATCTCTACCCGCCCTATTTCACTGGAGCGTCCGTTATCCTCAAACAGCGATTCTACATCATAGCTGTTCAGGCGCATCCTGGTCATCTTTTTCTGGATCAGCTGCGCAAGCTTCTCTTCAAAAAGGGCAATCTGGTCGTCGGCGCCCATCAGGAATATCTCGTTGCCGCGGGAGGTCGCCTTGAGTGCGGGAAAATAGCTGCGGAACTGGTCAAAGAGTTTGTTGTTGACACCCAGGATCTCTATCGGATCTACTTCGGTGAGGGTAATTGTCTTGTTCAATATTGTGAGAATTTTTGTTTTATACGGGAATATTCGCGCACCATCTTATCGTACTGCGACCGGGAGATGAACTCCTCCGGCCGGTCGAGATACTCTTCAATTGGTATCACAGAGTAGTTGGGCTCCATCTGGCCCGCCTTGCCGCACCACAGGTAGGTCACTTCGGGGGGAAGCGTCTCCAGCGAGCCGTCCTCCCGCCGCACCACGCTCACGGTGAGCAGGATGCCCACCTGGCCGTATGCGATGCTCATATTGGAGATATAATTCCCCAGGGAATAGGCAGTTACCCTACCCTGGGAATACTCCACCGCCTGCGGCACATGGGGATGCGACCCCACTATCATATCCACACCCCAGCGGTAGAGTCTGTCCCGCCAGCGGCGCTGCTCCGCATTGGCGTCGAGGTTATACTCCACACCCCAGTGCGGAAGGGCGACTATATAATCCGCACCGCGGTTGCGCGCCCGCAGGATGGCCTGTTTTATCTGCAGCGAATCCAACTGCCCCGCCACGTAGGGTTGCGGTATGGTGAAGCCGTTGAATCCGTAAGAGAAGTTGATGAAGGCGACCCTGAACCCCTTTGCGGTGATTATTGCCGGGTTATAGAGCTGCTCGTCTATGGAGTCGCGCCAGAGTCCGGTGAACTTGACCGGCATGCGGGAATAGATGGCGTATGTGCTGTCCAGCCCCCGCCGCCCCTTGTCGCAGATATGATTGTTGGCCAGCAACAAAAGGTCCATACCGGCATCTATCGCCTCCTGGATTATGGACGACGGCGCAGAGAATACCGGATAGCCGGTGTACGGCACCACCCCCACGGGAAACTCCATATTGGCCACGCTGATGTCACACGAATCCAGGCGGCCCTTGATATGCGAAAAGTAGGAGCTGAAATCGTATGAAGAGGCCCTTGTGGTGTCCGCGCCGGGAATGCGGGCAGCGCGTATCTGCTTGTAGTGCATCATCACGTCGCCCAGGAAACTCATCCTCAGCGTGTCACGTTCAGCGGCACGGCAGGGGGCTCCGAGAAGCAGGAGCAACGCGAGCAGGGCAAGAGATCTCTTCATCACTACAAATATAGGTTATTTTTGCCATTAGTATATAATTGAGTACCTTCGCACATTATGAAAGCAGCCGGTATTATCGCCCTTGCAGCAGGTCTCGCCATTGTTTTTACGGGATGCGACGCCATACGTTCTGCGCTGGGCAAACCCACCTCAAAGGATATCGCCGCCCTAAGGGCACAGGCAGAGCAGATGCACCGCACCGCCGACTCCCTCGCGGCCACCATGGATACCGCACTGCCCGACTCTTGTTCCCTGGCAGAGGCTACGGATATCGATACTGCCGCCGGTGCCGTGGCGGCCAATTTTGCCGACCTTGGTGTAGCTGCAGGCGGCGAAGCAAAGGCAGAAGCAGAAACGACTCCAGATACCGACACTGAAGCCGGAATAAATACCGACACCGCCGCTTCTGAAGATGAGGCTGCCGGCCTGGCAGAGGGATTTTACGCCGTGATAGGCAGCTTCCGCAACGCTGGCAATGCCAACTATCTGTATAACAGCATCTCGGCTTCCGGCGTACCGGTGGAAATGGTCAAGATGAAAAACGGTTTCACCGCGGTAATGATATGCCACAGCGGCAGCTATGAGGATACATACCGCATGATGATGGAGTTCTACAGGAACGAAAAGATGCCGGAAGGTATCTGGATATACAACACAGCCAAAAAATTGCATCAGGAACAGCAGTGAAAGAGACGGTATTTACACAGAAGCACATCGCTTTGGGGGCAAAGATGGCCCCTTTTGCAGGGTTCAACATGCCCATCGAGTATTCCGGCCTGATAAAAGAGCACACCGCAGTGCGCGAAAACGTGGGATTATTTGATGTGTCCCACATGGGAGAGATCTGGGTGTTCGGCCTCAACGCCAAAGCTCTGCTGCAATATATCACCACCAACGATGTAGATGCCCTCTACCCGGGACGGGCACAATATACCTGCCTGCCCAACGGCCGCGGCGGAATTGTTGATGACCTTATCGTGTACTGTTTTTCCGGCACCAAATATCTGCTGGGGGTGAACGCCGCCAACATAGAGAAGGACTGGGAGCACATCTGCTCCTTTGCCGGCAGGTTTGGGATGAAGGTGGGCGCCGACCTGGTGAACGCCAGCGACGACACCTGCCAGCTGGCCATCCAGGGGCCCAGAGCCATGGAACTGATGCAGAAACTCTGCAGCGAAGACATAATGTCGATGCCCAGCTACACATTCAAACAGCTCACCGTGGCGGGCATTGAGAACGCCCTGCTGGCCACCACAGGCTACACCGGCAGCGGCGGGTGCGAGGTATATGTAACAAATGCCGACGGCGGCAGGCTGTGGGACGCGATTATGGCAGCCGGAGAGCCCTACGGCATCGTTCCGGTGGGTCTGGGTGCCCGCGACACCCTCCGTCTGGAAAAGGGCTACCTGCTCTACGGCAACGATATGGACGACACTACCTCCCCTCTTGAAGCGGGCCTTGGCTGGATAACGAAATTCAACGATTCCAAGGGTGACTTTGTTGACAGGGACCTCCTCCTCAAGCAGAAAGAAGAGGGTCTGAAGCGCAAACTGGTGGCGTTCGAGCTCGTTGACCGCGGCATAGCCCGTCACGGCTACCCGATATGCGATGCCAACGGGAACCAGATTGGGCATGTAACCAGCGGCACCATGGGCCCCACCGTAAAGAAAGCCATCGGCATGGGCTATGTGGATGCACCGTTCTTTGCTTTGGGCAGCGAAATCTTCATAAACGTACGCGACCGCCTGCTAAAGGCAAAGGTGGTAAAAGCCCCCTTCTGTTAATCTCTGGCACTATCTTTGACCTTGAGGCGGCGTATGAGACTGATCCGCACCATTTTAATTCTGATGCTGCTCTCAGCCGCCACTGCGGCTGCAGCACAAAGCCTTGAGGACAACCTCCATCGACATATAAACCATCTCTGCAACCCCGCACTCGAGGGGCGGCTGGCAGGTTCCGAGGGGGAGCGGCAGGCCGCTGCATACCTCTACGACCGTCTGGAAGAGATTGGCGTCACCATGCTCACCGACCGCTCCGGAGATACCTTCACTGTAATCACCGCCACCGGAGACACCATCGCCTCCCGCAACATTGTGGGAATCATCGAAGGGGCCGACCCCAACCTGCGCGAAGAGTACATTGTTGTTGGAGCGCACCTTGACCATCTGGGTTTTTACACCGTAAACATAGACGGGATTCCGCAGAAGCGGATCTATCCCGGCGCCGACTCCGACGCCTCCGGGGTGGCCGCCCTAACCGAGGTGGCACGTATAGTTGCCGGCAACCAGGAGGCACTGCGCCGCAGCGTGCTGTTCGTGGGATTCGGGGCCATGGAGCAGGAGTTTTCCGGCAGCCGCTACTTTGCCTGCGCCGGCGGCTTCAGCCATATCGGCAGCGTAAAGATGATGATAAACCTGGATATGCTGGGGCGGGGCAACGCCTCCAATCCTTTTGAGATATACAGCGCGATATCCCCCAAAGTACTCCAGAGAATGATGAATAAGGTGCTGGAGAAAGAGTCCGTGGCAGCCCGACCGGCACTGCACAACGGCGTGGTATTCCCCTCCGACAACCTGGCGTTCAAACAGGCCGGCGTCCCCAACCTGACCTTCTCTACCGGCATCAGCGCAGAATACCGCACGGTGTGCGACACCCCCGACCTGCTGCTCTACGACAACCTGGCGGCGGAGACGGGTTACATAGCCGCCTTCATAAACACCGTGAACGGCCTGGACAACCTCTACGAGGAGAAAGATGCAAGTCAGGAGCGGATATACTCCCTTGGTGATTGCGACGTCCAGCCCAGGTTCTTCCGCGAACCGGCCCGGAGTTTCCTTGATAAATGGGTTTACAAATACCTCAACTATCCGCAGGAGGCCCTTCCCGACGGAATCGACGGATTTGAGCGGGTAACCAACCAGCGCGGCGAGACCTCTTACCGGGCTGTCGTGAATGTCTCTTTCATTGTTGAGGCAGACGGAAACGTTAGCAATGTCACCGTAGAGAAAGGGGTGAACGAACTGCTCGATGCCGAAGCGCTCCGGGTGGTGGAAGCATCCCCCAAATGGTCCCCCGGCACAATCGACGGCAAAAAAGTTAGAGTCAGGATTGTCATTCCTGTAGAATTCCGTCTGAAACAGAGGTAAAAATCCTTATATTTGCGGCTCTATAAATCTATAGCGATGGAATATAATTTTGTAGAAATCGAAAAGAAGTGGCAGCAGTATTGGGCCGACAATAAGACATTTGAAGTCAAGACAGATCCCTCCAAACCCAAATATTATGTATTGGATATGTTCCCCTACCCGAGCGGTGCGGGACTGCATGTGGGACATCCCCTGGGATATATAGCAAGCGACATCTATACCCGCTACAAGAGGCTTCGCGGCTTCAATGTGCTCCACCCGATGGGCTACGATGCATTTGGCCTTCCGGCAGAGCAGTACGCCATCCAGACCGGCCAGCACCCCGCCAAAACCACAGAGGCAAACATCGCCCGCTATCGCGGCCAGATGGACAAGATAGGCTTCTCTTTTGACTGGAGCCGAGAGGTGCGCACCTGCGACCCCGATTACTACAAATGGACCCAGTGGGCCTTCCTCAAGATGTTTGCCCACTATTATGACAACGATGCCGGAAAGGCGCTCCCCATAGAGAATCTGGAGAAAAAGTTTGCAGAGGGCGGCAACGCTGCCGTAAATGCAGCCTGCGGCGCTGTGAAGCCTTTCTCCGCCCAGGAGTGGAAAGCGATGGACTATAAGCAGCAGCAGGACATCCTGATGCAATACCGCATCGCCTACCTTGGTGAGACCAGCGTGAACTGGTGCCAGCAACTGGGCACAGTGCTCGCCAACGACGAAGTCAAGGACGGCATTTCTGTCCGCGGCGGATATCCCGTGGAGCAGCGCAAGATGCGCCAGTGGCAGCTTCGCGTATCGGCATACGCCGGCCGCCTGCTGGACGAGCTTGAAGATCTCGACTGGACCGACTCTCTCAAGGAGATGCAGCGCAACTGGATTGGCCGCAGCCAGGGCGCAGAGATGGTCTTCAAGGTTTACAACGGCACCAAGGAGTATGACATGACCATCTTCACCACCCGTGCCGACACTATATTTGGCGTCACCTTCATGGTGCTCGCTCCGGAGAGCGAATGGGTGGAGAAACTCACCACCCCTGAACAGAAGGCTGCCGTTGAAGCCTACCAGGCTGCAGCCCGCAAGAAGACAGAGCGCGAGCGCATTGCCGAGACCCGCAAAGTCACCGGCGTATTCTCCGGCTCCTACGCAATCAATCCCCTCACCGGCGACAAGGT
>JAGABI010000012.1 GCA_017614715.1 Bacteroidales bacterium | reverse complement strand
GTCAGTATAATTTGCGGAAAGTGCCAAAAATCCTTACTTCTTCAACTTCTCTACCAGCGTCTCCCGGACAAGATTCCAAGAGGCCACGGGATCAAAGTATATCTCTGGCCGCAAGAGTTTGGTGGTGTCACCTATGAAGTCTGGGTCAGTCATTTTCTCTTCCATGTTGGTCATAAACTGCTTGTAGGTGGGCGGCTCATCCACAACAAAACTCATATACCTGCGGTAGCAGCGGATAATATCATCAGCATTTATTTCTGCATTCTGCAGGGCATAGGCAAGATCAAAAAGGTCACGACCTTTCTTGCGTTGATAGAGAGCGCGAAGTTTGGTGCCCAAGAGTTCGTTCAGTTGATATGTGGTTAAGTTGCAGGATCCTTTTGACCAGAGGCTGTCGTAGGAGAAAGGAACTTGGATTAAGCCGAGTTCTGTGAAGTGCTCGAAGCAGTTTATCTCTACCTTCAGGCTTAGCTGGACCACTGGTGGGACTTCCGATTGGATGCGAAAGAGCATAGTATTGTTGAAGCGTTTAGGCTTGATGACTTTGTCCGGGAGGTAGCTGAGCACTTCACCCAGGCGGAATAGGATGGACTTGATGGGACCGGGGTTTATCTGCACGAGGTCAATATCCTCAGAATAGCGTGGCTGCGGAGACAGATAGAGTTTGTGCAAAGCCGTGCCGCCACGGAAGGCCAATTCTTTTGAGAGGAATTCATCGGCAAAGATATCAGTGAGAGCGCGGGTAATGATCAGGTCCTGCTCTACGTTGGCGATGTCTTCCCATGGGACCTGCTGATTCCAGTGTGTGATGGCTGAGCGGGGTATCATAGTTCGTCAATTTCAATTTTTATGTTGATAAGTATGCTCCAACGCTTGTCAATTTCTGTGACAGCTGTATCCTTGCGGGATGAGAGCGGAAAGCGGTTGAGTTTTGGGGCGACCTTACGGAGTTCTGTATAAAGTGTATCGGCCTGCTCCCGGTTGTGCAGAACGTGCTCCAGAATGTAGCCGAGGCGCTGGACTGTTGCGAGGGTCGTTTGGGCAATAAGACCGTTTTGTACGGCTCCCTTCCAGTTGGTCTGTTCCGAGAGTTCTTCTATGATTGTGGCTGCCCTTGAGAGACCCCCGATGTGCTGCTCGTATTGAACAAGATCCAAGGCGGTTAGTTCGGGACCGGAGAAAAGCACGGTGCTGGTTTCTGAGTTTCTGCTTTGAAGGAGTGAGGTGTTGATGGAGGAACGGTAAGTCCAATCTAAGGTGGATTGCTTCTGTATGTGTAGCTGTGGGAGCGTAGTCATGACGCAGAAATACTGCGGGCGCTGGTGGGCAGCACCTAGGAACTCAGCAGCGCTTAGGAGGCTGACATAGTATTGCTTATGAAGATGGGTCATGAGCTGGTCAATATAATAGACCGGCGGGACAATCCCCTTGGCAGCGTAATGTGGTGGGATGGTGACATAGAATCCCCGGTATGGCTGAGTTATGATATTGGCCTTGCATGCACGATAGAGGTTGTTATGCACCTGTTGTGGGCTGAATTTCGGGAAGGCCTTTGACACGTCTTCTGTAGTGAACGTTACAATGCCTTGGATTTCTCGCTGATGTATCCAGTCTCGAATGGTCATTTTCTTAAAATTTATGCAAATATAATCAATCTATTATTATTTGCGCATAAATAATAAGAAAACTACTGCAAGATTATTTTGCAGCAAAGAAATGTAAGGCTCACGCCACCCTTTCTTTTTGCCTTAATTTCATATCTTTCTTAAATTTGTAGAGAGAATGAATATGTCTATGAAATTGATGCGAATATTTACCCTCGCTGCTATGGCGATCCTTGCCATAGGATGCAGCGCACCTGACATTGATACCTCATATGGGGATATCAGACAGTTTGTCTTTAGTCTTGAGGACTTTGAGAGTGATGTCACTACAAGGACAACCACTGTCATTTCCGGAACAGGTATCACATCAACTTGGAGTGATGGCGACAAGATTGGCGTTTTCCCAGATTTGGGCGGAGACCAGGTCTCTTTCACCGTTTCAAGTGGTTCTGGCACCAGTTCCTGTACGTTCAACGGCCACGGCTGGGCGCTGGTGTCTGCGGCGAGGTATTCTGCATACTATCCCTTCAGCAAAGAAAACTACGGTGACGCCGATGCACTCAAGAGCATCAAGGTGTCATACCACGGGCAGAATCAGGCACAAAAGAACACCTTCTCAGCAGGCGGCTTCGACTATCTGGCCAGCACCAAAGCCGCCCCGTCTTTCACCGATTCAAACAAACCTGGCGGTACCTGCACATTCAATCTGAAGCATCTCGGAGCCCTTCTGGTGCTTGATGTAACCTTCCCAAAGTCTGCCACCCTGAGCAACCTGGAAATAGCGTGTTTCAACGACCTCTTCCCTCAGGCAGGTACGGTGGACCTTTCATTGGAAACTGCCGCCATCACCCCGACAACTATGGGCAACACTTTAGAACTCAGTCTTGGCAGCATGTCCGTTGCGGCAAACGAAACGGTGCGTTTCTATATGATGTCTGCTCCTGCCGACCTGGCTTCCGAAATGCCCGTCGTGAAGGCTGTCACTACCTCCGGTGAGGCGATGACAGCTCAGCTGCCATCGTTCTTTAATCTAAAAGCGGGAAAAGCCTACGCTGTCTCTGCAACACTTGAGAGTGACCCGGAAGATGGCCTGCCCGCAACAATACACTCCGGCGACCGTATCCTGGTTACAAACCAGACAATAGAGCAATTCCTCACCGAGGTCAGCTATGCAACCAAAGATTATTCATCCACCTCTGTGCTGAATTACCCGGTAGCCCCGGGAGAATCCGATATCCCGCCCTCATTCACAATCAGATGGCAGCAAGATGCATCTGCGGGAGCCCTTGTGGCTACCCTTTGGGAAGATGACTGGAGCCGCGAATACTCAATCTCCGCAGACGCAGAACCCCACCTTGTGATTTCCAACCTCAGGCCGGGGGCCTGCTACCATTACCGTGTCCAGGCTGCCGCATCAGGCAGGGTCTTGACAGAGGGACACTTTGAAACCTATGGCCATCTGCATCAGGTCTTCTTCGGCTCCACAGTACGCAATGCCCGCGATTTGGGCGGATGGACAACAACCGATGGCCGCAGCGTTAAATACAGGAAGCTTTATCGCGGAGGCAAAATGAGTCCCAAGCACCTCTCGTCAGAGGGTAAAGCGGATCTTCTTGCAGAAGGCATCAGGGCACAGCTGGACCTCAGGGGTGATGACCGGATTAGTTCTTGCGCCTTTGGAAGCCAGTATTCTTTTTATGCTCCGAATCTCACAGCCGGCTACCTTACAATGCTGGGTGACGGGGAGAAAACCAAGGCCTGCTTTGAATTTGTGGTGAACTGTCTCAGGCAAGACAAACCTGTTTATTTCCACTGCTCTGCAGGCCGTGACCGCACCGGCACCATGGCTATGATACTGCTGGGAGCGCTTGGCGTTCCGGAGGGAGACATATCACAGGAATATGAGTTGACCTTGTTCGCCCCTACTGGATGGAGCAGGACCGAGAGCGAGACAACCGTGCAGACCAGGCTTAAATCTTACAAGACAACAGCTGATTATTTATGGAGCCTCTCCAATGGGAGCTCTTTCCAGCAATGCGTCGTGACTTATCTGTTGTCTATAGGTGTCTCCCAGACCGACATCACTGATTTCTGTAACATTATGCTTGACTAATAATGAAACCGACCTATATTTTTATCATCGCCGCCTTTGCTCTCCTTGCCATAGGATGCAACTCTGCCGGCATTGACACATCTGACAAGAGTGTCAGGACGTTTATCTTCAACATCGAGGATTTCCAGCCCGATGTCGCCACCCGAACAAGCACAATCATTTCAGGTACAAGCATCACATCCACCTGGAGTGAAGGGGACAAGATTGGCGTTTTTCCCGATATGGGTGGTGACCAGGTCTCTTTTACCGTTTCAAGTGGTGCCGGCACCGGCTCATGCACGTTCAATGGCCACGGCTGGGCGTTGGTCTCTGCAGCTAAGTATTCTGCATATTATCCCTTCAGCAAAGAGAACTACGGTGATGCCGACGCATATAAGAGAGTCAATGTATCATACTGTGGCCAGAGCCAGACTATAAAGAATACATTCGGCGTAGGCAACTATGATTATCTGGCCTGCACCAAGGCGACCCCGTCATTTACAGATTCCAACAATCCGGGCGGAACCTGCACATTCAACTTCAATCACCTCGGAGCTATCCTGGTACTTGATATCACATTTCCAAAGGCTGCCCATCTGAGTTCTTTGGAATTGGTGTGCAATAACGATCTCTTCCCGGAGACAGGTACCGTGGACCTTTCACTGGATACTGCCGAGATTACTCCCATAGCGATGGGCAATACCCTGACCCTTAACCTGGGAGGTATGTCAGTATCTGCAAATGAGACTGTTCGCTTCTATATGATGTCTGCACCGACCAACCTGACTTCTGAGCTCCCTACCGTCAGGGCCATCGCTACGACCGGTGCGGTAATGTCCAAAAAGCTGAGTTCATCGTATAAACTCAAAGCCGGAAAGGCATACACCTTCTCCGCCACTCTTCAAAGTGGCACTCAGCCTACAGAGGAGGTTATATCGCTGGCCCAGGACAATTTCTCAATCAACTATCCTTTCACTACCATACAGCTGGGTGTCACATATAATGTCAGCTATACTATGCGCGTGACCTCCGGCAGCGACTGGATAACCGTCACGAGTTATAACCGTACAGCCCCCACGCTGGACGTTATGATAAACAACACATCGAGTGCCCGTACGGCCACGATAGAGTTCAAATCTAACTCATCCGACCTTACCAGGACGGTGACAATCAATCAGGCCTGCGCCCCTGCAGACGCACCGATCACCGTGAGCCATATTATGCCTTGCTGCCGATGGAACAACAATGGTACTACTTTCCTTGTGGACGACGAATGGAACTCATACCACGAATACTACGACATTGCACAGTGCCGCTCCATTCTCAAGACAATTGCAAAGGCCGGAATCAGGGTTGTGTGCGTTGATTTCACAAACCAGGCGCAATGGGATTCCCAGTGGGAGAGCGACAACTTCAAGGGCAGGCTTGAAAATATAGCCCAGGTGTGCGGCGAGATTGGCATGGAGTGGTTCCTGTTCATAGGTAACCTCAGCACCCCTAACATAGGCTACTGGAACGGCATTGCAGAGAATATTTGGAACAGTTATGCCCGCCTGAACCACTACCACTATAAAGACGGCAAGCCGATGCTTCTGATATTTATGCCAGGAACACAATATAATTCTGCCATAAGAAATGCCTCATCGTCAGACAAGACATATCTGAAAAACGGCGATAAATTCACTATCGGGACCTGCCAGGTCAACAGCGCCATAACGCCCCAAACGACCGACGGATGGGGCTACCGTAACTATTCACAGAGCAGCGATGGCGCAGTGCGCTTTGTATGCCCCAACAGCGGTGTCGCACCTGCCACATGGGCAAGGATTGATGCAGACGCATGGAGTTCCCGCATGGACTGGGGGCTCCAGGCCAACAGGTACATTGTTATTGGCTCCTATGACGACACCTGCGATGCCATTTTCTGGGGAATTGCAGATGTGAGCGCCAGCGGGACAGACTGCCACAAGAACGACGCGACCGTAGGCGACCCCTACATCTATTACAACATCGTAAAACAGAAGCTTCTGGGAGAATAATACCGCTCTAATACGGGCAAAAAAGAAAGGGTGGCGTGAGCAAAGCTTTTTTGTTTGTCTGAATGGATTATTCTATTTACATTCGCATAGAATTGTAACAGCCGTTACGGTAATGGCTGTTCCTAAAATTAAAGGTCATGAAGTTCTACGACAGAGATCAGGAGCTTATTGCTCTCCGCAAAATTGAAAAGATATCGGAAGACTATGCACAGATGACAGTAATAACAGGTCGTCGGCGCATTGGCAAGACAACTCTGATTAAGAAGGCTTTCACAAAGATACCATTTGTATATTTCTTTGTCGGGAAGAAGAGTGAGACGCTGCTATGTGGCGAGCTTGCTGAGATAATCCGTGAAGCATTAGGCGAGGATATCGGTGAATTTACCTCACTCCCAAGGCTTCTTGGCGCCATAATGTCTATATCAAAACGCAGAAATTTCACGCTAGTTCTTGATGAATTCCAGAACATTGCTCATACACGTGATTCAATCTTTTCTGACATTCAGAGTATTTGGGATGATAATAAAGAGGACAGCCATATCAATTTGGTTATATGCGGATCTTTGTATTCCAAGATGAAAAAGATCTTCGATGACAAAGATGAACCCTTATATGGCCGAGCAACAGCTCGTCTAAAGATACGCCCCTTCAGTCTGGCCACGATGCAATCTATTCTTGCAGATTATAATCCGCAATTCTCTGAAGAAGATCTTCTGACCTTTTACATGATTACCGGTGGCGTTGCAAAATATGTGGAATTACTTATTACCAGAGGTGCAGTCACCAAAGATGCCATGATCCGGGACACACTTTCCGTAGGTTCCTTTTTTTTAGAGGAAGGTCAAGAGATGCTTAGGGATGAATTCGGAAAAGACTATGGTAACTATTTCTCTATTCTTTCTGCTCTTGCTACGGGTGAAACATCTCGTGGAGAGATAAAGAGCTATACTGGAGTGGAGGCTGGTGGTTATTTGGATAAGTTGGAGAAAGATTTTGACATTATTTCCCGTCGGCGTCCATATCTGGCTGGGGAAAAAACCAAGAATGTGGAATATATTATCGCAGACAATTTCCTCAATTTCTGGTTCCGTTTCATTTACCGTTATCGTAGTGCTGTTGAGGTTGGTAATCTGGAATGGCTAATCTACAAAGTACTCGCAGACTATGAGACATACTCCGGGGATATTCTTGAGCGGTTCTTCCGTCAGAAGTATGCTGAGTCAGGCCAGTATAATCTTGTTACCAACTATTGGAAAAAAGACGGAAAAGACGAAATAGACCTTATTGCCGTCAATGATGTAGAGAAGATCGTGGTCATAGGGGAAGTAAAGCGTAATCCAGAAAAGATCAATATGAAGGCCCTGAAGGAGAAAGCTGTCCCAATCGTTCAACACCATAACGGAAAATGGACAATTCGTTTTGTAGGATTATCTATGCAGAATATGTTAATTACAGCGCCATAAGTCGGCAACCTGGAATTGTCAGTGAAGAGGTAGAGTAAGCCTCCGACGAAGTACATCGGAAGAAAAGTAACGGTTACTAACCCTAAGTAATGGATTAGTGACCGTTACTTTTTGAAGTGATGGATTACTAACGGTTAGTAACCGCCCAGTTTGCAGGGAGCAGGGTGTCCAGATCTTTTTCGGAAGGGATCCTCTTCAGGACATCTTCCAGCCAGATCCTGGTATCTATCCCTGCCGCCTTGCAGCTGCTCAGGAGGGAGTAGACTATGGCCGCTCGGACTGCCGCATCGTGATTCCCGGCGAAGAGATAGTTCTTGCGACCCAGAGCCAGCGGCCTGATGGCATTCTCAATGCCGTTGTTGTCAATGTTATACCTGCCGTCAAGAACGTAACGGCTCAGGCGGGGCAGCAGGGAGTATGTATATACCAGTGCCTTGGCCATACGCGACTTAGGAGAGAAGTTATTCGCAACGGAGTCCATCCACTTCTCGAAGTCCTGGATGATTGGATAGGACTCCTTCTGCCTCCGCTCCTTGACCGCTTCGGCGTCGAGGCAGGCCTCCCGCATCTCACTCTCGATCCTGTAGAGCTTGCTGATGTACACTATGGCTTCGCTCGCGTATTTCCTGTTCTCGTCAAGTGCCTCCACGAACTTGCGCCGCACGTGCGCCCAGCAGCCTATCATCATCTTGCCGGGGGTGTTCTCGAAGGATGCGTACACCTCGTATCCGTCTGTCTGTACGGCACCGCGGTAACCACCGATGAGTCTTCGGGCAGTGTCGCCGCCGCGTGAACCCATATCATAGTGGAAGTACACGTCTCCGCCAATGGCGTTGCGCACGGCCCACATGTATCCCTTCACCGCACGGTGCTTCTCGTTGTCGATGACCGGCAGCGTGCTTTCGTCCACCTGTATGTAGTCGCTCTCCATTATCCGTTCCCGCAGCCTGTCATACAGCGGCCGCAACTTTGTGCAGACGGCGGCGAACCAGTCATTGATTGTGGCGTCGCTCAGCACCACTCCCAGCTCCCTGTATTTCTGTATCTGCCGGTAGAACGGCAGGTGATATACGTACTTGTTTATCAGGATGTCGGCCAGAAGACTCTCGGAGGCCATCCCCTTGGGGATTATCGTCTCGGGAAGCGGGGCGATGAGGAACGTCTGCCGGTCCGGCTCCTTGACCTGCAAGCCGCTCTTGAGTACGAACTTGTGACGGACGATGCGCCTGATGTACATCTTGGCAGGCCTGATGGCAAGGCTGTCGGTATTCTCGACACCTATCTCGACGTAGTCGGGATTGTTCTCCACGCCTTCGGGATAGATGTGGGTCTCTTCCACCGGAAGGTCGGTGAACACCGGCCTGCGCACCTCGCGCCTATGGGCCTTGACTTCGATGGTCCTGGCATTCCGCTCCTCCATATCCTTCACCTCGGCATCCAGCCTTTCCTGTTCATCTTCCGTAAGCTGCGTATCGAAGAGTGTGGGCTCAAGGGCATTCGGCTCAAGGGGAAGATGCTTCTCGCTCATCGAACCGAAGAACTTCTTGCGGAACCATGCCATCTGGGCTCGGAGGTCGTCAATGACCGACTGCATCTCGGCCTTCTCTGCAGAAAGACGTGCTTTCTCTTCCGCAAGGCGCGCTATCTCTGCCCGGAGCCGCTGGATTTCCTGTTCTTGTGCCGTCATTTTCGCATCTCTTTCTGAGTGTAAAGATATGAAAAAGCGGCCAATTATGCAAGCGTTTTGATGATTTATTTTGCTGATTGTCAGGAGTTTTTGGCGATTAGCTTCATCCTTCTGACATAGGGACTGTCAAGTGCCGAACGCACCATCCCGATGACGTTCTCGTACTTGATTCCGGAGGCGATCACATCTTTGCCCGGCGCTATTGGCACCCTCATACGCCCCATGTCCAGACGGACAGAATAGAGCACCAGACCGCCTTCCTCATGCCGCAGCATCTTCATCATATTGCGGCTGGCGTTTATGAAGATATAGACATCGCCGCTGCGGATGTTGTCACCCAAAGCGTTTGTCACGATGCCGCCAAGACCGTTGAAGCTCTTGCGCATATCCACCGGCTTGTTGTACAGCCAGTACCTGTATGTGGCATCAAGGCTGAACATCACCCGGCTGCTATGATTTCCCGCAAGTGGGCGGCGGTCATGCTCCCCTGGATGCGCATCGCGGTTCCCGACTGTGTCCGGATCTCCACGGTGAGGTAGCTCTCTGCCGCCTGGGCTTTCGCCGCCTTCGCCCTCCCGGACGGCTTAGGAGGGGCCACCATCGGCGGCACGAACTCGCCTCCAGGGCACAGCTGGACGAACGCCCCTGCCATTGAACCCTGCTCGTCCTCCTGCCTGTACTTGCGCTTCCAGACGAAGTATTGGTGACGTGACACGTCATGCTCTTCAAAGTACCGCTCCAGCGTTACCTTATGCTCGCTGCAGTATCGGTCTATCTCCAGAATCTGTTCTCTTGTAAGCATATCTGTTGTTTTTTTGCAAAAGTAGCGCGGATCTCTCCACGCTACAATATGCATTTCGTCGGATGCTTACGAGGTAGATGAGCGTGCAAAAAGAAAGGGTGGCTCACGCCACCCTTAACTTATAATGTCAGGATTAAATCCTGAGCGATATTACTGCTTCATGCAACGAACAGGCATACCGCGGGCAATGATATGAGAATGATCTTCTCCACCACCTGCACGGTCGGGATCCTTCTTGTAAATCATATAGCTCCAAGCCATGTTGGAGTTGTTGTGAGCAGATGTCCACAGGTAGCAGTAAGTACCGGGAGCCATCCAGGTGTAACCACCCTTCCAGCAGTTACCACCGTAAGGGATGTAGAGTGTATCATCGGCACCTGCAATATAAATACCAGTTTCGTCTGCAGTAAAGTTCGCAAACGAAGAGGTATCATTGTAGCCAAGGAGCACGTCGTATGCCATTACCTTATATCCAGCAGGGCAAGGGTCATAGAGAACCTTGAACGATGCGGTACCAGGCTGACGGGTGAATGTTGCACCCCATGTGTCGCCAGCACCAGAACCGTAAGCGCCCCAGAAGAATGCATATACCTGCTTGGAGTTGCTAGGGCACTGCCAGTAGTTGAACCAGGTATAGTCACCTCCACGGTTGCAGTAAGGGAATGCAGGGGAGTGAGCAAGCTCATCTACCATACGGTAGCCGTCCTCATTACCATTATTCCATTCAGCAATTGTATAACCGATAGGATCGCCAAACATATAGTACAGACCACAATTAGCTTCGGTGTTACCAGCCTCTGCTGTTGTTGCACCGATGTTGCGGTCGAGGAGGGTGTAATTCTTGGAACCATCAGAAGTGGGGATGGTAACCTCTGCAGGCTGATCTGTGCACCAGATTGTCCAAACCCATACACCGTCGTCGTTAGCATCTCTCATCTGGATCTTTGCATTACCCTCATTACCTGTAGCGGTGAAATATATCTTGCCATCGGCAATAGTTACATCAGAGATACAGTTGTTCTGGTTCAGGGGAACACGTACATAATGACCCTCTGCAAGAGCAGCAGTCTCGGGAGAAGGATAGCAAAGACTGAAGCCCAAAGCAGTCATAATACCAGAAGGCAGAGCCGGCTGGCCGTTACCAGCAACAGTTGCATTGAAGCAATAGTCGCCTGCTGCGCTTACGATGTAAGTGTTTGCTGTACCGTTTGCGCTGAGGTTAACGATAGGAGTAGCGCCAAATGCTACAGCCTCGCCAGCCTTGAATTCCATACCGGGGCCATCCTTGGTCAATACGGTGTTGCCCTGTGCGTCGAGGAGTCTGAGGGTCAGGGTTGCGTTGCTCATATCAACGGGGGGAACCATCATATAGAAGCGAACAGCCTGGCCAGCAGCTACCTGCATGCCGTTTGCACCACCGAGTGCGAGGGTGAGCTTGTTGGATGTAGCTGTAGGAGTGATGACTACATTTTCCTGAGTCAGGTCAACGGTACCCTTTACAGGGAAGTTGGCGCTGGAGCGGAGTACGAGAGACTTGTAAACGCCTGCCTTCTGGAAAGTAACATCCATAATGAGCAGAGCGCCAAGGTGCTTCATTGCAAAGTTGCAAGCACCGCTTGCAGGCTCGATGCCGGTAGCATAGAGGAAGTCAACATCGCTGAGGTTCCACTCGTTTGCTGAAGGCTGGCTCTGCGCGCTGAAGTCAACGGGTACTTCTTCAACTGCGGGAACTTCTTCTGAGTCGCCAGGATAGTAAGCTGCATAAAAACTTCCAGCCTCGAGGCCGAAGCCTTCACCTTGGAATACACAGGAAGTACCCTTGCTCTGCTTAACGGTGAAACGGAGACCGTCACCAATTTCGGGGGCAACGGAATAAGCACGCAAAACGTCGCTTGCAGCGAATGCAAAAGATGCAACGTTGTCGTTGAGATTGAAGGTGGTCTTGGTTGCAGGACCTGCGTAAGTAAAGTCAGCAATGGTCACGGTAGGGTTCATCACTACAAAGCTGCTCTTTGCAGGCTCTTCAACAGTACAAGAGAATGCGATGGCTGCAGTAGCCAGAATCGCTGCTAAAAGTGTTCTTTTCATAGTCTTCACTTATTTACCATTGGTTAACGTTACCTACAGTCATGTCATCGATGCTTACTTCAGGGTCAACTTGTGAGCCCTGCAGAATTGAATTCTCAAGGTAGATTTCAAACTCCTTGATTGAGGGGGATACGTAAAGTTTCCTTTTCATCTTTGTTTATTATTAGGTTAAAAAAGAAAATGGTATTGCTATAAACTATTACCTGCAAATTTATTAAGAATTTTTCAAACAATCAAATAAAATAAAAAGAAAGGGTGGCTCACGCCACCCTTAACTTTATTGAATGTAAGATGCTTACTCGTCGAGGGGTATTACGCAACGAACACCCATACCACGGGCAAGGATATGGCCGCCGCTAGGGATTTCTCCGCCACCTGCACGGTTAACGTCCTTAGCATAGATATCAAAGAGGTATGCCATGTTGGTGTTATTATGACCGGAAGTCCACATAGTAGTGTATCTTGCAGTGTCACCATCGGGAACATAGCCACGGGTCATCCAGAAGCCACCGCCCTGCCATGCAGCACCATTGTAAGGGAAATAGATATTACCGTCATTACCGGTCAGATACCAGCCATACTGGTCACCACCGTTAGAGTTGACAACACCATCCAGCATATCAACAGGCATTACCTGATATCCGGGAGGGCAAGGGTCATACATAGTCTTCACTACATCACCACCGCGCTTCAAAGAACCGTCACCGGCGGAACCACCACCCCAAAGGATACCGAAGAGCTGCCTGGGAGCAGAAGACGCATAAGGATTGAACCAGTAGAAGTCACTGCTATTAAATACAGGCCTGTGGTATTTTTCTGCACCAGCCATACCATCAACCATACGATAATAATCGTCAGCAGCATTAGAGAACTCAGCCCATGTCCAACCTACAGGGTTACCAAACTGATAGTACAAACCGCAAACCTCATCGGGATTGTTGTTAGCGTTTGTAGGATCATCGAATACAGCCTTGATAGCACCCAGGTTACGGTCCATAACATCATATTCCCAAGCAGTCCAGTGCTGGGAAGAATAATTGATTGTACTGGGCTGATCGGTGCACCAGATGTGCCATACCCATGTGGGATCATCTTCGGCTGCGTCCATAACAAGAATCTTGGCATTACCCTTTGCTCCGGTAGCAGTGAAGAAAATATAACCGTCTGCCATCGATACATCTTTAATACAGTTGTTCTGGTTCAGGGTAACACGTATGTCTGTGGTATGCAATGCAGGAAGAGCAGCTGAATAAGTTCCATTTACTTTAGGCCATACCTGTGCAGCAGTAGCGAAGTTCTTGGCAGCCATATTAACAGTCTGGCCGTTACCTGCAACGGTGCAGTCAAAGTAGTAATCACCAGCTTCGCTTACGATATAGCTGTTTGCAGTTTCCTCTGCGCTGAGGTTGATAGCGGGAACTTCGGGAGCGGCGGGAGTACCTGCAATCCGGACAGCATGACCAGCCTGGAAGTTTGCACCTGTACCTTCTTTAGAGATTGTGTTACCCTGAACATCGGTAAGAGTCAGGGTGATAGCTGCGTTGCTCATGTCAACGGGAGCCACCATCATGTAGAAACGAACAGTCTGGCCGGCAGTAACTGCCATACCGTTGTCACCGCCAAGTCCGAGGGTGATGGTGTCGGATGTGCCTTCGGGCTCGATAGCCACAACGTCATCAGTCAGGTCAACAGTACCTTCAGTGATGAAGTTCATATTCGAAGTGAGGGCGAGCTCACGGTAAACGCCTGCATCAGTAAAGGTAACGTCCATGATGAGCAGCGCACCAAGGTGCTTCATAGAGAAACTGCAAGCACCGTTAACAGGCTCGATGCCGGTAGCATAGAGGAAGTCAGCCTCGCTGAGGTTCCACTCGTCTGCTGCAGGCTGCCACTGGCCGGTGAAGTCAACAGGAACTTCGAATACTTCAGGTACATCGTCATCACCGCCGGGATAGTATGCTGCATATTCCTGTCCCTCCATCAGGCCGAAACCGGCACCGGTGAATACGCAAGATGTGCCCTTGCTCTCCTTAACGGTAAAACGGAGGCCGTCACCCTCTTCAGGAGCAACGGGGTAAGCACGCAGTACGTCGCTTGCTGCAAATGCAAACGATGCAACATTGTTGTTCAACTGGAAGGTTGTTTTGGTAACAGGACCGTCCAGAACAAAGTTCTCAACAGTTGCGGTAGGGTTCATCACTACAGAACTGGTCTTCTTCTCAGTGTCCTTGACACAAGAAGATGCAATGGCAGCAACAGCCAGAATGGCTACTAAAAGTGTTCTTTTCATAGTCTTACTCTTTTACCAGTTGTTGATGTTACCGACATTCATGTCATCGATGCTTACTTCAGGGTCAACCTGTGAGCCCTGCAGGATAGAATTCTCAAGGTAGATTTCAAACTCCTTGATTGAAGGGGATACGTAAAGTTTCCTTTTCATGTTGTTTTTAATTAGGTTAATATAAAGTGTTAATAGGTGAGTTTACATTATTCATAGTTGAGTACACACCAGTATGTGCTCCATTGTCCGTGTGCGCGGTCAGTTGCGTCAATGGGGCTGTATCCGAAGGATAAGTACTGAGTCTTGCTGAGGTTTACATGGCCGAGACCGTCACCGCTCACGCCCACATTGTGGATATAAGGGATAAGGTTCGGATCATCAACGTCGTAACCCCAAGGTATCTGTGCAAGGGACTTATTCTGAATAGAGCCAAGGTATTCGAAAGTGAGACCGTCAACAGAGGTCCACACGGAGAGGCGGCTGGATGAGGTGATACGCCAGGAGCTATGGAACGCGAAGAACAGGTCGTAGTCCTCTACATACTTAACGTCGCAGCTGTCGTACATAGTATACAGCCCCTGGGTGGAATCCAAACCGTCGTGCGTAGCCGCAAGCCAGTGCTTGTCAACTGCGGTGCCGTGGAACGTGAGGCTGCCGGGCCAATTGGGGTTGGTGCGGTCGGCAGTAGCCACCTTTGTGAGCGGAGTGTCACCATCATTGTATGTATAATATAAGTATATGGTGTTGTCCTTGACAACAATGCTGGGCTCGCCTATGCCCCACTTTCCGGAAGGACCGGTGTACTCTATGATGGGCTGCGGATTGCTGCCCCATCCTGTGCCGTTCCACTTCTCCCAAGGTCCGCTGGGCGATGTACCGCGTGCAATAAAGCAGTCGTTCTCAAGGCCTTGCAGGCCACCATCTGAAGATGTATTGGTTGTGGAGGTGTAGGCCATATAATAATAACCGTCAAAATGTGCTGCACCGGGATCGCATACGCTCCACCAGTCTGCGGCGGGCTTGGCTGAGCCGGTGAGTACTATCTGCTCTGCAGTCCAGGTTTGGCCGCCATTGGAGGTGCGCCTCCAGGTGAACACGTCAGCCATGCCTCTATTGGGAACATTAGTCAAGTCGCCGGGAGATGAGAACCATGCGTCGATGGTACCGTCATCGTTCATGATTATGGACGGACCGTAACGATACTTGTAGTTACCGGTAGTAGTATATATCGTGTGTCCTTCACCTGTCATGGGCACGCTCAATATGAGACCGTCCTGTTCAACCCTGACGTTGGCGTGCTTAGTCGCTCCGTCGATAGAGATGTTGCCAACGCGACTAGTACTGGTATTATTTATGGTTGTACGATATGTGTATTCGGTTGTGTTAGCATCTATCGAAGTAGAACTTACAAAGGTGAGCCAGTCCACACCGGGGGTAATGGTGTACTGTTCAGTAGCTTTAACCCTGAAAGTAATATCGTTTGCACTAAAATCGGGGTAGAATGCTGCAGGGGTTGCCTTAAGTGTGGCAACCGGTGTCGACGATGCAACCAGCGTGGTGGAAATAGACCACGATTTGCCGGCTTTAAGATTCTTTTTACCAGACAATTGTTTGGCCATTTCATAACCCGTGGATGTAGTAGCCTTTACAGTAGGATTTGATGAAGCTGAAAGCAGATTGGCGGGAGCAGACATCATATAGAAACGAATCGTCTCCCCTGCCGATACGGACATACCGCCGAGGTCAAGCGATAGGGAGTTGCCCATAGCTGTAGCGGTGAATGCCGGGTCATCCTGTGAGAGGTCTACAAAACCGGCCTGGGGGAAGAGCGGTTCCTCGCATTCCAACTCCAGGGTGCTCACAAATGCAGCCTGAGGGAATGTGACATCAAGGATAACGAGGCCGCCGAGATGCTTGAAATTAAACGTACATTTGCCGCCCGGAGCGGTAGGGTCATCAAAAGAAGGCTCCGCCTTGGTGCAGGCCAGAAAATCAAAATCGCCCACGCTAAAGGTGCCCTTGCTTGTCTGGCTCTGGCCAAGATAAGAGAGCTTGACATTTTTGTATGCGTTGGCATCGCCATAATTCTCTTTACTGAAAGGATAGTATGCAGAATACTTTGCCGCAGATACCAATGCCCAGCCGTGCCCGTTGAAAGAACACGTGCCTGTACCGGCACCGGAAGAAACAGTGAAGGAGACCTGGTCGCCACCCATATCGGGGAAAACGCCGATTCTGTCACCTGCATCCCAGGTGGAGGAGATGCTGGACCCGGATACGACAGTAGTCACTTTAGTGTCCACATAATCATCTTCAAACTCAGGAATTACGAACTCTATTCTGCTGTCAGAGCCCGCCTGGGGTTCTTCCATAGAACAAGAATTTGCACCTGCCAGGAGAGCCAGCAGGGCAAACGATGCTAATACGGTTTTTTTCATATTGTTAAATAAAAGAATATTCCAAGCCGCAATTTACAAACAATTATACAATTGTGCAAAACAATCAAGATTATTTTTGCACTCTGTGCCTGAGCTTATCATACTCGCTGTCTGCCTTGACCTTATCGATTATCGCCTTCACAATCTCATAGATATCGCTTCCGTCGGTGAAGTCGGCGGGGGCGATGAAAGTAACCCTGTCCTCCTGAAGCAGCTGACTGGCCTTGGCCAACTTGGCATCGGAGTCATAAACGGCGATGGCGTTGCCGCCAAACATGGTCACTATTTTCATACAGGGGATGTCGGTGGTGCCGTCGCCAAAATAAATCATATTGCTGAACGGGACCGGTTTGTCCGCGTCGGGGACGCTTTTGTTAACCAGACGGTTGTCGGCGATGTCCATGATACCTTTGGTAATCTTGAACAGAAACTGTGTCTTTGCTGTGAAGTCCACCGCGACCGCCGGCCACTCAGCGTTCCCGCTCCCGTCGTAAAGGAACGCACTGGCGAACACTTTTTTGAATTCACCTCCAATCGGCGAACCCTCAATCATCTCCGTTAAGCCAGAGGATATTATGTAATGCTCCACAGTCACCCCAGCCCGGGCGCCGTAGCCGTTCACCAGGGAGAACCACTCCCTCACGCCTGGATACAACTCTATCTTGCGGCCAAACTCCACGAAAGATTCACGCTTTAACGAGATGGAAGCCTTACGCGCCTCGTCTATCATTATTTTCATATAGGCGAGGATACCGTTCATCTCCTGCTCTTCGCTTATGGAGTTGCTTTTCCCCCAGAACTCCTCCGGAGACTTGCCCAGAGCCTGGATAAAACCGTACTCCTGCATGTTACCCGGAGACAGGGTACCGTCAAAGTCATATACCAGCGCTACTTTAGTACGCTTATTATACATATAAGTAATAGGTATGATTTACGCTTATGCGAACTGCTCCTTAAGTTGCGCCAGTTTGGCGTCGGCATCTGCGCCAGTGACACCAAAGTAGAACTTGATCTTTGGCTCGGTGCCGGACGGGCGGACGGAAACTATGGTACCATCCTCGGAGAGGAACTGCAGCACGTTACTCTTTTGCAGGCCTGTCTTCTCTGTATCGAGATAATCGATAACCTCAACCACGTTGCTGCCCAGCAGTTCTTTGGGGGGATTGGCGCGATACTCTTTCATTATCCTCTGAATCTCGGCAGCACCCTCCTTTCCGGTACGGTAGATGCTGGTGAGCCCCTCCTTGAAATAGCCGAACTCTTTGTAAATCTCCTGCAGATAGCCGTAAACGGTCTGCCCGCGGTCCATCAGCCACGCAGCACACTCCGCCAGAAGGCCGCAGCTCGCTGCGGAATCCTTGTCGCGGACAAAGTCGCCGGGGTTGAAGCCGTTGCTCTCCTCCCCTCCACCTATATATATACGCTTCCCCTCGTTCTCGCGGACGATTGTGGCTATGTTCTTGAATCCGGTGAGAACGCTGAACAGTTGCACCCCGTATTTAGCACAGATGGCGTCTGCCAAGCGGGTGGTGACTATGGTCTTAACCATATACGGGTCGCCGGTTTTAAGCTTGCCAAGTTCGCTCCAGCGCTCCAGCATATAGGCGAACAGTATGCTAAGGATCTGGTTGCCGGTAAGCAGGGTTATCTTACCATCGTCGTCGCGCACCGCCACACCAATGCGGTCGGCATCGGGGTCGGAAGCCAGCACCAGGTCGGCACCCACCTCGTCTGCCTTCTCCATAGCCATCTTCATGGCTCCGGGCTCCTCCGGGTTGGGAGATACCACGGTGGGGAAATCTCCGCTGTTTACATCCTGCTCCGGCACGTGGATCACATTCTTGAATCCCATCTTTGCCAGGAAAGGATATACGGTGCGGCTGCCGGTGCCGTGCAGCGGGGTGTAAACAATCTTCATATCGCTGTGACGCTTGACGCTCTCCGGCGAGAGCATAAGCGTGTAGATCGAATCCAGGAAGGCTTTGTCCACCTCCTCCCCTATCATTACCGGTTTCAGGGCGGGGTCGTCGTTGAAAGCGACCTGCGACGGGTCGGTTATCTTCTCCACCTCTGCGATAATATTCTTGTCGTGCGGCTCCACAATCTGCGCACCATCCTCCCAGAATACTTTGTAGCCGTTGTACTGCTTGGGGTTGTGCGATGCGGTTATCATGATGCCGGCGTTGCATCCCAGGTGACGGATGGAGAAGCTCAGCTCCGGCGTGGGGCGGATATCCTCAAAAAGATAAACCTTGACACCGTTTTTGAGCAACACGCCCGCCGTGATGTCTGCAAAGAAGCGCGAATTGTTACGGCAGTCGTATGATATGACCACCGATGTCGGCTTGCCGCCAAAGAGTTGTTTGAGGTAGTTTGCAAGGCCCTGGGTAGCCATACCCACGGTGTATTTATTCATCCGGTTTGTGCCTACGCCCATTACGCCGCGAAGGCCTCCGGTACCGAACTCCAGGGTGCGGTAGAAACGGTCTTCAAGCTCTTTGGGGTCGCCCTTGATGAGTTCTGCGACCTCGGCGCGGGTGGCTGCGTCAAAACTATCGCCAAGCCAGCTTTTGGCAACGTCCAGGTAAGTCTTTTCCATATATTGCTTATTTAAAGTATTATTTATTTCTTAAAACATCGGGCATCTCCTGCTCCAGCAGGTAGCGGTACCAGAACCTCATATTCTGCATGTTGAAGTGCCACTGCTGGTCGCCGCGGTAGCCGTGCATGCCGCCGGGATAGAGCATCAGCTCAAAATCCTTCCCGTCCCGCTGCAGACAGTCCGCCACCTGCAGGGTGTTTTGCATGTGGACATTGTCGTCGCCCGTACCGTGGGTAATGCGCACCATATTGGTCTTGTCGCCACGGTAGTTGCCAAGCCTGTCAATCACGGCAGAGGCCTCATACCCGGCAGAGTTATCCTCAGGGCGTTCCATATAGCGCTCCGTATAGTGGCTGTCGTAAAGCTGCCAGTCATAAACGCCGCCGCTGGCTATGGCATACTGGAAGTAATCGTTAGCCTCGGTGGCCGCCAGCAGCGCCATGGTGCCGCCATAGGAATATCCCTCTACACCCACCTTCCTGGCGTCTATAAAAGAGAGGTTTGTAAAGTATTTGATACCGTCTATCAAATCTTCCAGTTCAGGTATGCCGAGCTTGAGATAAACGGTGTTCTCACCGTAACGTCCAAGATGACCGGCAGAACGGGTATCGAGCCTTACCTGCACGACCCCGTGATTTGCCCACCACTGCGATTCAAAGTTCACCGGAGCGTAGCGGTCAAATACCTGCTGGCTGCCCGGGCCGCCGTAGATATCTACCTTGACCGGATATCTGGTTTTGCCGGAACGATCCATGTCCACGGGCCAAATTACAGAGGCGGGAAGCTTGACGCCGTCACGCATAGTCACGTAAACTATCTCCCTCTCGGCAATCTTGAAATGGTCGTAAAGACGCCCTTTGCTGTCAAAGAGCACATCCACGTTGCGGTCCTTAACCGGACGGAGCTTGTGCAGTTCAATCTCCACATCCTTTGGCGGGGTGTGGCAGTTGGAGAGGGTGGCATATACAAAGCGGCCCTCCTTCTCCACCCTCACATTCGTAAAATCGTAATCGCCGAAGGATATCCGCTCCACAGCATTGCTGGAAAGGTTGATGCGGTAGATATCGTTGCGCAGCATCGACTCTGCACCGCGGGCGGTAAAAAAGAGGTAATTATCGTTCAGGAAGATAAGCTTGATGCCCCAATAATCCTTATGGTCATCTGCATAACGGAAAGTTTTGCCGTCGTAAGAGAGGAAGCCGATGCGCTGCCATTGGCCTTTATCGCGCACCATATAGGCGCCTTTGGAATTACATAATATTTCGTCCGGGAACTCCACCCAGGAATCCTGATGCTCGCTGTAAATCTGCTTCTTCTGTCCGTAGAGCGGGTCCACGCTGTAGATTATCATATCGTCCTGGGAGCGGTCCATCCAGGGCACCAGCAGCCGCTTCCCCTTATGATCCCAGAAGGGGGTGCCGAAGTACTGGTCGCGCACCTGCTTGAAGTCTGCCCAAATCACGGTATCACCGTTTACGCTTACAAACCCCAGCTTCACCTCCGGATTGGGGTCTCCGGCCTTTGGATAGCGGGTCATACGCAGGCTGCCGTGCTGGCCGGCGGCATCAAAAAGGGGGAATTCCGGGACGTTGGAATCGTCGAAGCGATAAAAGGCCACCACTTTGCTGTCCGGACTCCACCAGAATGCGCGATAGTTGCTCTTCCTGCCGAATATCTCTTCATAATAGACCCACGATGCACGGCCGTTGCCCACCAAAAAGCTGCCGTCATAAGTGTGGCGGTGTATCTTCTTGGAAGCCACATTTATAGTATATAGGTCACCCTCCAGGGTATAGGCTATGTGGCGCCGGTCGGGGGAATATGTAGGATTCTCCCACCCCTTCACCAGTTCCGGTATCTGCACGGCACTGACGTGGACTGCGGCAGAATTGCGGACATTGAATATTCCGTCGGGAAGCTTGCCGGTAATCAGTTGTTCTTCTGTGAGGGGAATCTTTTCCTGTGCATAAGCTGTCAATGCAGCCGGGGCCAGGATCATGGCTAAAAACACGGTGAAAACAGAAAGCCTTTTCATAGGGTAACTATCTCTTAAAACAATTATCGGGGAAATTTACTAAAAAAACCTTTTCGCTGGAGCGGGTAATCGCAGTATATAGCCATTTTATGTCATCCAAGGTGACTTCTTCGCCCCAGAAAGGGTTGTCTATATAGACGCAGGGCCATCCCCCGCCCTGCGATTTGTGGCACGTGATGGCTGTGGCGTACTTTATCTGCAGCGCGTTGAAGTATTTGTCTTCCCGCACCGCCTCGTAGCGTTTCTTCTTGGTCGGGATATCGTCGTAATCGGCCCAGACCCCGTCAAAGAGGGCCTGCTGCTGCTCCGCGGTGAGTGCCGCCGCCTCGCTGGTGAGGGTGTCCAGGATTATCTTGGCGGTTATCTCCAGGTTGTCATAATCGGGGAAAGCGAGCGTCGCCTGGGCAAAGTGCAGCCCGTAACGCTCCTCGTATTTGCTCACCTTGACCAGTCGGGCCATATCGCCGTTGGCAATAAAGAAATCCTCATCGTCCAGCTTCTCCAGGAACTGGTAGCAGTTCTTGACCACCATCAGCTTGTCGCTGCGGGTAAGCTGCTCTTCACGGTAGAGCACCTGGGAGCGGATTCCCATGTTGTAGCGGTTTGCACGCTTGTTGCTGCGGGTGAGCACCACCACCCCATCCAGGCCGTACTTCCCAATGGCGTCGCTCATACTCTCTATAAGCTCTCCGCCACTTATGCGGGAGATATCGTCGAACCCCTCCAGCTCAAGCTGCGGAAAGGCTGTTTCTCCGGCCGACTCCATCTTGCGCAACAGCGTGGCGTTGTGCAGTATGCCCGATTCCTGCGCCTGTCGCAACACCTCTCCCAGATCGGCACTGTGCACCGGCCCGAAAGCGCTCTGCATAAAGTCGATGTCCAGCGCCGGGCTGGCATCCATACCGACCGGGGGGAGCTGGCCGCGGTCCCCCACAAAAATCATCTTGTTGCCGGGTGCGCTGCGCACATAATCCACAAGGTCCTGCAGCAGGTCGCCGCTGCCAAACACGTTCCCGCCGCCGTCGCCTCCGATGGTTATCAGCGACGACTCGTCTATTATGAAAAAGGTGTTGCGGCTGCGGTTCATATCCAGCGTAAACTTGCCAAACCCGCCGCTCATCGACTTCTGGCGGTAGATATGCTTGTGTATGGTGAAGGCCGGCAACCCGGTGAATCCGGAGAGCACCTTTGCGGCGCGACCCGTGGGTGCCAGCAACACATATTTATATTTATGCTGTTCGAGGGCCTTTACAAAGGCGGCGATGGCGCTGGTCTTGCCTGTGCCGGCATACCCCGCAACCACCATTATGTCTGACGTGTGATCTGCGCCAAAAGCCTCCAACGCTTCAAACAGGCGAGCCTGGTCGGCAGTCGGCTGGAACGGCAGGTTGCGAAGCACCGCCTGCGTGAAACTCCCCCCTGCCATAACCCTACGCCTTCTTCATTGCAAACAGGCTGAAGGCCGCATATAGACTCAGACGGCCCACTATCATTTCCAGCCCCATGATGATCTTGGCAAGTAGCGGTACGGCTCCATAGTTGCTCATGGAACCGATGCTGCCAAACGCCGGGCCGACATTACCCACCATTGCAAAAGAGCCGGTAAAGGCATCTATAAGATCCATGCCGCATGCGGCATAAATTACAGCACCTATAAAAAGGATTGCCAGGTACAAAATGGCAAACATCGCTATGGAACTCACCTGCTCTGAATCTATCACATTGCTGCCGGAGCGGACTTTTATGACTGCGTTAGGATGGATGGTGCGCACCACCTGCGCCTTTACCGCACGGGTCAGCACCCAGATGCGGTCTGCCTTCATACCGCCGGTAGTGGAACCGGAACAACCGCACTGAAGTGAGAAATAAAGCAGGATGAGGATGCAGAAGGGAGGCCACAGCGATGTATCTACAGTAGCCAGGCCGGTGGAGGTACCAATTGAAACCACATTGAAGAGAGCCTGCCATGCCGCCTCAAACGGATTGGTAAATAACCCGGAGAGCATAAGCGATGTAAATACCAGCACGGTGCCGATTGCGATTGTGGCAAAGAAAAACTTTGTTACGGGGTTGCGGAACACATTAAAGTTGCGTCCCGCTATTGAGGAATATATCAGGCCATAGTGCAGCGAGCTGAGCAGCATGAACACCACGGCGATAAGTTCAATCCAGTGCGAGCCGAACGCCCCTATGGAGGCATTGCGGGGGCTGAAACCGCCGGTGGCCACAACGCTGAAAGCGTGAGTGACGGCGTCGAAGACAGACATACCAGCCAGCAGGAAAAGCAGTGTGCAGAGCACCATCATGGAGAGATAGACGGTGAGTACGACACGTACTATCTTATTGGAGTGGAAGTTATAGTCGCCAGCAGAGATATCGGACACCTCTATGCGGCGCATCTTGAGTTTGACCGTGCCGGAAGACGGGAGAATCATCATCATAAACACGACCACTCCCAAACCGCCTATGAAGTGGGTGGCTGAACGCCAGAAAAGCAGGCCGTGCGGCAGCGACTCAATGTCACCCAGGATTGTGGCTCCGGTTGCCGTGAACCCCGACACGCTCTCGAACCATGCATTCTCCAAAGAGAACGGTCCCCCCCAGAGGGCGTATGGCAGAAGGCCGAACAGACAGGAGAGCAGCCAGGCAAAAAACAATATGAATAGCCCCTCGCGCGTGGTGATGCGGTCCTGCCGCTTTACAAAAAGGATAGGCAGTATGCCCACCAGAAGGGTCAGCATACCGCTGATGAGCAGCGGTGAAAACGCAGAATCGAAGCCATACAGGGCAGAGACTATCATCGATATAAACATAAACCCGGCATCGACAAGCAACGCCAGGCCGATATTCTTTGTGATGGCCCTGAAATTCATTTTGCCTAGGACTGCTTGTGGACCGACTTGTGGTCTTCTATGATATCGCTGACACTGCTGTTAAGCTGGTCCAGCTCGTCGCCGTTATTGTCCACTGAAACCGTGTAATCCTTGCGGAAGTTGCGGTATCCCTGAATTCCCTTGTTTATCTTTATGAGCGGGTTGATCAGGTAGAAGTTGATAAAGTAGTTGAAGAGTATCACAACCAGCAGCCCGACCACCACAGATGCAATGGCGGGAGTGATGCTGCGGTAGAAGGTCTCGTCAACCCGTTGTGAATTCTCCAGAAGGGCCTGCTGGCTGGCGTTGGTCAGGCTGCGGATATAGTTGCGCAGCTTCATGTAGAAAGGCTGAAGCCGGTCAAAATACCAGTCCTGGCGGGTCTGGAAATCGGCATTTTTGGCATCCAGGTCACGGGATTCGCGGAGCACCTGCATATAGGCGGTGTATGCCAGCAGCACACTGTCGGCATAGTTCTTCTCTTTGAAAGTGGTCATCTGGGTGAATGAGCGGCGCATATCCTCCATGGTCTGCCCAAACTCTTTTATAAAAACTGCATTGGTGGCGTTGGCCGGGCCGCCGGTAACGAATCCGCCGTCAAAGTCGGGCTCGCTCATTGCATCCAGCACACCCATGTTATAGTCTTCCGTGAGGATGATTAGTTCGCGCGCAATGTTCACGCTGTTCACGTTCTCCTCTATCTGCTGGGTGAGGACGCGGTTCATCCTGGTATATTCAAAAAGCGAAACGATGCTGGAGAAGAACAGGATAAAGGCGAGCACGGTGAACCCCGCCCCGACCTTTCTCTTGATGCTTCTCACTCTCCGCTTATCTGATTTTTTTCTTTTCATAAGTGCAAATTTACACAAAATAATGTAAGATTTTGCCCACATTTGCATTTATTAGTCGGAATTGTTATGGACGGTATAGAAGCTCTGGAACAGGCTTATATAAAAGACGGAGCATATCTGCTATCTGTATGCAGGCGCTATGTATGCGACCCTGCTACGGCCCAGGATATGTTCCAGGACGGCTTTGTGAGCGCTTACCTCAACTGGACCAAGTTCCGCGACAGGGGTCCGGGAAGCCTTAAGGCGTGGCTTAGCCGCATCATGGCAAATACCTGCCTGATGCACCTGCGCAAGAGGGACCCGATGCACCAGGCGAGCGACCTTGCCTCAGTGCCCATGGCCGCCGCCAGCGACAGCGAACTTGCCGACGGGATTGCAGGCGTGAGGGACGAAGACCTCTATAACATGATTCTGGAGTTGCCCGACATGGAACGCACAGTGTTGAATATGTTTGTGTTTGAGGGCTTCTCCCACCGTGAAATCGCCAAAACGCTTGGCATCCGCGAGAGTACCTCAGCAATGAGGCTATACCGGGCCAAAGCCCATCTGGCAGAGATGATTAAGGATTATGAAAAGTAAAGATAACATACAGAAAGACTGGCAAGAGCTCCTGCGCGAAAAGGCCGGCAATGTGGCCGGGGCGCAGCCTGAGGTGAGCTTCGCAGAGCTTAAAGAGAAGATGGTAGCGGCCGGCGCCTCTGCAGGCAGCGGACGCCGTGGCCTGTCGTGGCTCAAATATGCCGCTGCAGTGGCGGTGATAGGTGCCGCCGGCGCAATGCTGCTAATCAATCCCGATAAAAGTCGCGACATCTCCTCTTCCACCGCAGAGAATCGCAAAGCTGAAGAGGTGACAGTTGTATCTGAACCCGTTTTGGAGACCGAGCCCGTCGCTGAGGCAGCACTTCCCATTGAGACTGTGGATCCCGTAGACAACAATCAGGACGAGACCATACCCGTTGATCTCACAAAACTTACAGCTAACGATGCCGCCTCTTCCAACGCACCCTCCGGCAGCCTTGCGCAGCGTTCAGGCAAGGCCTCCGGCAGCCTGTCGCAACGCTCTGGCGAATCCTCCGACTCCACTGTAAAGCAGCAGACATCAGAGGTCACACACGCTGAATCCACAAAAGAACAAACTGCTTCCGCAAACAATTCCGCTGCAACAGAGACCCCTGTTGTGGCCAGCGATGCCACACCGTCCGGCAACAAACCCGCCGAGGCTGCACCTGCAACCGTCAGCCCCAAACAAGACCCGTTCGCAGAACCGGTCAAACCGCTAAAAAAGCAGTTGCGCCGCTTCTCTGTTGGGGCTTCCGGCTTCCTTGCCAGCAACGGGCTCGGTAACGGCAAGATAAGTTTCAAAAGTATGGCATCCGACATGGTGACCTACACCGACAACAACGGCAAAATATTCTACTCTTACAGCGCCCCGTCGGTACGCTACAACCACTCCGCCCCCATATCGGGCGGCATCTCGTTCAGGTACAACTTCACCCCGGTTTTATATGCCGAGAGCGGCCTGCGTCTGACCTACCTGCACACCTGGATATCCCCCTCAGGGGCTGCCCAGGACCTGCTATATGCCGGAATACCCCTGGGCATGGGAGTCAACTTTGCCCACCTTGGCAATGCCTCTTTCTACGCATCAGCATACGGTATGCTCTCCAAATGTGTGATGGGACACAACAGCGCCGGCTTCCCCTCCAACTACTCGCAGCTCTCCGACATCCCCCTGATGTGGAGCGCCGGCGCCGCGCTGGGCGCATCGTACAACATCACCCGCACCTTCGGCCTCTTTGCCGAACCCACCGTATCCTACTACTTCCCCGCCAGCAACGCGCCCCAGACAATCTACAAGGAGAACCCCTGGTATTTCACCCTCAACCTGGGCGTAAGGTTCAACCTGAAATAAAAAAACGATGACTAGAAATAGTCATCGTCTTTTCGGTCTGGTCGCTGGTTGTAATCATCGTTGTACGAGTCTTGCAGGATAGTACGCCTCAACATGATAGTCACCTTGACCGAGGTTGGTGATTCGTAGCTGTTCATAATATACTTTTTTTAATTATTTTCTTACTGTGCGGGTTCCAGCATGCAGTTCTGGAATTCTGAAATCTTTACGGCAGGAACTCCCAGGACGTTGACTACATAATCGATAGCCTTTTCCTGGAATGTAGCTCCAGGTCTTTGATTGATACGGTCTATGCCCAGGGGATAATAGTAATATGTCTGGCTCGTGTTGCCGCGTTCCCGCAAGGGGATGGTACCCGTTGCGGCGCAGAAAGAGGTAAGCTCGTAGTCGACGTCGCACAATTCCTGGCGGACGCCGAGGATTGCCTCCAGCATCAGGCATACGAAGCCGGTCCGGTCGGCGCCTACCTTACAGTGTATATATATGCCGATATCGTTGGATGCGGCGCTGAGAATTCTGGTAAGGGTTGCCCCCATCTTACTTTTGTTTGTCAAATCAGAGATACTGCTGTAGGTCTCCTGGGTGTGCCCGCGGTAAACGGTAGTGTCTTTTACCGGGATTTGACCCAGTCCCAATGCATTAAACATTTTGCTGCCGTCGCTGCTTGGCGTCTGGACCTGGTTGGAGCGCAGATCCACATCCAGCTCCACGCCCATAACCTGTTTTATGTAGTCCTGCTGTGCCTGTGTGGTCCTGTCCATATTGGTGCCGCGGAATATCTTGCCGTATTTTATTCTCCGTCCGTCGGTGGTCTCAAGTCCGCCAAAGTCACGGCAGTTGTTGGCGTATGCGTTCCCGTACTGGCTGCCTGCCACATTGATGATCCTGCGGTGGCCGCTGGTGTAGAAGTCCCCTGAGCCGACAGTCGTGCCGTCCGCGGTTATGGTATAATAGCAGTGGCGGTTTGGAATAAGGTTGTAAACATCTACGGAATTGGCGGTGGTGCTGAATACGGCATACGCCATCGGCTCTGCCTGGGTGCGTGCCGCATCGTAATATACCTCCACGCTCATGTTCCCTGTCTGGGAAGAGGCCCAGGTAAGTGTAACCGGACGTGGCATATCCAGGCGGTTGGTACTGCTTACAGTAGAGCTGAATTGACTGACATACGATATGGAGTAGTCGTCAGGATCATACGGATTCTCATCTGTATAATCAAGGTATTCTGCCATCTTTACGCTCTCAAGGGCCAAAGGTATCCTGGTGGCATTATCAAGGTTCATGTTGAACCCTTTTAATCCGTTAGCCTCGAATTCCTTGTCGGTAAAGTTAAAGGTGTATGTGGCACCGTCGGTGACAATTGTGATTGTGCCGGAGTAGGTGCCCGGAGCCACAACCATATACATGCTCCCGGCTGCGACTGCGGCATCCTTGTTCGCTGCCACTGTGCCAGACTGGACAAGTTTTACAGACGATGCCACACCCCCAGACCAGTTGAGCGCGAGCGAACTCCCGTCGGCGGGATTAACTGCGGTCAGGTCCAGGGTGGCTTCGCCGCTTATGGCATTAGCCCCTGCGCTGACTGCAAGGGTGACAGATTCTATCTGCTCCCCGGAATATTTGGATGAATATATACGGAAGTCAATTATCGAGCCGAGGTTCAGGAAATGTACTGTTCCGCTGTTCCCGTTCCCTTGTGACACTGAGAAGGGGATGCCCGCCATCGGCATGGCCGAGAGTGAGCCGCCATATTGCACCGCAGGGATGGTGATTTTTGCCGCAGAGACATCCGCGTTCCCTGCCTGGAAGGGGTAATATGCGTAAACCATTGTGCCCGGGCTGACCGGCTGGCCGGTAGAGAATACTATGGTCTTGGGAGTGGTGGTCACGTCCACGTCGGCCGCGGCTGATCCTCCTCCGCCAATAAACAGGCCCACCTGGTCATCCGCCTCCCAGAATACGCCGTCATCATTAAGGAAGGCTTTGGTCTCTGCTATTGAGAAGCGGTATTCATATCGCTGCTGTTCAATAACTTGGGGTTCCGGCTCTTTTACTGTACAGGAAAATAAGAGGGTAGAAATGGCAAGGAGCGCCATCAGTGTACGAACCTGGTATTTCTTCATTTCTAAAATAGCAATTAATCTTGTAAAGATAGACAACTATTATAAGCAATCAAAGGGTTGGTCAAAACCGGGCGGCTATTCTCTCCGCGGCTCCTTTCTCGCCCAGCCGTTCCCGCAACAGTGAATACTGGTGCAACATTTCGGCGCGGCGGGAGGCGTTGCCGGTGAGGCTATCCAGTTCGTCGGCTATGGAAGCGGCCGTACACCTGCCCTGCAGCAGTTCTTTGAATATAGGCCTGCCCATAATCAGGTTGGCAAGGCTTATATACGGTACTTTCAGGATTGAGATGGCGATGCGCCAGGTAATCGGGTTCATGCCGTAGCAGACAATTTGCGGGGTGCCGATCACTGCCGCCTCGAAACTGGCGGTGCCGGAGGCTATTACAGCAGCGGCGGCGTGCTTGAGCAGCGTATATGTGTTGCCGCTGACAACTTTCAGGGCGGGGAAATGAGCCCGATAAACCTCCGGGTCGATTCCCGGGGCGGCGGCAATCACAAACTGATAACCGGCAAAGCGCGAATCTGCCGTCAGCAGGCGGAAACGCGGCGCCAGGAACTTTATCTCCTGCAGGCGGCTGCCGGGCAGAAGCGCCACCACCGGCCGTGAATCGAGACCGTTGCGCTGCAAAAACTCTTCGCGGGAAGGGGCCGCGGCAAGCACTTCATCTATATAGTCCACAAGCGGATTGCCCTCATAAACAGGCTCGATTCCCCGGCTGCGGAACCACTCCACCTCAAATGGGAAGATTACGAACAACCGGTCAACATATCGCCGCAACTGTTTAACCCGCCATTCGCGGGAGGCCCAGACTTTCGGGGCTATATAGTAGAACACCTTGAAGCCCCGCTCGTGAGCGAAACGGGCAATCTTTAGGTTGAATCCGGGATAATCTATCAGAATCACGATATCGGGGCGCCAGCGCTCAATATCGGCCTCGCAGGCGGCAATATCGCGCCGCAATTCCCGCGCCTTGGATATCACCTCCACGATGCCCATCACCGCGGTGTCCCGGTAGTCGTGCACCATCTCTCCGCCCGCCGCAGCCATCTTTTCCCCGCCACGGAAGCGAAACTGCGCCAGGGGGTCGCGTGCATAGAGGGCCCGCATCAGCAGGGAGCCGTGCAGGTCACCGGAGGCCTCGCCAGCGATGAGGTAATACTTCATGCGGCACTTTTATAATTCCCAGAGCTGGGAGAGACGCTCCAGCTCTGCATAGTCGGTGGTATCGATAGTGTGGGGCACTATTGTAATGTAGCCGTCGCGCATCAGCACGTGGTCATCCATGTCGTCGTCGCCGGATGCCAGGTTCAGGAATTCGCCCACCATCCAGTAAACTTCTGTGCCGCGCGGGTTTATCTGCCGCACGAACTCTTTGTGCCAGCGGCCGCGTCCCTGCTTTGCCATACGGATGCCGCGCACCTTCTCCGGCGGTATGTCGGGGAAGTTTATGTTGAGATAGGTCCCCTTTGCCGGCGGGTTTGCAAAGAACTGCTCCAGGATCTCGTCCAGGTATCTGTCAACCGTAGAGAAATCGGGGTGTGCGTCGTGAGAATCCACCGAGAGGCCTATTGCGGGGATGCCGTAGAGTGCAGCCTCCATGGTCGCTCCGAGGGTGCCGGAGTAGAGAGCTGCCGCAGAGGCATTGCTGCCATGATTTATGCCGGAGATTACCAGGTCGGGCATCCGCCCCTCCTCAATGAACATGTTGATCCCCATCTTGGCGCAATCGCAGGGGGTTCCGTCCAGGCTGTAGCAGCGCACGCCCCCCAACTCCTTGTCGGGCCCCAGCTCCTGCAGCATGTTCAGATGGAGCGGGGTGTCCATGGTAAGTGAGGCCGATTTGGCACTCTGGGGCTGCCTCGGCGCCACTACGGTGATGTCTCCGTACTTGCGGAAAAGGGTTACAAGATGCGTAAGACCGGCTGCCAGAATGGAATCATCGTTGATTGCAAGTATCTCCCGCGTCATAATATAGCAAATAATTTTCAATTCTTAGCGCAAAGATAATTTTTTATTATATTTGCACCGCCTTAAAAAGGAGTAATATTTTTAGTTCAATTAATTATAAATTAGTAAAATGACAAACGTAGCAATTAACGGCTTTGGCCGTATCGGTCGTCTCGCATTCCGCCAAATGTTCGAGGCAGAAGGTTATGAAGTGGTCGCTATCAACGACCTTACCAGTCCCAAGATGCTTGCTCACCTGCTGAAATATGACACAGCTCAGGGCGGCTTCGCAGGCAAGTTTGGTGAAGGCAAACACACCGTTTCATATAAGGACGCCGTACTTGCTGAAGACGGTAAGACTGTTGTAACTCCCGGTTCCATCATCGTTGACGGTCAGGAGATCACTATCTATGCAAAACCCAATGCAGCTGAGCTTCCCTGGGGCGAGCTTAACGTAGACGTAGTTCTCGAGTGCACCGGTTTCTATACTTCCAAGGCTAAGGCTGCCGCTCACATCCAGGCAGGCGCAAAGAAAGTCGTTATCTCTGCTCCCGCAGGCAACGACCTCCCCACCATCGTTTACAACACCAACCATAAGACCCTCAAGCCCGAGGATACCATCATCTCTGCAGCATCCTGCACCACCAACTGTCTGGCTCCCATGGCAGCTGCCCTCAACAAGTACGCTCCCGTTGTCAGCGGTATCATGAGCACCATCCACGCTTACACAGGCGACCAGATGATTCTGGACGGCCCTCAGCGTAAGGGTGACCTCCGCCGCAGCCGCGCAGGCGCTATGAACATCGTTCCCAACAGCACAGGTGCAGCAAAGGCTATCGGTCTCGTAATCCCTGAGCTCAACGGTAAGCTCATCGGCAGCGCACAGCGTGTTCCTACCATGACCGGTTCCACCACCATCCTGATTGCAGTTGTCAAGGGTAAAGACGTTACCAAAGAGGGTATCAATGCCGCTATGAAGGCTGCTGCTAACGAGAGCTTCGGTTATAACGAAGACGAAATCGTTTCCAGCGACGTTATCGGTATGAAGTTCGGTTCCCTGTTCGATGCAACCCAGACCATGGTCAGCAAGATCGACGACGATACCTATCAGGTACAGGTTGTTTCATGGTACGACAACGAGAACTCCTACACTTCTCAGATGGTACGCACCATCAAGTATCTCGCAGAGCTCAAATAAACTAGCTAACATACAACAAGAAAAAGCCTCCGGAAATTCCGGAGGCTTTTTCTTGTATCTGTTGCTAAGAAAGACTTATTTCTTCTGGTCTTTCTT
>JAGABI010000011.1 GCA_017614715.1 Bacteroidales bacterium | reverse complement strand
CCGCAACAATATGAGACTGGTAGAGATCTTCATGCTCCTGTCCATTATCATCGCCCTGTTGGGGCTGGTGGCCATGAGCACATATTATGCCGATGAGAAATCCCGCGACATCGCCGTCCGGAAGGTCTTCGGCGGCACGGTAGATTCTGAAGCCCGGAGAACCATCCGGGACTATATGGTGCTCGTCGGCATCGCCTGCGTCATCGGCATTCCGATCGCCGTTTATGCGGCCCAGGAATACCTGAAAGACTTTATTTACCGGCTGGAAGGCTATTGGTGGATCTTTGTGGTGGCTGTACTCCTTTCCGGAGTCATTGCCTTTGCCTCCGTTATCTGGCAGGTGCTCAAGGCGGCGAGGACGAATCCGGCAATAGAACTGAAGAAGGAGTAAGGTTTTCCGTTGCTATGGGCTAACAGTTTGCTGCTGCCTGGCCGGCGCGGAATGCGGCGAGGTTTGCCTCTACGATGGCCTCCCCCTTGCGTGCAAAGAGCTCCCGGATGCCGGCTTCCAGTTTGTCGGGCTCGATGCCCAGGATGCCGCTGCATGCCCCCAGCAGGGCGATGTTGCTGCCGCGGGGGTTGCCGGCCGCCTTTGCGGTGGCATCCACATCCAGCAGAATCACATTCTTGCGCGACTTGAGTTCGCCAAGCACCGCTTCCTGGTCGGGATAGTTGGGGATATTCACGAACGGGGTGGTGTTGGTCACAATCCAGCCGTCGGGTGCGAGGAACGGAAGGTAGCGCAGGGCCTCCATCGGTTCCAGGGAGATTATTATATCGGCGCAGCCGCGTGCAATCAAATCGGACGCGATGGGCTCTGAACTCAGGCGCAGGTTGGACTGGACGTCACCGCCACGCTGGCTCATGCCGTGCACCTCGGCCTGCTTGATGTATAGATTCTCTTTGATTGCGGCGTGACCTATTACGGCGGCAATCGAGAGGATGCCCTGTCCGCCAACTCCTGCTAAAATTATATCTTTTTTCATGGCGCGTTACTTTTGGGATTCTGCCGCACGGCGTGCTGCGGCGTGACGTTTTGCCGTTTGCATGCACTCGCGGCGGGAAATAATAACTGAAGGGCCCTGATATGCAATCTCTTCGTCAATCATCTGGCGGATAAGCTCCATATTCTTGGGAAGGGGAACCACCACGCGGACGTGTGCGGGGTCAATGCCCACCGCAACGCATATCTGGTCTATCTTGCCGGTGCCGGCAGCCTCCTGTCCGCCGGTCATGCCGGTGGCTTCGTTGTCGGAAATGATTATTACTACGTTGGAGTTGCAGTTTGCAACATCCAGCAGGCCGGTGATGCCGGAGTGGGCGAAGGTGGAGTCGCCAATCACGCCGATAGCGGGATAGTAACCCGCATCTGCGGCGCCTTTGGCCAGGGTGATGGCGCTGCCCATGTCAACACAGGAGCATATAGATTTGAAAGGCGGAAGGTAGCCGAGGGTGTAGCAGCCCACGTCGCTGAATACGCGGTGGTTGTCCCAGCGCTCCATCGCCTCGTTGAGGGCGGCAAAAAGGTCGCGGTGGCCGCAGCCCTGGCAGAATGCCGGCGGGCGGGGCACTACGTTTTGCGAGGGGACATTGAGCTCGCGCGGCGCCAGTTTCAATGCTGCGCGGACGCTGTCGGGGTTGAGTTCGCCGACGCGGGGGAGATCGCCAGACAGGCGGCCGACTATCTCACATCCGGAATCGAGGATTCCTGCAACCTGCTCCTCGATGAACGGCTGGCCCTCTTCCATCACCATAATCTTCTTGCATTCGGTGGCGAGGGCGCGGATCCTCTCCTTGGGGAGCGGATACTGGGTTATCTTGAGAATCGGCCAGGGGCATTCGTCGCCCACGTTTTCACGCAGGTAGTTGTATGCAATGCCGCTGGCAATGATGCCCATGCTGTGGTCGGGGCCGTCGTAATATACATTGTGATCTGTCTCTTCTGAGAGTTGCTCCAGTTTGGAGTATTTGTTCAGCAGGATGGGGTATGCCTGGCGGGCATTCACCGGCAGGAGGATCCAGGTGTTGGAGGGCTCAGGGTAGGAGAGCGGCTTGCGCGGCTGGATGGTGTCGTCGTATTCCACAACTGCGCGGGAGTGTGCCATGCGGGTGGTGACGCGCATCAGCACCGGGATGCGGTATTTCTCGCTGAGTTCAAAGCCGTATGCCATCATATCGTATGCCTCCTGCTGATTGGAGGGCTCGAGCAGTGGGGTAAAGGCGAACTTGGCGTAGAAACGGGTGTCCTGCTCGCCCTGGGAAGAGTGCATGCTGGGGTCGTCTGCCACCACCACTATCACTCCGCCGTTGGGGCCGGCCATCGCGCCGTTTACAAAACCGTCGGCTGCGACGTTCATCCCCACATGCTTCATGCACACTATGGCGCGACGGCCCACGTAAGATACGCCGAGCGCAGTCTCCATTGCGGTTTTCTCATTTGCGCACCACTTGCAAAAGACGTTGTTGGCCTTGGCCTCAGGGCTGTTCTGTATATATTCTGTAATTTCTGTCGAGGGGGTACCGGGGTAGGCATAGGCGCCAACGATTCCGGCATTGATTGCTCCAAGCGCGATGGCTTCATCGCCGAGCAGCAGTTGTTTCTTCTTCATTAGAGGTCTTATATTTCGTTGCGAAGATACACTTTTTCAATATTATTCTTATATTTGTTTAAATAGGTGAAGAAGCTATACACACAAAAACTAATATTATGAAAAAGTATTTAGCAGAAATGGTGGGCACAATGGTGCTCGTTCTTCTCGGCTGCGGCGCAGCTGTCAGTCTGAATTGCGGTCACGATACTGCTTCTGTAGTTGGTACTGCACTGGCTTTTGGTATGGCCGTTATCGCTATGGCTTACACTATCGGTGGAATCAGCGGTTGCCACATCAATCCCGCTATCACACTGGGTTGCTGGGTTTCCGGCCGTATGGGTGCAAAAGATGCTCTCCTGTACATGCTGTTCCAGGTTATTGGTGCATTCATCGGTAGCGCACTGGTATGGGTTATGGTTCAGTTTGTAGGCGCAGAGGGTACTACAACCGGCGCTAATGCTTGCGCAGAAGGCCCTGTAGCAGCTATGGTAGTCGAGATTATCCTGACCTGCATCTTCGTGCTCGTAGTGCTTGGCACAACCGATTCAGAGAAGGGCGCAGGCAACTTTGCAGGCCTCGCAATCGGTATCTCCCTGATCCTCATCCATCTGGTAGGTATTCACTACACCGGCACCTCTGTTAACCCTGCACGCAGTATCGCTCCCGCAGTGTTTGAAGGCGGTGCAGCCCTCGAGCAACTCTGGGCATTCATCGTTGGTCCGTTTATCGGCGCCCTGCTCGCTGCCGGCATCTGGTGCGGACTCGTTAAACCTTGCTGCAAGAAGTAGTTTATTTCTAGAAGAAGTAGCGAGGGCAGCCGGGCGGTTGCCCTCGTTTTATATTGTTAAAGTGTATCTATCTTATGCAGAACCTTGTCTGGTAATACATTAAGGCCATAGAACAGATGGGATTCATCATATCCCAGAAACCGTACATACTTCAGGATTAAAGCATAGTAATCCTTAGCCGGTGTGGTGCTTTTTGCGCCTGTACTGTCAAAGCAAATGGCCTCATGGTGCGCTATCCGGTTACGAAAAGACTTGATTGATTGAAGTTCATTGAATATTGCCCGTTGCCCAAGCCCTTTGGACTTTAATGGGAATATCTGTAAAAGAGACCTTCCACCACGTTGGTATGGAACTTTAGTGAAGAGATAAGTCCAAAAACCTAACGAGACCGATGATACTACCCGGTCGTTTGTGTATCTTCTTGAAGCAAGCAAAGTTGTGATAGTCTGTCGGACAAGATTGCTTTGCGGGTAAGACTCAAGAAGGCCGCCTTTACCTAACTGGTTACAAATCCAGTCTGAATCAGAATAATATAACCTGAAATGCTCATTAATGGCATTTCGTAAGACAACTTCAAATACGTTGAGTAGCCCATAAAATTTTTGGCATAACTGAATGTTGCTACGGTATAATGTCAATGCTGCAGTAGTGTCACCCCCACATGCCATTACATATTTGCTCAGCCTTGCAGAAGAAAAGGCTACTTCGTAATCCTGATACTTCATATCTCCTCCCTCTACGAATATATTTGCAAATATAGAGAATATGTATAACTTTGCAAATGGAATCCCCGTGTGTCCCTGAGTAATCAAACACGCGGGTTTAGTCTTTTTATAGGGTGCCTTAATAGAGATGGAGATGCCGTCAATGGCGCTAGAACCAATTTTAAGGGGCATATTCGAGGGGATTCCAGTCATGATTAATCGCCAACGAGAATTCCTTATGCCCACAACAGCCCGGCAAATGCTTCGCGACAGCAATGCTTCTGGCAATCGCGGGATGCTGACAGAGTTTCGCTTCGCTGCACTCTGTCAGCATAAACTGAATCCCGCGCCCCCAGATCCCCTTCTTTGTTCGGCCTTATATCAAAGCCTCACAAAGCGGGGCGAGATATTGCCTGAAGCATTCAGTCTGCTACGCTGTTATTTGCTGGCTAGACGAGCGAGTACCTTCCTATAAGGTGGCGTTACTACCTTTGTCCGTGTCAACGCTTTAGACGGCAGTGTCAGGATGTACAAAGGGGACGTTGTGGAGTAATAAGAGAGTATTACCGCCATACTACGGTAAGGCAGCCTGCCGTGGCTGTCTGGGTATCGCAGAATGATGTACTATGTGGCACACATTCATTCTCACGCATGGGCACCCATACTCTCTTATGCGGTTGTTCCGACGGGTTGATGCAATGTTATGCCTCTCCCTTAACGCCCTAAGCGCCTTCGGACATATGCCGCATTGCAACTGCTATCTCGGAATCAATCCCCTTGACTTCGCAGTATGCAAGTGTTGCAAAAGTACGTTTATTTATCAAACAAATTAAGGCCTCATAGTTAAACAGCGAATCAATCTCGCCGAGGTTAACAATGAGACCTTGACGCACTTGTCGCTGCAGTACCGGGAGATAGGTCTCCTTTCAAAGCCACTATCACAACAAGTGCTTAAATTCAAACGATAAATCTGCTAGCAGTCCCTGCAACGGGATATGCACTTACCGGATGCAAAGGAAGGTGTTGTCCTCATTGTAGACAAATCTCTGCAAGGCTTGCAGGTATTTGTGGCGCAGTGGCGGCGACTCTACTTTTGCGTCACCATACAGCATCTCGATGATAGTCATTGTCATTTTATACGTAATCAGTTGGATCGTTTTCGTCATCTTTTTTATAGACGAGGTGCGTCGTCATGAAATATCGAAGAAGTATTTTGCCGAGAATTGGGTAAAGCTTATGATTCTGTTCGCGTCCGGGCCGTTTATTATGATTCCCATCACTATCAAGTCAATTGAGGATATGTATAAGGATGCAAAGGAGGATAAAACGTTTAAGGATGAGAAGCAGCGCGAGGAGTTAAGGAATGCTTTGCTGATGGATCATGTCAAAGGATTCTCGAAGGAACAGCGGCATTTTGAGCCGTCGTATGTTGCAACGTTTAACAAGCTTCATCAGACGGTCAAGGATAAGTCGTATGGGGATATCATCGAGTGTTTGAGCAAGATTACTCTGCGACGCACTTACAGGATGAACGTTCTGGAGTGTGAGTGGCATGAAATCGGGGATAAAAGTAAGATATATGTCATCGGGTGGAGCAATGTTCCTCACCTGAACTATTTCCGCTATGCGAATGTGGAGCAGTCTGCAGAGGGGGCGTGGCAAGCATATCTGTTGTCCACACTGTGGCACATTCTACCTCTCTACTGGCATGCGAATTATGACAACCGGTCATTAATTTTCACTAAGGAGGATTTGTTGATTCCGAAGTACCTGAAGTTTGTCACCGGCCACAAACTCAAACAGATCTATTCGGAGGTGTCGGAGAGCAATATTGATTTCTCACCGTACGTGATAGAGGACGGGAATCATTACTATGTTTCCTGCAGCTATTGGAATGGCTGGAAAGGGTTGTGCCGAGAGTTTGTCACAGTTACATACAAGGATGACTTGGTGTCGGTTTCAGAACCATTCGCGACGGAAGTGTTGTATGAGTATGGGTGCGGATTTCTGTTTTGATGTAGGGAATGTCATCATATTCTTATCGTTCCCCTGTGGCAAATGACCCTATAATTAGCCTCTCTATGTCTTACATTAATAATAGCATTATAAAAAACGTTAGAGAACAATCTGTTAATCACTGTTGGCTATAGGTCGTCGCTATTGATATGGAACAATGATTTTGGGTAGACGGGCTTTGTAGTCAGGGTGCGCATCTGGTTGGGCCGGGTCAAAGCACATATAGTAGAGGTCAATGCTAGGCGGAAGGCGCTTGCGGATTTCTTTGGCAATTCGCCATCCTTCTTGCCACCAGCTTTCGTAATCTGGAGCATTGGTGTCGGGATCGCCCCAACGGGCGTTCCATTCTTTGAAGCCGGGTATGTCCATGTCGTATTCGCCAGAATCGAGAAAGAGGCCTCCTTCGTCTCCGCAGCCGCAGCCCATTGTGTCCCACATACAGCATCCCCAGTCCGAAAATATGACCACGGTTTCGTTAACCAGGCGAGAGCCGGTGTCGGCAGGGATAGGGGAGTTGTAGTACAAATCATCCGTGATGTACCATTCGATGATGTCTGACCTAAGGTCATTGTAGGGCTGCCAGCGTTTTACCAACTCTTCGCCTTCCGGGTATTTTGCAGCACGGAACTCCTCTGTCGAGAAGATTCCGAAGCCCAGGTGATTTAGTAGGGATAGATAGAGGCCGCGGATGAATTCCCTGCGGTCCACATATGCGCTGAACAACTCTTCTTCATTGTGGTCAACCACGCGAAGCTGCCCCATCTGGGTAAACTGGCCTATGCGCTGCGGTATCATCTGAATAGCCCAGGTATCACCGAAGAAGCAGACATCTTGAATGACGTCTTCCTCATCGAGAACGACACGCTCCATCCACATCCGCAAGTAGTTGAATATCTTGGGGCGATGCGCTCGCAGGGTGTGGGTGTAGTTGCCAACTGTCATTGTGATAGCCAGGGTATCTTTCTCTTCGTCTGAAATCTGGAAGGCCACATTATATTTGTACGATGGCCTTGCGTCCGGAAGATACGGGTGTTCGCCAAGCGATTTAATAATGGCTTCAACGTTGTCCTTGGAGAAATCGATAGATGAAAGCGTTCCACTCCTGTCCTCGAATGGAGGGTCGTACAACAGGTTATAGTTTCTTGGCATTTGTCGGTATAATTCCTGGGCGAACAACAGACCATCACGGTGCCACCGTTTCCAGTCGAAGGATGGATCGGTTTCGGTATTCGTGAAGTCTGTCTTATCCTCGTAGCGACGACACCATTCTGATATGCCAGGTATTACGATAGAAAACAATGGCTGGATTATCCTATCGGTGTTCTCTATTACATCATCTGTAGAACCGCCACACATTCCCTCCTCATCCTGATAGTAATAATCGAGGTCCGGGGAGATGGTTATGTAATGGTCTTTTGCTTGCTTATCTTTCATGGCGTCTTTGTTTTGAATTTAGCCCATAGGGCCTCCCGTTCCTGTTCCAATTCTGTGACGAACTTCTTAATGTCCTCCGGTTCTATGGTGTGCGTGTCCAGACGCATACTTCCTACGCCGGGACAATGCACAAAAGAATCACCATCGAAGTCGAAAGTGATATAATACCAGACCAGATTGCGGTATCGAGGGGGTATTGTCTTTTTTAGCTTAATGAATACCTGCTGAGGGCCGTCAATTTCTGAATAGTATTCAATCTCTTTATCGAGTGGGCTTGATTCGTCGACAAGTGTTTTGAAGGCGTCCAGAAGGTGGTCGCCCTCATCGCTGGTGAATATCATTTTCCCGCCCGGAGCAAGGAATCTCTTTTCAATGGCTTCTGAAAACAAGGGATAATCCCACATCCGTATCATTAACGAATATGTGTAATCCTCAAATCCATATTTGTCGCAGTACTCCTCATAATTGATTATGAAGGAGTACATTCCACATTTCAAGGTTGCCATAACGCAATTGATTATTTTTGGGCCGATGGCAGGGCTCGAACCTGCAAGTCCAATACGCATTTACCACGATATGCTACATCGGCCTTAGCATCCCGGGTGGACGCTACACCACCATCAGCCGTAACGGTTATTGCCGCTACCCGGCATCAAGCGCAACCTTCATGCTCTTCGGGATACGGTCACAAAGGTCATAACTATTTCCAGTATCCTGAAATCCGTGCAAGGCTTGCAGGAATTATTTGTTGACGGGGAAGCAGGATACCTTTGCATTTGTAAGCGTGAAAGGTAGGCGGTGGTAGCCGGATGAGCGCCGGATTGGTAATCCGGAGGCGCTGCCGGAATAAGATGGTGGAGGGCAATGCGCCGGTGTACCCCAGCCGTTTCGGGCGTAGAGTCGTGGGCGAAAGCATACGACGTTGATGTAGGAACCGGAGAGCCAGGCAGGCCTGAATCCATACACCGCCTTTTTTCTGCCAGAGTCGTTTCGGACGTAAAGCCCCGGGGTTTCTTCGGAAGCATCTAAGGCATCTGGCTTTATACTACGGAGATGCGATACTATATGGATGCTATATTGAGGCTGGATGAGCAGCATTTAAAGTTCTGCGTGGAGTCCGGGGAGAAACTCCCGGACGATGCCATCAATAGCGTTATAGCCGCCTTTGGGCCGCTGACGGAGAATATTTTGTGGGAGGAGAAGGGGAGCGGCGATTCGGAAGCGGACGAGCGGCTGCTCAGGGAGGTGGACGCAAAGAAGGCGAGGATGGTGGCGTTCCTCATCGACAAGGGGTTAAGGTTCACGGCCGAGGATCTGCTGCTGTGCTATACTCTCCGCTGTGTTGAGGTGGCCAGGGTGTTGCTGGAGGCGGGTGTGAATCCGAACGGCAATACCGGTTGCACTGACAGCACATTGTGGATGCTTCGAGATGGGATGCGGATGTACAGCCACAGTGAAGGTGTGTGGAAGATCCTGACTGAGCTGAAGGCTCTGCTGCAGGAGTACGGTGCCGTGGAGTATTGCTATGACAGCGTCTGCATCTACTACGAGGACTGGCAACTGCAGTGCTGCGGAGATCCGTTCAAGGTAGGAGATACCGTGACATGGCAAGGATGCTATAAAGGCAAGCGAGATGCCCAAACGGATACCTACGTTGATTTCACGGAGAATCATCACGTGATGAACGAGGACTACATCATCCGGGGCAGGATTACCCACATCTATGCTGACGTGGATAATGCGGCCGATCATAAGATATACGCCGAGAAAGCGAAGCGATGGAAGGTAGAAGTGCCGGATGCTGACGGATACTTGGACGATAAATCCCTATACCTTTGGGGTTACTTCGTATACCTGACCGGCGTCGAGGTTGACTTCAACCCAGACACTGGCTGGTACAGCAACAAGCGCCTGGCGGAAATCGTTAAAAAACGTAAATGATTACCCTTTTTTGTTTTTAGCGTTCTGTCTTTTTTTGACTTTATAATCAATGCGCTTCCCATATTTCTCTCCATTGTTGAGAAACCGGATATATTTCATAACAGCTGCGGAATATGCCCTATGGGCAGCAACATTCTTGGGGTGCTGGTTGATTTTACAATAAAGATTCCATAGTGTGTCGAGATTTGTTATCTCATAAAGCGAAGATACACCAAAATCTCGCTCAAGGGCGTCTCGTAACAAGGTGCTATTAAGTGCTACCTTGTAATTACGTAGGGAAGACTCTGATAGAGAGAGTTGAGAAAGGAACTTGGATTCCCTTGTTTTAGATGTACTCATAAGAATAGCAACTAAGTGATATTCAATCTTCGCAAATCGTCAGCCGAGACACAATCCTTCAATACTGCTTCCAGCCGTGAATTCATCCCAGCATTATGCTCATACTTCCTCCTAAGTATACCAAGGCATCCGGCTTCTGTAATATAGAACTTCTCCGGACAATTCACATCTGCTATATCAACCATATTGGCCACATGGATGTCATATGGCATCTTTGAGGCGTTAATATATGTCTTGTCAGAGACTCTATTAAAATCGTCGAGTAGAAAGATTTCGGTGTCGTTTATTATTACATTGGGGTTCTCAAACTGGAATTGAATCTTCGGCCTATTCAGAAGGCGTTTTGTAATCCATCTAATAACAGGCACAGCCCATGAATTACCCGCAGCTTGATAGCGTTGTGTATCCTTGCATTTATCCAGTAGTGTATAATTGTCAGGGAATCCCATCAACCTTTCGCATTCCAAAGGACTCAACCGTCTTAAACGGCCATCTTGGGCGAAGAACAAGGAGCCATTGAAAGCAGCAGCATTGCCATTCCACTTTGTTCCGTACGCAGCATAAAGGCAATCCGAATAACTTCTGAATGCTTCAACTTTATGCCCGTCTATTTCTTTCGTTAAGTCGAACCTAACTTTTGTCGTACTATCTGCCTCAGCAAATAACGAAGGCTGCTTAGGGGCGGAATCCTCCTTGAAAGGGTCCACTAATAAATCGCCCTTTTCAAATAAGACCTCTTCCGGACGAAAATCTTTTCCACCTCCTAAAAGATAAATGCGACGCCGCTGCTGGGGGAGTCCAAAATACTTAGCATCCAACACACGCCAAGCTATGTTTCGTTCCACACCGTAAACTACGCCGGCATTTGGCCACTTAGGAAATACTAAAGATTCATTACCCTCCTTATCTGTGACTTTTTTTATTTGACCGAGAGGGGATACGATGGGCTCATCTAATCCTAGCATCCCTGCAAGAAAGCAGCCGAATGCGTTTGTCTTGTCAGTTAAAGCCCCTTCAACATTCTCCCAGAAGAAAACCGTCCGTCCTTGCCCCTTACCTCTTCGTTTTCGATCAATGGCGTCTACAATGTCTATATATTTGAGTGTTAGTTGTCCTCTGTCATCATTGATGCCATTCCGCCAACCGGCTAATGAAAATGCCTGGCAGGGTGTGCCTCCACAAACCAGATCTGGAGCAGCCGCCTTGTCATCATCAATTAGCTTGGGAATCTCATTCATATCCCCAAGATTTGGCGTTCCAGAATATTTCTCTTTCAGGAAACGAGACTGAAAGTCCGCTATCTCTGAGAGCCATAGAGGTTTAATACCTAATGGCTCTAAAACGAAACTCGCAGCTTCTATTCCGGAGCAAAGACTACCAAATGTTCTAATTTTGCCCATTAATGACGACTAAGTTCTTCGTTAAGTTTCTGCCTCCAGGTTTCAATATCATACCAGGGACAACCTTCACATCCTTTTTCAGCAGCCTTGCCTTTGGTTGGGATAGTCTCATCCCACTTTTCATTGCCCTTGTAGAAATAATTAATCCCGTATATTGAACCACGATGCCCTTCCTGGAAACATCTTCGGCATATTTCGCGTTTCTGCTGATTTCTCTGGTTGTCTAAGAGTTGGAATTTCTGCCTAATCTCAGCGTCGGTCATCTCCATAGGATTCTCACCCTTTGTGGCATCGTCCCAACGAACCTCAGAGAACTTGTGATCAGGAATCAAGGCTTTCTTTGCTGTAACACGAGCTTCATAAGCATTCCTTTGGCTCAACAGTCTGATAACTCGAGCTTTGAACTGTGGTGTAAATGCCTCATAACCCATTTCCGTGTGAAGAGGGATTGGAAGAAGGATTCGATTAAACCCTTTTAGACCAGCTGCTCGCGGTACAGATGCCAATGTGTAGCCTGCATCTTTAATATCTTGAATCCTTCTGGCAGGATTAGGATTCGCCGGGAAGTTTTCAAATTCCTCTTTGAACGACAATAATACTTTAAAGAATTCAGGGGTGACATCACCACTTATTAGGCCTCTGGCAAGTTCGTCTTTTCTCCATTGCTCCATCGCACTGGGCGTGAAGTAGGGCTTTAAAGAAATCAAATACGCCGCCAACTCTTCCTCGTCATCAATCTCAAGTCCTGCTCTTCTATCAATAAAAGGAACATAAGTGTCCCATGAAAAACCATCATCTTGGATAAAGCGGGTCTTTACATAAGATTCGCTGGCCTTATTATTATCAAAAATAGAATAAACTTCAACACCGGTATTTTGCAGGAGCCCCTGCAGGACAATTATATTCATTGCTTTTTCTTTGAAATAATACCAATAATGTCTTGTTTGCTAATAGGATAGAGAATCCCATCATGCTTAGCATAAAGCTCAACATCGTCTTTCTCTTTAAATAGCTCAACGATGTCGACGTTTAGACTGGTCGCCATCTTTTTGAGCGTATCTAAGGTTGGAGAAATATTGCCATTTAAGTAATTGCTCAAATTTGATTGGCTTATACCTGATGACAACGCAAATTCCTTGAGGGTAATCCCCCTCTGTGCAAGGATTTCCTTTACTCTTAGTTCCATTATTCTGATGATTCGGATATGCAAATTTACTAAAAAATATACTCTTTCAAACAATTTTTGGGAGACACTATATTAAATGTACGATAACTATTGCTATTTGTTGTTATATTTAATATATTTGTGCTTGAAATATATTAGATGTAATATGGCGAAAATGTATGACTCGATAAGAAAGATTGCCTTACGGCTACTGAAGGAAGATGTGATTGTCGCTTCGTGGGGGATCACAAATGTGGAATTATTCGAATCACACATCAGTTTCCATGTCAATGGGTTAAAGTATTCTGGCATGGTTGAAGTAAAAGCGAAGGATTGCGACGAATATGAGATTCTACTTGATGGCGCGAGTATTGGAAAGGGCCACCTTGATAGCATTGTAAACATAATCGATAATGCTGTCGAGAAGACAGATTGTTACCAGCAACGCCTTGAAGAGTGGATTAACAATCAGCTAAAAGGCTGATATGCTATCGTTAGAAAACATTGGATGATAAAAGGACTCATCGAAGTGGCTGTTATTTTTCGGTGAGTCCCTTTATTAATTAATAAGAATGTAATTTAGTTTACCGCCCCAATACTTTATTCAAAAACGTCTGGCTAACCTCCGGAAAATCGGCGTCCTGCTCGAATATTTTCTCAATCATAGAATCCTTCGCCAGGTCCTCGTAAGAAGAATAGGGAATGGTTACTACCTTGCTCTCGTCCATACTTGGTGACACGCAATGGAATAGCAAAACTCGGTTGTCGCCCTCTTCTGGAACCACGCCACCGAAGCGGAACTCCGAGTCTGCCGGCAATCCTTCTGGCGTTCTTTTGTACAACGCTACGTGCTTCAGTACCTCTATAGCACAGTCGTTCAGTCCAGATTCAAGCTGCTGTACCTTCTCCTGGAAGTCGTGGATGTCGTAGGTGCAGCGATGCCGGTACTCTTCATCCATTCGATAGGGTCCATTCGGCCCACGGAATTTGAGCCCTTCGCCGTTTTGGGGACGATTCGGCAGATAGTAAACCATGAACTTGCGCTTCATGTCGTGATACAGCGTGCCGTAGGGGACGGTAAAGGTCTCACCGCAGTTGGGGCAAGTCCAGCGGAATAGTTCTCCGCGAAGGACCTTCTCGCGCATATCGGGGTTAAGATCGACATTGACACTCTCCCAGAGGGTGAATTCTCCGGTATGGCCGCAGGACGGGCAGGGGATGGGGCGTTTGCTTATTTTGGACATAATCTATGAGGTTTTGCTTTCTGGGAACAAAGGTCCTCACATCCAGTCAGAAATGCAAAAAACTGCAAGCCTTGCAGGAGTTATGTATCCGCGCGTAGCGGGTGTATTTTTGCACCCAGAAACCAATAAATCTTAGAGCGATGAATATCTACAATGTGATCATTCTGGACGAGAGCGGCAGCATGTCGTCCATCTACAAAGAGACCTTGTCCAGCATGAACGAGGTACTGAGCGGTATCCGGAAGAACCAAGAGGAATTCCCGGACCAGAAGAACTTCGTGACGATTGTGACATTTGAAGGGAACGGTATGAAGGGGATAAAGATGCGTCGCGACCGCGTACCCATCGAGACAATCGCGGACTTCACCGAGGCTGACTACAGACCAGGCGGTTGCACTCCATTGTATGATGCAATGGGAAAAACGCTGAATGAGCTGGAGGGGCTTGTACATAAGGATGACAGAGTGCTGGCAACTGTGATAACTGACGGCTATGAGAATTCCTCTGAAGAGTACTGCGGAAAGACAATAATTAGTCTGGTGGACAGACTACGCAGCAAAGGGTGGACGCTTGCTTACATTGGCGCCAACCAGGATGCTGTTGAGGTGGCAAAGGACCTCCACATTGATAACGCGCTCAACTTTAGCGCCACCGGAGAAGGTGTGGCTGTGATGGGAATCAGGTATAAGATGGCCCGGACTAAGGCCAGTGGGATGTGGGCAGCTATGAAGAAGCAGGGTCTTCACAAGGCACTTTACGACATCTTTGATAACGAATCAGAGAAGGAATAGACGGCCTTTCTTACTACGTTTCATTTTGTTATCTATGCGGCGATGTGCTTCTTGGACCTGTTTCCGGAAGCGTTCGTCGTATTTATAGAGGTAGCCACTTGTGTAGTCGACAGGGATGAGCATCTTCTCGATCTCACTCACGGCATTCATTATGGCTTTGATGCTGCAGTTGTGCGGAATCTCGTCGTGGTTAGCTACATAGTCTGAGAGGTATTCTCCTGAGTTTGGAGGGATAACGCCTTGGCGCTTGCATACGAGGTATGCTGTGATTTCTGCCTCAAACTCCCGGATAGTCGAGTCGGTTGGGCGTTGGTCCCACCAGTCTTTGGTTTGAGGTGGTAAGTGATGACAGAAGAAGTGGCCAAGTTCGTGGCAGACGGACTGGAAGCGCTCTAGGTTGTTGTATGATTTGTTGACACCGAGGTAGTAGGGGAAGGAGCAATCGAAGGTGCAGTCAACGCCCTGGTAGTTGGTGTGTACTTTACCCAGTTTCTCGTATTTGCAGATGTATGCTGCGAATCTTTCGGATGCGACAAAGTCCAGATCACAGGCGATGCCATAGAAGGCTAGATTTGAGAGAAGGTTGTTGAGCAGCCTGTTATCGAATTCCCCCTGACCCTTGAATGGACGTGCTACCTTATCGAGTATATCTTGATCTGTGAGATGCTCTTTGTGAATAGGCAGGGTGTGGCTGATGTCATACAAGGCACCGACGGGCGTCATATTGAGGTAGAAGAGGGGGCGGGCATCTGGTTTGAGTTTGCGGCCATAGACATGCCTCCATTGGTTGGCGGTCAGGGCATAGCGGCACCCAGGGAGTTGCATATGGATGAGGAGTGCATTGAACGGTGCGATATGACGGAACGAGGCGCAAAAATCGATGATTCGATGAAATGTCTCGCTATTGCGGTATTCGGCCAGTTCGTTGAACAGCTGGTCGATATCGTTTTTCATCTCAATGGGGATGTTCTGAAGGTCTTGTTCGAACAGGCTTTCGCTGAACCTTGCTGCATCGGGGAGTATTACCATAGTTGTTGTTCTTTTTTACAAAGCTCGCCATCATTGCTGAGAATGAGAAATGGCTGCAAGGCTTGCATCGAAGTTAATGGGCCCAGATTACGTAGTCTCGATCAAGGGCGATAGTGCGGGGCTCTCCATAGGCGCCATCAACATAGTAGAATTTGGCGACGCGTTCGCCGACAATGTCTTTGAAGGCTTTCTTGATGCGTGACATACATACGTTGAGGTTGTTGCCGTAAGGGTCGAGGAAGTTGTGGACGCTCCTGCGAATCTCCAGCATATTATCCCGACCGGTGATGCCAAGATAGTATTTGCGGATTTCTCTCTCGTGCTCATGAAGTTCTTTGAGTCGTGCGCCCTTGGGATTCTTGAGATAGTAGAAGTATACAGCCTTAGTCAGGTCGTCCATCTTGACTTCTTTATTTTCGTAGTCGGGGAGTGTTATCTGACCGGCGATGGAGATGTTCATGCGGCTGAGTTTTACCCTATAGCCGAGAAGTATTTCTACATCCTGAAGCGTAACGCCGAATTCGCTTTCTATTTTCTCCCATGCATCGATGATGGCTTGTGCACGAGAGTCGAGAGATTCTTCTTCTCTTCTAATTGAGAATCTGGTGTCATCAAACAGATCTGGCAATCCTAACTTCTTGCTAATACGAGCCTTTTCAAGTCTACTTGGTACAGGTATCAGCTCATCTGACTCTTCTGCTATTATTTTGCTAAACAAGATTCCGCCAGACTCCGGCTCCTCTGTTTCGCTCAAATAAACTACAAACTCATCAATGGCTCTTTCTATTTCTTTTTGTGACCCCTCGGGAATCGGCCTGAAGTAGATGTAATAGTTCTGTTTGTAAAGAAAGCCGGTTTGGGCATTGAGGCCAGCCAGCGCCAGGATGCGTTGATAAATAACATCAACGAGGATATTATCGTTCTGACCAGGCAGCAGGTAGTGCAGCATCTCTGGGGAGAGCCTATCTATAAGTTCGGGCAAGAAGGTGAATGTATAGCCCGCTGCTCCAAAATGATGAGAGATTCTCTTCCGGTTCTTCTCTATGTAAGAGAGTGCTTCACCTTTCTGACTATCTACATAGATTACGTTCTTTTCTTGTAAGAACCTAACGGGGAATTGGATGCGCTTGTCTTCGTTGAATAGCATATTGAATGAGTCTATATGCAAATTTAACGATTCTGCGGTATTATTCCGTAAAAAAGTGTGCGCGGGTGGGTGCCTTAATTATTATCACCTTGGAAGAATATTTAGTAGTGGAGAGTTAGACCGGAATGCGGTAATCAAAGAAATTGTTATTGCCGCACAGAGGGGCTTCAGAGGCCAATTCCCGACTCTGGTTGATCTATTGCAAAGTTGCTTTCGATATTGACTGATTATATGGTATTAGCTATTGCGATGCCGTCGAGGGCGCTGGAGACGATGCCGCCGGCGTAGCCTGCGCCTTCGCCGCAGGGGTAGAGGCCGGGAAGTTGCGGGTGGCAGAGGGTTGCCGGGTCGCGGGGGATGCGGACTGGCGATGATGTGCGGGATTCGCAGGCGAGCAGCAGAGCGTCGTTTGTGTAGTAGCCGTGCATCTTGCGGTCGAACATAGGGAATGCTTTGCTCAGGCTGTCGGCTACGAAAGGCGGCAGAATCTCTGTGAGCGGGGCTGATACCGTGCCGGCGGAATAGGAGCTCTTTGGCAGGTTGGCCGACTGTCTGCCGCGGCAGAAATCTACCATACGTTGTGCCGGGGCGCGGAGGGAATTGCTGAAGGCGAACATCTTCTGCTCAAGTTCGCGCTGGAATTCCAAGAGTGCAAAGGTACCGTATTTGGCATATTCGGGAACGTCGGAAGCAGAAACCTGCACCACAATGCCGGCATTTGCGAGGGCTCCATTTCGCTGGGAATTGGACATGCCGTTGAGCACAAGGGCGCCGTTCTCGGTTGTCGAGGGAACAAGTATGCCGCCGGGGCACATGCAGAAGGAGAAGACTCCGCGGCCGTCTATCTGCTCCGCCAGGTAGTACTCTGCGGCGGGGATGCCCGGCTGCCAGCGGCCGTGATATTGTATCTGGTTGATTAGGCTCTGGGGATGCTCCGCACGCACGCCCAGTGCAAAATCCTTGGCTTCAAGCGCCCAGCCTTTGCTGTCGAATAGTTTGTATATGTCGCGGGCGGAATGGCCGGTGGCCAGTATCACATCGTGCGCCTTGAACGTGAGGCCGCCGTCGCATATTACCTCCCAGCGGTCGCTGCCGATTGCCAGAGGCTTTATGTCTGTAACATGTGCCTCAAAATGGTATTCGCCGCCGTGGCTGGTGATGCATTCCCGTATCCCTTCTACCATTCGCGGCAGTATGTCGCTGCCAATGTGGGGGCGGGCCTCAATCAGAATGCTTTCGGGTGCGCCGAATGCTGCCATCTGGTGCAGCACTTCATATACGTCGCCCCGTTTGTTGCTGCGGGTGTAAAGCTTACCGTCTGAGAATGTCCCGGCACCACCTTCTCCAAAGCAGAAGTTGGATTCGGGGTTGACTGTCTGTTTCTGGCTGATTGCGGCGATGTCGCGCTTGCGGGCGTGGACATCCTTGCCCCGCTCAAGTATTATCGGTTTGATGCCGCGCTCGAGCAGCTTAAGGGCTGCAAACATGCCTGCCGGACCGCCGCCTACAATGATTACCGGCCGTGCCGATGTTACGTTTTTATAGTCGAAGCGATACTCTTTGACAGGCTCGTCGTCCTCTGCAAGGGCTCGTATCTGGTATCGGTAAACAGGCTGCCCGCGGGCGTCAAGGGAGCGGCGGACAATGTCACAACGCTGTATCTTCCGAGCCGGAACGCCGCATGCACGGGTGGCCGCGGAGAACAGTTCTTCTTCCGTCGGTTTATGGTTCAAGGGGTATGCGACCTCGAAAATCTTCATAGATTGTAGTCGGCTGCGCGGGAAATCGGGGCTGCGTCAAGAGGGCAGAAGATGCCTTTCTGGTATTTGTAGTAACCGACTATGGCTATCATGGCAGCATTGTCGGTGGTGAAGCGTAACTCCGGCAGGAAAGTTTTCCAGCCGCGGCGTTCGCCTTCTGAGGTGATGGCTCCGCGCAGGGCGCTGTTGGCCGCCACGCCGCCTCCGGCCACAATCTGTTTGATGCCGGTAATCTCGGTGGCGCGTATCAGCTTCTTCATCAGGATGTCTATGAGATCCTTCTGGAAGCTGGCGCAGATGTCGTTTTTGTTTTTCTCTATGAAGTCGGGGTCTTCTTTAAGACTGTCACGCAGATAATACAGCAGTGATGTTTTGATGCCGCTGAAGCTGAAGTCAAGCCCCTCTATGTGCGGCTTTGCAAAACGGAAGCGCCTGGGGTCGCCCTCTTTGGCAAGGCGGTCTATTATGGGGCCGCCGGGATAGCCCAGATCCAGCATCTTGGCGCACTTGTCAAAAGCTTCGCCCACGGCGTCGTCTATGGTCTGCCCGAGAACGGTGAAATCCAGATAATCGTCCACTCGCACAATTTGGGTGTGGCCGCCGGAGACTAGCAGCGCCAGGAAGGGGAACTGCGGATGGTCCACTTCGCGGCCGGGAACCTTTATGAAGTGGGAGAGGATGTGCCCCTGCAGGTGGTTGACCTCAATCATGGGTTTGCCGGAGGCGATTGCAAGTCCTTTGGCGAAAGATGTGCCCACAATCAGGCTGCCGAGCAGGCCGGGGCCGCGGGTATAGGCGATTGCGTCTACATCGTCCATCTGGATGCCGGATTGCTCTATCGCCTGCTGCACCACCGGCAGGATGTTCTGCTGATGGGCGCGGGATGCCAGTTCCGGGATTACGCCGCCGTATTTGCGGTGCACCTCCTGCGATGCCATGACATTGGAGAGCAACACACCGTCGCTGAGCACGGCCGCCGAGGTGTCGTCGCAGCTGGATTCTATTCCGAGGATTATGGTTTTGCCGCCGAGCATTAATCTACGCGCCCGGGATATGCTTCCAGGGCTTTCTGAAGCACTACTAGGGCCTTCTTGAGGTCTTCTATCTTGAGGACGTAGGCGAGGCGGACTTCGTTGCGGCCGACCCCTTCTGTGGTGTAGAAACCGCTGGCGGGAGCCATCATCACAGTCGCGCCCTCGTATTCGAAACTCTCCAGGCACCACTGGCAGAACTTGTCGCTGTCGTCAACGGGGAGTTTTGCCACGGTGTAGAATGCACCCATCGGGATGGGGGAGTATACGCCCGGAATCTTGTTGAGGCCGTCGATGAGGCATTTGCGCCGTTCCAGATACTCTTCGTAAACCTCTGCTGTATAATCTTCAGGAGCTTCCAGCGATGCTTCTGCGGCAATCTGGCCGACCAGAGGCGGACTCAGGCGCGCCTGACAGAACTTCATCACCGTCTTGCGGAGCTCTTTATTCTTTGTGATAAGGGCGCCGATGCGGATGCCGCACTCGGAGTAGCGCTTGGACACGGAATCGATCAGCACCACATTCTGCTCTATACCCTGAAGGTGGCAGGCGCTGATATAAGGCGTGCCGGCGTAAACGAATTCGCGGTAAACCTCGTCGCTGAAGAGGTAGAGGTCGTATTTCTTGACCAGCTGGCGGATTTGCTCCATCTCCTTGCGGGTGTAGAGGTAGCCGGTCGGGTTGTTGGGGTTGCAGATAAGGATCGCCTTGGTGCGTTCGTTTATAAGTTCTTCAAACTTATCGACCTTGGGCAGGCAGAAGCCCTCATCTATGGTGGTGGTTACGGTGCGAATCACAGCCCCCGCCGATATGGCAAAGGCCATGTAGTTCGCGTATGCCGGTTCCGGGACTATTATCTCGTCGCCCGGGTTGAGGCAGCTCAGGAATGCGAAAAGCACCGCCTCGCTACCGCCGGTGGTGATTATGATATCATCGGCAGTTACGTCGATGTTGAATTTCTTATAGTAGCCGACCAGTTTCTCGCGATAACTGCGGTAACCCTGGCTGGGACTGTATTCCAGTATGGTGCGGTCGATGTTGCGGATAGCGTCAATTGCAACCTGAGGGGTGGGGAGGTCGGGCTGGCCGATGTTCAGGTGATAGACGTGGATCCCGCGGGCTTTTGCTGCATCTGCAAGCGGTGCCAGCCGGCGGATAGGGGAGGCAGGCATCAAATCGCCGCGTTTCGAAATGAAAGGCATAGAAACATGAATTGATAAAAAGCGCGGCTAAGGTACTAAATTATATATATATTTGCGTCATAAAATACGAAAACCACCCATAAAATGAAAAGAATCAGTTTGTTATTTGTAATGGTCCTGCTCGCGTTGGTTTCGTGCAAGAAGTACGAGACTTACGATGGCGACCCTCTTAAAACGAAGATTTACACCCTTGACAACGGACTTAAAGTCTATATGTCTGTGAATAAGGATGAACCCCGGATGCAAACCGCAATCTGCGTACGTGTCGGCGGTAAGAACGACCCGGCGGAGACCACCGGTATGGCCCACTACTTTGAGCACCTGATGTTCAAGGGTACCCAGAAGTTCGGCACAGGCGACTTTGAGGCTGAGAAGCCTATGCTGGATGAGATCGCCGACCTGTTTGAGGTATACCGCGTGACCACGGATGAGGCCGAGCGGGCAGCTATCTACCACAAGATTGACTCAATCAGCTACGAGGCATCCAAGATCTCCATCCCCAACGAATATGACAAGTTGATGTCTGCCATTGGAGCTTCCGGCACCAATGCCTTCACCTCCCAGGATATGACCTGCTATGTGGAGGACATCCCGGCCAACCAGATTGAGAACTGGGCAAGGATCCAGGCGGACCGTTTTGAGAACGCCGTGATCCGCGGTTTCCACACCGAGCTTGAGACTATATATGAGGAGAAGAACATGTCGCTGACCCAGGACAACCGCAAGGTAAACGAGGCTCTTGACGCAGCGCTGTTCCCTCATCACCCCTACGGTACCCAGACTGTGCTCGGTACCCAGGAGCACCTCAAGAACCCTTCAATCAAGCTTGTTCAGCAGTATCACGACACATACTATGTGCCCAACAACATGGCTATCTGCGTAAGCGGTGACTTTGACCCCGACAACTTTGTGAAGATTGTGGAGAAGTACTTTGGCGGTATGCAGCCCAAAGAGGTTCCCGAGCTGAAGTTTGAACCGGAGCCGGATATTACCGAGCCTGTTGTAAAGGAGGTTTATGGTCTTGAGGCAGAGAGTGTTACCATGGCATGGCGGCTCCCCGGCGTAGCTGCTAATCCTGAGATTGATCCCGTCGCCGAGATTGCATCTTCCGTTCTCTTCAACGGCACTGCCGGCCTCATCGACCTCGACGTCAATCAGCAGCAGAAGGCCCTAGGCGTATATGCCTTTGCCAACATGCAGCCCGACTATGGCTGTATGATGGCTATGGGTCGCCCCAAAGAGGGTCAGACTCTGGAAGAGGTGCGCGACATTGTGCTCGCAGAGGTTGCCAAGCTTTGCGCCGGTGACTTTACAGAAGAGGATGTCAAGTCCTGCATCAATAATGCGCGCCTGCAGCAGCAGAGCCAGTTTGCCGACAACAGCAACCGCGCTTTGCAGTTTGCATACACCTTTGGTTACGGCATCGCATGGAAAGATGTCGTAAAGGGCTTCTCGGAGATCGAGAAGGTGACCAAGGAGGATGTTGTTGACTTTGCCAACAAGTATCTCTGCCAGAACAACTACGCTGTAATTTACAAGCGTGTAGGGGAGGATCCCAACGTACAGAAGATCTCTGCTCCCGCAATCACCCCTATCTTCATGAACCGCGACGCATCCAGCGATTTCCTCAAGGAGATCGTGGCCAACGTCCCCAAGCCCATCGAACCTGTGTTCCTGGATTTCTCCAAGGATCTTTCTATCAGCAATGTCGCTGCAAACGTGGATCTGATTTACAAGGAGAACACCCTGAACGACATATTCACCGTACAGTTTGTATTCAACAGCGGCTCTAACGACAACCCTGTACTCTCTTATGTGGGTGATTACCTGAATTATCTCGGCACCGACACCATGAGCGCCCAGGATATAGCACGCAAGATGTACTCGCTTGCATGCGACTACAACTTTATTTGCAGCGACAACACCTTCACCATCTCCATTACCGGCCTCAAGGAGAATATGGGCGAGGCTATCGCCCTTGTTGAGAACCTGATTGCGAATGCACAGCCCGACGAGGATATCCTCTTGAACGCTAAGTACGACATCCTCAAGGCACGTCAGAACAGAAAGATGAACCAGCGCGCCAACTTCCAGGCGTTGGTTTCATATATCGCTGTAGGTCCCGAAAAGATCAAAAAGATTACCCTCACCAACGAGGAGGCTCTTGCCGTTACATCCGAGCAGATTCTGGGGGCTATCCGCGACCTGGTGACCAAGCAGCATGAAATTTATTATTACGGCCCCGACAAGGAGGCGGACGTGAAAGCTTGCATCGCTGCAAACCACACAATCGCAGAGAATCCCGAACCGCTGGTAAAACACTTTGACGATTTTATCACTGCCGACGAGAGCAAGGTATTCTTTGCACAGTATGACGCACGTCAGCTCTATTATTATCAGATTTCTGTTGATGACCGCAAGTTTGACCGTGAGAGCGACCCTGCACGTACCCTCTACAACGAGTACTTTGGCGGCAATATGAATGCCGTTGTATTCCAGGAGATGCGAGAGGCCCGCGGCCTTGCATATTCTGCCCAGGCTAATATGCAGAGCCCTCACTACAGCGACGGCAAGTACCTCTACGGTGCATTTATCGCTACCCAGAACGACAAGCTGCAGCAGGCTGTGGAGGCATTCGCTGAGATAATCAACAACATGCCCGTCAGCGAGAATGCGTTTGCAATTGCAAAGGACGCCATCATCACCCGCCTGCGCACAGAGCGCACCACCGGCATGGATGTGATCCGCGAATATGTAAACTGCCGCGATATGGGTCTCGACGAGCCTCTGGACCGCGAACTCTTTGAGAAGGTCCAGGATATGACCATCAACGATGTTGTGGCTTACCAGCAGGAGTGGGTCAAGGACCGCAAGTACTCCTACGGTATCCTCGGCGACCAGAACGACATGGATATCGACTTCCTCCGTACCCTCGGCCCCGTTAAGTTCCTCACCAGCGAGGAGATTTTCGGATACTAGCAGAGTACTGGAAACAATAGATGAGGGCGGGATCGGTTACGATTCCGCCCTCTTTCTTTATCTCTTTTCTTTCGTTATATTTGTAAGTATAACCGTAACCCCGCGACCATGCGAATAAATACTTTTAAAACATTGATAATCCTAGCTGCGACGATGCTGCCGGTGCAACTTGCCGCACAGGAGGCGGATTCGACCGCTATGGTGCCGGCCGTGTCGCACACCGTGACCAAAGATCACATGAACAAGGGCCTGGTGACTACCGGTCTGGAGGCCCTTAGCGGGCAGGCGGCCGGTGTGGCCATCTCCGGGGCCAACCAGGCTGCCATGCTCTCTGCGGTGCGTGTGCGCGGTACCACGTCGCTTACCGGCGGTAACGACCCTTTGATTATAATCGACGGTGTTACGGCAGACATCAATACGCTGGAAACGCTCTATCCGGGTGATATAGACAGTTTTGATGTCCTTAAGGATGCCTCGGAGACCGCCCGGTACGGGTCGCGCGGCGCGTCCGGTGTAATCCGCGTGACAACCACAAAAGGGCGCGGCGGTGCGTTCCGGATCTCATACGACGGTATGTCCGGATTCATGAAAACCAGCAAGAACCTAAAGATGCTCTCTGCAGCTGGTTTCAGGCGCGAGAACGGGGCCCGCGGATACGTTTACAACGATAACGGTTTCGACTCCGACATGCCATCGTCAATTCTGCGAACCGGCATGGTCCAAAACCATCATATAGCCTTTGGCGGTGGGGGAGAGACCAGCCATTACCGCGCCTCTATCGGGTATCTAGACCGTCGCCAGATAGTGCAGAAACACGGGCTGAATAACTATAACCTCAAACTTGATGTGGGGCAGACGGCCCTGGATGGCAAAATCAGTTTTGACCTTGGCATCTTCGCTTCCCTGCAAAGGAACCATGACCTGCACGACATGCAGCACCTCTTCTACTCATCTGCCGCGTTCAATCCGACCTATCGTGCAGGGGCCGAGCCGGACGGGAGCTATTTGCAGATTCCGGCGGCGAGCCAGATCAACAACCCGGTGTCGCTGCTGGAGAAGACTTTTGATACCGAGGCGGCACACTTCAACACTCATCTGCAGTTTGCAGCTATTCTGTCGCAGTACCTTAAGTTGACGGCTTTCGGCTCTTTCAGACATAATTTTGACGATGACAGCCATTTCTTTCCGACCATTATCTGGTCCGGTGGAGAAGCCTACAGGAGCAGTACAAAAACCAGCGATTTCCTGGGGTCGGTGATGCTGGAATACAACCGCAGGATGGGGAGCCACAAGATGGATTTGACACTGCTGGCAGAAACCGAGCAGACCGGGGTGGAGGGGTTCTTTACCACAACGACGGGATTCAAGACCAACGCCTTTGGCATCAATGCGATACAGGCGGGTGCGGTGCGCCCCTGGGAGGGTACTGCTTCGTTTACTATCAAGACCAGGATGCTGTCGTTCATGACAGGGGCCAGCTATTCGTATGAAGAGAAGTATTCGCTCTCTGCCAGTCTGCGCGCAGATGCATCGTCAAAGTTCGGTCCGAATAACCGCTGGGGCCTCTTCCCCTCGGTATCGGGCAGTTGGGACGCCGGGAAGGAGGAGTTCTTCAAAGGTCTCGGGTGGCTCTCCGGCTTGAAGTTCAGCGTCGGTTACGGATTCTCCGGCAACCAGGATGCTCTTGGCCCGTATAACTCCCTGGAGCTGGTGGCACCGTCGTCAGAGGTCAACCTTAACGGCAATCCGGAGGTGGCGTTTACCCTTGTTCGCAACGCAAATCCGGATCTCAAGTGGGAGGTGCGTTCTTCTTTTGATGCCGGCGTTCAGTCATCATTCCTGAACAATCGCATCGTGTTCACTATGGAGTATTACTACTCGCTCACCCGCGACATGCTTTATGGCTACCAGGTGAGCGTGCCTCCGTTTGCCTACGACCACCTCATGGCCAATCTGGGCAGGATGTCCAACAGCGGTTTTGAGTTTGCCCTCGGCCTTAATCCAATCCGGAAGAAAGATATGCAGCTCAATGTGAACATGAACCTCTCGCTGCAGCGCAACAGGCTTATCTCCCTGAGCGGTTACTGTCAGGGACAGTATCTGGAGGCGCCCGACGTGGAGGGTATAGCATCCATGAACGGTGCCGGCTTCCATGGCGGCGGGGACAACGATGTGGTATTCCAGATTGTCGGCCAGCCGCTCGGCGTATTCTACCTGCCTCACTGCACAGGCCTGGCCCAGAGGGAAGACGGTACATACTATTACGAAACCGATGGTGAATCCCGTTTGTGCGGCCAGGCGACCCCCAAGGCTATGCTTGGCAGTAACGTCAGCTTCCGCTACAAGGCCGTGGACATTTCTGTACAGGTCAACGGGGCTTTCGGGCATAAGATATACAACGGTACGGCCCTGACCTATATGAACATGGGCTCGCTGCCGTATTACAACGTTTTTGAGGTGGCTCCGGAAAAGAATATCGTGGACCAGACCGTCACCGACTACTGGCTGGAGAGGGGAGATTATCTGAATGTGGATTATGTAACCGTCGGCTGGAACATCCCCGTAAAAGGGGTGGTGCAGAACCTGCGCCTCTCACTCTCTGTCAACAACCTTTGCACCCTGACCTCTTATTCTGGCCTGACCCCGATGATAAACTCCTATGTGGCAGACGGAACATTCGGTCTCGATGACAAGATATCTTATCCGGTTTACCGCACAGTTACCGCGGGAATAAGCATCCAGTTCTGATATGAAAAAGATAGCATTTCTTACCATACTGCTGATAACGGGCTGTACATACCTCAACGAGACACCTGCCTCGCAGCTCCCCGCCGACGATATTGTCACAGATGACAATACCCTTTACCTGAGCACCCTCGGCCCGTTGTACGCGCTGTTTGGCGGTACCGGCTCTTCGCAGGGGCTGGCAGGAACCTACCAGGGCGTTTATGACCTGAATACCATAACCAGCGACGAGGCGCTGCTGCCTACCCGCAGCGGCGACTGGTACGACGGGGGCATCTGGCAGAGGCTCCACCTCCATACCTGGGATTCGGGAGAAGGCCCCCTGAAGAATACGTGGAATTATCTATACAAAGTAGTGGTAATGACCAACCAGGCTATAGAGGCTCTGGACGGTAACCCCGCCTGGCAGGCCGAGGCCCGTGCCATCAGGGCCCTCTACTACTACGAATTGCTGGATCTCTTTGGCCGGGTCCCCATCGTGACATCTACAAAGGTATCCATGTCGTCTGTTGCCCAGTCTTCGCGCAAGCAGGTGTTTGATTTTGTGGTTTCTGAGCTGGTTGATGTTGCCGACGACCTCGCCTTATCCCGGAGCAATTATTATGGCGCCTATTATGGCCGCATCACCCGCCCGGTTGCATGGTTCCTCCTGGCTAAACTCTGGCTCAATGCGCGGGTTTATGCTGGGGTGGAGGATTACGGAGAGGTGGTCCGCTATTGCGACCTGATTGCCGGCTTTGGCTATGAACTTGCCTCGGATTACGCCTCCAACTTTGAAGTGTATAACGAAAAGTCGCCCGAGAATATCTTTGTCATCCCCATGGACAAGCGTCTGTACACCGCGCAGAACCAGTATCTTTTCCGCTCCCGGCACTACGACCATGCTGCGGCATGCGGCTTTACGGGCGAAAACGGGACATCTGCCACCCTGGAGGTGTTGTATGCTAATAATTATCGCCAGGGCAACCAGGACCCCCGCTTTGACATAAATTACTGGGCCGGACAAGCTACCGATTTGAACGGAAATCCCGTCAAAGGTGTGATATATCAGCCGGAAGCGGTTGCGCTGGATGTCACCGGCAGCGACCATGAAAAGCTTGCCGGCGCCCGGATGAAGAAATATGAGCTGGATCCATCTGCCATGAAGGATGGCAAGCTGATGGACAACGACTGGGTAATGTTCCGCTATGCAGACGTATTGCTGATGAAAGCGGAGGCTCTGATCCGCAGCAATGATATGGCGTCTGCAGTGCCGCTGGTCAATATGGTCCGCGAGCGTGCCGGTGCAAAACCCATGAATGGTATATCGCTGGAGGGCCTGCTCAAAGAGAGGATGATTGAATTTGCGTGGGAGGGGTGGCGTCGCCAGGACCAGATCCGGTTTGGCACCTTCTCTCGCGGATGGTCCTCCCGCCCCGAACTGCCCGATGAGAGCCGGACAGGATACACAAACCTGTTCCCCATTCCGGCCGACATACTTATCCTCAACCCCTTACTGACCCAGAACGACGGTTATTAATCATGCAAGAGACCGATATAATAGATTTGATGATGCACCATGGGGTTAAACCCACGGCCAACCGCATCATGATTGCCAATGCGTTTGTTAAAGAGCACCGGCCGCTATCCATGAGCGAGATAGAGACGCAACTGGAGAGTGTGGATAAAAGCGTGATATCGCGCACCTTGGCCCTCTTTCGCGAGCGGCATCTGGTACATGTCCTTCCCGACGGCGGTGATGGCATTCGCTACGAATTGTGCCACAGTTGTTCCGACGATCATGACGATGACGCCCACATCCACTTCTATTGCGGCCGCTGTGGGAAGACATTCTGCCTGGAAGATATACCTATACCTGAGGTTTCCCTCCCGGAGGGATATCAGGCGGAATCTGTCAATTATATGGTGACCGGCCTCTGTCCAGACTGCCGCTGATAAACAAAACTCTTTTGCAACTGAGTTGCACAACCGGCCCCATATCTTTGCACCGTAAATCAAAGGAATGCAAGATATGGCACACGAACATCATCACGAACATCATCAAGAAGAGGGTATAAAGCCCATAGTTGTCAGGATTATTGTTGCGGCATTGCTGCTGGTTGCGGCAGTCATCGTTGAAAAGCGCTTCAATCTGGCTACCTGGCAGCTTCTGCTGGTATTCCTGGTACCTTATCTGGTCGCTGGTTTCGACACTTTGAAAGAGGCGGTGGAGGGGCTGTCTCACGGCGAGGCGCTGGACGAGAACTTCCTTATGAGCATCGCCACAATAGGGGCTCTCTGCATAGGCTTTCTGCCGGAGGCGGAGCCGCAGTTTGCAGAAGCGGTGTTCGTGATGCTGTTTTTCCAAATCGGTGAACTGTTCGAAACTGTCGCCGAAGGCCGCAGCCGCCGCAGCATAGCCCACCTGATGGACATCCGTCCCGATACTGCAAACCTGGAGAAGGATGGCAGCGTAGAGGTCGTAGCTCCCGATTCTGTCCGGGTTGGTGATATTATAGTGATAAAGCCTGGCGAAAAAGTGCCTATGGACGGCGTTGTAATTGAGGGAACGTCATCTGTCGATACCGTAGCCATTTCCGGAGAGAGCGTGCCGCGCAAGATTGCAGAAGGTGACGATATCTTCTCCGGCTGCGTCAACCTGGGCGGAGTGTTGCGGGTGCGCGTAACCAAGGCGTTTGGAGAATCTACCGCATCCAGGATTCTGGAACTGGTGGAGCATGCTGCCGATAACAAGTCGCGCAGCGAGAACTTCATCGCCCGCTTTGCAAAGGTTTACACTCCGATAGTGGTTGTGGCTGCCTTGTTGCTGGCAATTGTCCCGCCCCTGTTTGGCGGCAACTTTGCCACCTGGCTCTACCGTGCGCTTATGTTCCTGGTGGTTTCGTGCCCGTGCGCGCTGGTGCTCAGCGTCCCGCTCAGTTTCTTCGGAGGCATCGGGGGCGCCTCCCGCAAAGGTATCCTCATCAAAGGTTCCAACTATCTGGAGGCCCTTTCAAAGCTTGATACAGTGGTGTTTGACAAGACCGGTACCCTTACAGAAGGTGTGTTTGAGGTGACTGCAGTGCATCCGGAGATTATTGAGGAGCGCGAGCTGCTGCATCTGGCGGCACATGTAGAGCGGTTCAGTACCCATCCTATTGCGGCATCCTTGCGCGCGGCATATCCGCAGGAGAATGATGACTGCAGCGTGGAGAATGTAGAAGAGGTGGCCGGCAAAGGCATCAGGGCCTTGGTGAACGGCAAAACAGTGTGCGTCGGCAACTCGGCGATGATGGAGGCCTGCGGTGCAAACTGGCATGCCTGCCACAAGGAGGGGACGGTCATTCATGTCTGCATCAACTCTGAATATGTCGGTCACATCGTTATCTCTGACCGCGTGAAGGCAGACTCTGCCGAGGCGATAACAGCGCTCAAGGCGGCTGGGGTATCCCGCACGGTGATGCTGACAGGAGACCGCGAGTCGGTTGGCAAGGCGGTGGCTAAGCAGCTGGGGCTGGACGAGTGCTATGCAGAGCTTATGCCTGCCGATAAGGTCAGCAAGGTTGAGATGTTGCTGGGCGGCATGGCCCGCGGACGCAAGCTCGCATTTGTCGGTGACGGCATCAACGACGCCCCGGTGCTGGCCCGTGCCGATGTAGGCATCGCCATGGGGGCGCTTGGCAGCGACGCCGCTATTGAGGCTGCCGATGTCGTGCTGATGGACGACAACCCGTCAAAAGTGGCGATGGCGGTAAGGATCGCCCGCCGTACCATCCACATCGCCCGCGAGAATACCTGGTTCGCAATCGGCATAAAGCTTCTCGTGCTTATCCTTGCCGCTGCAGGCATTGCAACCATGTGGATGGCGGTATTTGCCGATGTGGGAGTTACGGTCCTGGCGGTACTCAATGCAATGAGGGCACTGCGGTAAGAGTAATTTTGACTATTTTTGCAAACCTTTTACACTAGAGATATGGAAGAAGAGAAATCCCTGACACTGGCCGACATCCCTGAGAAGGGGATGTGTGTGATAGCCAAGATTCACGGTCACGGCGGATTCCGCAACAGGATCATGGAGCTCGGCTTTGTAAAGGGACAGACGGTGAAAGTCCTTAAGAAGGCTCCGCTGAAGGACCCCGTGGAGTATGAGATAATGGGGAGCCACATATCGCTGCGCCGCAGCGAGGCGGAGAACATAGAGGTTGTCTCTCTTGACGAGAACAGCCACCCCGACTTCAATTTCAACGGCACCATAGAGGAGCATGTCGCCTCTGAAGTAGAGCAGATTACCCGGCATATCAGGGTGGCCCTGGTCGGCAATCCCAACTGCGGCAAGACATCGTTCTTCAATTTTGCCACCGGATTGCACGAGAAGGTGGGCAACTACAGCGGCGTTACGGTAGAATCCAAGGTCGGCACCTTTTTCCATGACGGATATACGATAGACCTTGTAGACCTGCCGGGCACTTATTCCCTCACGGAGTACTCTCCGGAGGAGATATACGTGCGCAATTACATCGTAGAGCAGAAGCCCGACGTGGTGCTCAACATTGTCGATGCCGGCAACCTGGAGAGGAATATGTTCCTCACCACCCAGCTGATTGACATGAACCCGCGCATAGTGATGGCGCTGAACATGTACGACGAGCTGCTGGCGAGCGGCGACAAACTGGACTATAACAGCCTGGCGCGCATGCTCGGCTTTCCCATAGTGCCGGTTGTGGCCCGCACGGGACAGGGTATAGACGATGTGCTGGCCAAAATCGTTGAGGTTTATTGTGACAACGCCGGTAGCAAGCATATCCATATCAACTATGGCGACAACGTGGAGAGTGCCATCCGCAAGGTAAAAAAGCTGGTGGAGGAGAACGTTCAGATACGCGACCAGTACCACGGACGCTATGTGGCGATTAAGTTGATAGAGAATGATAGTGTTACTCACAATATGGTGGGTAAATACCCGAATTATAAGGCAATAAAACAAACCTGTGATACTGTTCGTGACGAGCTTCAGAAAGAGTATCGCGACGACATAAAAAGCATTATTTCCGGGCTTAAATACGGCTTTATAAAGGGTGCGCTCAGCGAAACTCTCACCCCTGCGGAGAAGGACAACAAGAAGCGCAAATACTCTTTGGACGCCATCCTTACCCATCAATGGCTGGGTATTCCGATACTGATATTGCTGCTGTGGTTGATGTTCAAGGCTACATTCTCCATCGGGGCATATCCGCAGCAATGGCTGGAGGCCGGCATTGCGGCGCTTGGCAGCTGGGTGGGGAGCATAATGCCGGAAGGGATGCTGCGCGACCTGGTTGTGGACGGAATAATAGCCGGGGTAGGCGGGGTGCTGGTGTTCCTGCCCAATATCTTGATTCTGTTCCTGTTTATATCGTTCTTTGAAGACAGCGGCTATATGGCCCGGGTAGCTTTCATTGTGGACAAGCTCATGCACAAGATTGGCCTGCACGGGAAGTCGTTCATCCCGTATATAATCGGCTTTGGATGCAGTGTCCCCGCAATAATGGCGACGAGAACCCTGGAGAGCCGCAAAGACCGGATACTTACAATCATTACCATCCCGTTCATGTCCTGCTCCGCGAGGCTGCCGGTTTTCCTGCTGTTCGTCTCCGCATTCTTCAAGAAGAATCAGGCGCTTGTGCTCATAAGTCTTTATCTGGCAGGTATTTTGGTGGCGGTACTTACATCTTTGCTTATGAATAAGCTGGTGTTCAGGAATGTTTCCGACCAGTTTGTGATGGAGTTGCCGCCGTACCGTTTCCCAACCGTACGCAACACCCTGCGCCACATGTGGGACAAGAGTGCGCAGTACCTCAAGAAGATGGGTACGGTGATCCTGGCCGCCTCCGTGATTATCTGGGCGCTGGGTTATTTCCCCCGCGCAAAGGAGGGACAGAGCGAGGCTGAGCACACCGCAAGTTCTTATATCGGCCAGATAGGCAAGGCCATCCAGCCTGCGTTTGCGCCACTCGGTTTTGACTGGAAGATGAGCGTAAGCCTGCTCACGGGTTTTGCGGCCAAGGAGGTGGTGGTTTCTTCACTGGGAGTGCTTTATTCTGCTGATGGTGCGGAACTTGAAGAGGCATCGGTTGGTGGGGCGCTGCAACAGGCGGTGGATGCCCAGGGCAACAAGGTCTTCACCCAGCCTGTGGTATGGTCGTTCCTGATTTTCGTGCTGCTCTACTTCCCGTGCGTTGCGGCGGTGAGTGCCGTAGCCAAAGAGGCGGGTCGCAAATGGGCGTGGTTCGTGATATTCTACACCCTTGCCGTCGCATGGCTCGCGGCATTCGGGGTGTATCATCTTGCAGCTATACTTTAACTGATTCTGTTAATGATTCTCAATATCATAGCATACGCCATTATCGCCGCTGCAGTCGGTTTCGCAGTTTATCGCATCTTTTTCAAAAAGAAACCGACGTGCTCGTCATGCTCCAAATCAGGCTCCGGCTGCGAAGGCTGTCCGTTATATAAGGGATAAACTTCAAGCAATTACTGCGAAGTGTCGATAACGTCCCATAAACACGGACGTTACTGTCAAAAATGGCCTTATATGCGCATAACGTCCCAGTTTCCGGGACGTTATTGACACTGTCGGTCAAAGTCTGCGATAACACCGGCAAAGAGGCATCGCGCTGTCGGAGGTCGGCACTTACCTTAAAGAAACCGTGGGCGCCCGTGCCCTCGTAAAACGGGAGGGGCCCGCAAGATGCTAGTTATCGCGCAGCGATGACGTAGCTGATTGTGGGAGGGATGGAGAGAGCGTAGCGAACGGAAGTTTCTGGAGGTAAGTGCCGCCGCAGCAAAAGCGACGCCGACTTTGTGGGTTGCATTATTATCGTTACCTTAGCAAATATGAATAAAAATGCAGCGATACTGCGGGAATATGCGCAGAAGTATAACAATCCCGTCTATTTCAAGGAGGACCCGATAGCCTTTCCGACCCGGTTCGCAGAGTTGTACCGGCGTGGCGAGTGTGTGTTGCAGGATGTGGAGATAGCTGCGGTAATCGCGGCCCATCTGGCGTGGGGCAGGAGGGTGATGATAGTGCGCGACTGCGGCCGGGCACTTGACGAGATGGGCTGGAAGCCATACGATTATGTGATGCGTGGTAATTACCGCTGCGAACCCTGCTCGCTCCATCGTACTGTGATGTGGAATGAATTTTCTGATATATGTGCGGCACTCAAACGGTACTACGAGGCTAATGAAACCCTCGAGAGCCTCTCTGCAGATGATTTCCGTACCCGGATATACTGCCGCAAGAGCGACCCTCATGCGGCCAACAAAAAGATCAACATGCTCCGCCGATGGATGGTGCGCCGTGACGGCAAGGTAGACCTGGGGCTGTGGCGCAACACTTCTCCCGCAGAGCTTATCATTCCGCTTGATGTTCACGTGCATACCGTCGCCCGTGAAATGGAGCTTACCAGCCGCAACAGCGCAGACATAAAGACCGCCCTTGAGATAACCGACGCCCTGTCTGAGGTTTTCCCGGGAGACCCCTGTCTGGGCGATTTTGCCCTATTCGGCTACGGCGTGACCCGCAAATGACCCATCTGGCATTTTTTTAGTATATTTGGCCTTATAAAGAGGCCGAATGCCCAAGTTGTACATCATATCGGGTTGTAACGGCGCTGGCAAAACCACGGCGTCGTATACCATTTTACCCGAGATGTTCGGCCTTAAGGAGTGCGTCAATTCCGACGAGATTGCGGAGCGCCTCTCTCCCAACAAACCGGAGGCTGCCGCCATCCGCGCCAGCCGCATCATGCTGGAGCGCATGAACGAACTGCTGGACAAGCGTGCCGATTTCGGAGTCGAAACTACCCTGGCCACCAGGAGCCTGATGAGGGTTATAGAGGATGCCAAAAACCTGGGATATGTAGTGATACTTATCTATTTCTGGCTCAACTCTCCCGACCTCGCCGTGGAACGCGTGGCCCGGCGGGTGGCTTCCGGCGGTCACAACGTCTCAGAACCCACCGTCCGCCGCCGCTATGTGCAGGGCATAGTGAACCTTATCCACATGTATATCCCTATAGTGGACAAGTGGATGATTTTTGACAACTCCACCATCCCCGCATCCATGATTGCAGAGGGTGGCAAGGACGCCCTCACCAAGATTCAAAACAGAACAGTATATAACATCCTTGCAGAGATGCATTAAACTTTCCAGACAGCTTTGAAAAAATTAATTCTGATTCTCATTTGCGCGATTGCCGCTACAGCCGTAAAGGCCCAGGACATCCCTCTTCACCCCAAAGCACCTTCGGTTCCCGATTACGTGGATTTTGCGGGTGAGCGCATTACTTTTGAACGTGACGATCTCTATGAGCGTATGGACCGTGAACTTATGGCCTTCACCTATATGCACACCACATCCAGCCTGATGCTCAAGCGGAGCCTGCGTTACTTCTCGCAGATTGTGCCGATACTCAAGGAGAAGGGAATTCCAGAGGATTTGAAATACCTTATGGTGATTGAGAGCAACCTTGACCCCAAGGCGGTTTCCGTGACCGGCGCTGCGGGGCTCTGGCAGTTTACAAAGGCCACCGCAAAGCAATACGGGCTTGAGGTAAACGACGAGGTGGACGAGCGCTACAATATCGAGAAAGAGACCATTGCTGCCTGCAAATATCTCAAAGAGGCATACGTGCGCTATGGGGATTGGATGACCGTAGCGGCCAGCTATAATGCAGGGCAGGGTGGTATCTCCAAACGGCTTCAGGAGCAGAAAGAGAAGAGCGCCATGGATCTCTACCTTTCTGAAGAGACATCCCGGTATATGTTCCGCATACTCACCGCCAAACTATTCATGGAGCATCCGGAGCGGTTCGGGTATGTGATTGACCCCTCTGAACTCTATCCATACCGCCGTCCGGCAAAGACCGTTACCGTAACCGGCCCGGTCCCTTCCCTGGTGGATTTTGCAAAGAAAAACGGTGTGAGCTACGCTGCCCTCAAACGGGCAAACCTGTGGCTGCGCTCAGACAAACTCACCAATCAGTCCGGGAAGGCATACCAGATAATAATCCCGGAAACCAATTAAGCCCGCTTATAACTGCGTTTTCTCTTTATCCTTACGCTTGGTGAAAAATGACGACCAGAGGATAATGAGAACGGCCACTGCGCTGATTGCAGAGAGCAGCAGCATTCCGGCCCCGACAGCAAGCCCTATAACCGCGCATGAGAATATGCAGGCGGCAGTGGTAAGTCCCGACACACCGTCGTTCCCCTTAAGGATCAATCCGGCACCAATGAAACCTATGCCGGTGAGTACCGATGCCGCAATTCGCCCGGGATCGCCGTTCAGCAGGTCGGTATTGGACTGGCAGAGATAAATGGACACTATCATTGCCAGCGTGGATGCTGTGCAAATAAGGGTGAATGTGCGGAAACCTGCCGGATGATGGTGCAACTGGCGCTCCGCCCCAATCATCGCCCCCAGGGCAACGCTCACCAGAAGCCTTATCAACGCGGTGGAAAGAGTTATGGTTGTCATATCCTTCTGATTATTACCATGCAAAGTTAGCATTTTGTTGGACATATTGTCAGCAGACGGTGACAATATGTCCATTTTTGGCCGTTGGCATCCAGTTTGATTTACACTATGTCGACTCCGCAAGGGGTCCCGGGAATAAGGACCCGCGAGGGCTGTGAAACCGGAACGATTAAAGTTTTTGAACTATGTTACCTGTAAGAAGAACGCAAGATAGCTGGTTGCCGGACATTTTCAATGACTTTTTCGACAACAGCTGGATGACCAGGACCAATTATACGGCTCCTGCAATCAATGTAATTGAAAACGAAAAAGAGTACGATGTAGAACTCGCTGCACCGGGACTCGACAAGGAAGATTTCAATGTCCGCGTGGATAACGAGGGTTACCTCCACATCAACATGGAGAAGAAATCTGAACATAAGGAGGATAAGAAGAAAGGTCGCTACCTGCGCCGTGAATTCTCTTACGAGAAGTTCCAGCAGACCCTGTTGCTGCCCGACGATGTGGACTGCGACAAGATAGAGGCCAAGGTGGAGAAGGGTGTCCTGAATGTACATCTGCCTAAGAAAGAGGTCGTTGTGCAGCCCGCTGCAACAAAACAGATCGATATCAAATAGGCCACGGCCTATATCGTTGAAATAAAGGGCGCAACCCATACCAGGGCTGCGCTCTTTATTATTTTTTTGCCTATCTTTGCGCAAATTAGAATAATAAGTTATGAAAATCAGTGACAACAAAGTAGTAAGTTTGATATATGAACTCGAGGTGGACGGACAGATTGCCGACAGCTGCGACGCTTCCCGTCCCCTGGAATTTATCTTTGGAATAGGCCACCTGCTGCCCAAATTTGAGGCTAACATAGAGGGCAAGACAGTGGGCGACAAGTTTGACTTCCGCCTCACTGCTGCAGAGGGCTATGGCGAGCGCGACCCGCGTGCCATCATTGACCTCCCCAAGACCATCTTTATGCGGGACGGCCATCTGGCAGAGGAGATTCTCTTTGAAGGGAACGTGATTCCGATGATGAACGCCGACGGCGGCGTGATGCCCGGTACCGTGGTCAAGGTGGGCGAGGAGCACGTAACAATGGATTTCAACCACCAGATGGCGGGCAAAGACCTCCACTTTACCGGTGAGATTCTCAAGGTGCGCGAAGCGACTGAAGATGAGATGAAGAACGGCCTCAACAAGTGCGGCGGTTGCCAGGGCGGCAGTTGCGGCGAAGGGGGCTGTGAGGGTGGTTGCGAAGGCGGCTGCAATTAACTATCAGATACAATGACCAAGACCAAAAAGATGGAGCAGATCCTGATCCGTATCACCGGAAAGGATCGTGCCGGCCTCACCGCATCGGTGATGGATATACTGGCCCGTTTCGATGCCCAGATTCTGGATATCGGCCAGGCCGACATCCATAGCAGCCTATCGCTGGGTATCCTTATCCGGATCTCTGCCCGCAGCTCCGGGCAGGTGATGAAGGAGCTCCTTTTCAAGGCCACTGAGCTAGGAGTAGCCATTGGTTTTGAACCGGTCACGGACGATGACTATGAGGAGTGGGTCGGCCGTCAGGGGAAGAACCGCTACATTCTCACAATAATAGCCCGCAGCCTCTCCGCCAAACAGATAGCTGCGGCGGCCAGGGTTATCTCCAACCACGGTCTTAACATCGACTCAATAAAGCGCCTCACCGGCCGCCAGAGCCTCCAGCAGTCCAATGCGTCGGTGCGCAGCTGCATAGAGTTCTCCATCCGCGGCGTGCCTGACAACCACGACAAGTTGCAGGCAGAGCTTATGCATATCTCAAGCGAGATGGGGATCGATTTCTCTTTCCAGCGGGACAATATGTTCCGTCGTATGCGCCGCCTGATTTGCTTTGATATGGACTCCACCCTTGTCCAGACCGAGTGCATCAACGAACTGGCGGCACGCGCCGGGGTCGGCGATCAGGTAGCTGCCATCACCGAGAGTGCGATGCGCGGCGAAATCGACTTCAAAGAGAGCTTCCGCCGCCGCGTAGCGCTGCTCAAAGGGCTGGATGCATCTGTTATGCAGGAGATTGCAGAAAATATGCCCATCACGGAGGGTGTGGACCGCCTTATGGAGGTCCTCAAGCGTGCCGGCTATAAGATTGCCATACTCAGTGGTGGTTTTACATACTTCGGGGAATATATCCAGCGCAAGTACGGAATCGACTATGTATATGCCAACGAGCTTGAGATTGGCGACGACGGCAAGCTCACGGGGCGTTATGTGGGCGATATTGTGGACGGCCGTCGCAAAGCCGACCTGCTCAAGCTCATCGCCCAGATGGAGAAGGTCAACCTGGAGCAGACCATCGCCGTGGGTGACGGTGCAAACGACCTCCCGATGCTATCCGCCGCAGGACTTGGCATCGCCTTCCACGCCAAACCGCGCGTGGCTGAGAGTGCCCGCCAGAGTATCAATACCATCGGCCTGGACGGTGTGCTCTACTTCCTCGGCTTCAAAGACAGTTACCTTGGCAAACAGGGCAGAATGCAATAACCACCTTCAGTGAATCTCTTACAACTGTTCAAGCATATCCGGCCGTTTGTGAGGCCTTACCGCTGGCTGGTGATTATCACCCTGATACTCACCCTTATCGGCTCTTTGATGGCGCAGGTGAACGCCATTGTGCTGGACCGCACGGTGGATGCCATCAACGCCCTTATCGGCACCGATTTCACCTGGGCCAGCGCAGCGCGCATCCTCACCTTCATATCGGTTGTGCTGCTGGGCAAGGAGATTCTCTCTGCCGTTATCACTTTTGCGCAAAATTACTTTGGCGAGCGGATGCGCATTTTTGTGTCGCGCGACCTCGCCCAGAGCGTTATCGAGAAGGTGCTGACCTTCCGCATGGCCTATTTCTCACAGGATGCAAACGCCACCGGCAAAGTGCAGGCCCGCATCGACCAGGGGGTGAGCAGCATCTCCCGCACGGTGCAGAACTTCTTCATCGACCTGCTGCCGCTCTTTACCAGCGCGCTGCTGGCGCTGATACTGATGTTTGCCGCCAACGTTTATGTGGGTCTGGTCGCCCTTGGCATCGTGCCGATATATTTCTGGATTACATACCGGCAGGCCAGGAGGCTCAAAGGGTGGAGGCGTGAGATGCGCGGTCATCTGGAGACCAAGAGCCAGGGTATCAAGAACATAATTGATTCCATAAACGTAATCAAGAGCTTCAACCGCGAGAGTATTGAGGCGGCCAAGCAGCTGGATATCCAGAACCAGGTGACGGCCAACCAGATGAAGACCAGGCAGGTGGGTTTCTATTATGCCGGCGTAAAGAGTTTTGTGAAACAGGTCGGCACCGTGCTGGTCATCATCCTTACTGCTTATCTGGTGCTGATTGATTACCCCGGGATGAGCATCGGCAAGATAATGTACCATGTGATGCTCTTCTCCAATGTGATTGCCCCTATCACCCAGCTCCAGCGCATTTTTGACGACGTGAACGATGCGCTGATATATGCAGAAGGGTTCTTCTCCATACTGGATTCAGACAGCGAAGTGGAGCCCTCCGGGAACTACCGTCCGGAACGGATACGAGGCAAATTTGAGCTGCGGGATGTGGATTTTACCTATCCCAACGGAACCCAGGCGCTTTTCGGGGTGAATATGGTGATTGAGCCCGACAAGATCACGGCACTGGTGGGCCTTTCAGGCGCCGGCAAGAGCACCATCGTTAACCTGCTGGACAAGTTCTACGTACCGCAAAAGGGTACGATTACCCTGGACGGCGTGGATTTGTGCGAATACGACACCAAATACCTGCGCGAGAACATTGGCCTGGTGCTGCAGAAGAACCATATCTTTGACGGAACCATAGAGGAGAATATACTCTACGGCAAACCTTCTGCCACCCACGAGGAGGTGGTGGAGGCGGCAAAGAAGTCTCACATCTACGACCAGATCATGGCTCTCCCCAAGCAGTTTGAAGGGAAGGCCAGCGACCTCTCCGGCGGCCAGCAGCAGCGCATTGCCATCGCCCGCATGTTCCTGAAAAATCCGCCCATCATCTTTCTGGATGAACCTACTGCAAGCCTGGATGCGATTGCAACCGAGCAGATTAAGAACAGCATCGATGCCATAAAGAAAGACCGCACCGTGATAATAATCTCCCACAGCATTTCGCAGATTATAGACAGCGAGATGGTCTATGCCCTGCAGAACGGCCGGGTAGAGGAGAGCGGCGATCCCGATACAATTTACAAGAAAGGCGGTATATACAAGGACATCATAGATGCCTCCGCACGCAGTCTCAATATTGAGAAGATAGCAAAGACTATTTCTGAGAATTAACCCCTCAGGTCTTACTCCATCAACTTTTTGTACTTGAAGCGCTTGGGTTCTGCGTTGCCAAGGCGTTTCTTCTTGTTCTCTTCGTATTCGGAGTAGTTGCCGTCAAAGAATACCACCTGGCTGTCCCCTTCGAAGGCGAGGATGTGGGTGGCGATACGGTCCAGGAACCAGCGGTCGTGGCTAACCACCACGGCGCAGCCGGCAAAGCCGTCCAGACCCTCCTCCAGGGCGCGGATGGTGTTTACGTCCACGTCGTTGGTAGGCTCGTCCAGCAGCAGCACGTTCCCCTCGTCTTTGAGGGTGAGCGCCAGGTGGAGTCGGTTGCGTTCACCGCCGGAGAGGATGCCGCACTTTTTCTCCTGGTCGGCACCGGAGAAGTTGAATCGGGAAATCCACGCGCGGGCGTTAATGTCCCGTCCGCCGAGGCGTACCCACTCGGAGTCGCCGGCCACGGTCTGGTAAACCGTCTTTTCCGGGTCGATTGACTTGTGCTGCTGGTCCACGTAAGATATCTTGGCGGTCTCTCCAATCTCTATGGTTCCGGTGTCGGGTGTCTCGATGCCCATTATAAGGCGGAATAGGGTGGTCTTGCCGGCGCCGTTAGGACCGATTACCCCCACGATACCTGCCGGCGGCAATTCAAAGCTAAGGTGCTCGAACAGCACGCGACCGTCGTAGCTCTTGGCAACATCATGGAAACTGATGACCTTGTTGCCCAAACGCGGGCCGTTGGGGATATAGATCTCCAGGTTGGCCTCCTTCTGTTTTACATCGGCGCTGGCCAGTTTCTCGTAGGCGCCCAGACGGGCTTTCTGCTTGGCCTGGCGGGCACGGGGTGCCATGCGGACCCACTCCAGCTCGCGTTCGAGGGTCTTGCGCCGCTTGCTCTCCTGCTTCTCTTCCTGGGCCAGACGGATGGTCTTCTGCTCCAGCCACGACGAGTAGTTGCCCTTCCAGGGGATACCTTCGCCGCGGTCCAGCTCCAGTATCCAGCCGGCTACGTTGTCCAGGAAATAACGGTCGTGGGTCACGGCAATCACTGTGCCTTTGTATTGCTGCAGATGGGCCTCCAGCCACTGGATACTCTCGGTGTCGAGGTGGTTGGTGGGCTCGTCCAGCAGCAGAACGTCAGGTTGCTGGAGCAGCAGGCGGCAGAGCGCTACCCGGCGGCGCTCACCACCGGAAAGGTTGCGAATCAGTGCGTCAGACGGCGGGCACTGCAGGGCATCCATGGCCCGTTCCAGTTTGGAGTCAATCTCCCATCCGCCGGCGTGGTCAATCAGTTCCGTGAGCTCTCCCTGGCGCTCTATGAGCTTGTTCATTTCGTCATCTTCCAGCGGCTCGCAGAACTTCATCCCGATCTCGTTATATTCTGCCAGCAGGTCCATTACATCCTGCACCCCCTCCTGAACAACTTCCAGGACAGTCTTGTCGGGATCCATCTCGGGCTCCTGGGCCAGATAGCCTACGCTGTAGCCCGGCGCCCATACTACCTCGCCGCGGTAAGATTTCTCCACTCCTGCAATAATCTTGAGCAGGGTGGACTTACCGCTGCCGTTGAGGCCTATGATGCCTATTTTTGCACCGTAGAAGAAGCTCAGGTATATGTCTTTGAGGATTACCTTGTTGTTGTGCGGCAATACCTTGCCCACACCGCACATAGAGAAGATGATTTTTTCGTCTGCCATAGTGGTGATATTTCTTCAAATATACCAATAAATTGTTATTCTTCAACCACTTTCCATCCGTGGGGGAGAGAGAGGTCGTAGTTGAAGTTGCCGTCGGTGCAGGTCCACTCCAGCTTTATATCGCCTTCTTTTACGGGAAGGATGGCGGAGCACTGTTTAAGGCCGGTGTCGCAGAGGCGCAGGGTAACGGTCTTGTTAACACGGTCAACAATATAGAGGCCTGCGGCGTCACGATAGAGCACATGTGCCAGATGTGCTGCAAAGCCGTGGTTGCAGCTGTCACTGAAAGTCATATTCTCCCAGAGAGTGCCTGTGAGGTCTGCCATGGGCAGATAAAAATCCTCCGCCTCTTTAAGCGACTGGGCCACGAGCCCGTTCTGGGAAAGGAGCTCCATTCGCAGGTAATTGCCAAACAGGGCGTTGGCCTTGGGTACGTCGGGATAATTATCCTGCTTGTCGCGTATGGGGCCAAATTCGGTAGCCATGCGGTTCCAGAGCTCAGGGTAAGTCTCAGGGGTGGCAGTTTCAAAGAAAAAGGCGTAGTACTGGCAGGTCTCGGTATGGTTGTCGGTGCGTTGCAGGGTGCCGTCCTGCTGGCGGATGGCGTTGTCGCAGAAGAAGCGTCCGTCAAAACTTTGCTGGCGGATAGTCTCGCGCATGGCCTCTGCACGCTCGTGCAGTGCAGGGTCGTCGTACATCCTGCATACGGCATCCAGCATCGCGGCGTATTGCATATTAGAGGGATAACTTACATCCTGCACATAGCGGTTGGCGGCCGACCACTCTATGAACACCCAGCTCTGGAGCCGCTCCAGCAGGCCGTCGCTGTTGAGGTATTTGTCAAAGAAATCTACAAGGGCGTAAACGCGGTCTTGGAAGGCATCTATCATCTGGCGGTCGCCGCTGCGGGCAAGGTACTCTTCCAGCTGCAGCACAAACCACATTGCGTAGTTGGGGATGTAGGTCCCGCCCTCAAAGTTGTCGGAGGGGTAGCACATCGGCACCATCCCCTCCGGTATGGTCTTGAAATGTTCCGGCAGCAGATAATTCTCCAGGAAGTTCTTCTCTACATTTGTGGCTCCGGAGAGGTCGCACTCTACACGGGCGGAGAAATAGCTGTCGCCAATCCAGCCGGCACGCTCCCGCGAGGGGGTGTCCATGAAAATGTCCATAGAGCTCTGGCGGATGGTCTGGCGGGCGGCGTCAAATATTTTGTTCAGAGCCTCGTTGTCGCAGCTGAACTGACCGGCGCCCACTGCAGAGTTGCAGTAGTCGCGTATGTAAAGCCTTTCGATGGTGGCATCGCCGGTAAAGGCGACCTGGGCAAACTGCATGGAGTAGGGCTCGATGCTTTCCAGAGTGTAATGACCCGGTTCCAGATCCCATGCCACATAGCCCCGGAACGGCATCCGGTGCTTGAGCTCTCCGTCGGTCAGGAGCTCTTCATAATCTATTGTGAGGGAGGTCTTCTCCTTTACTTCAATCTCACAGCCAAGGAAACCGCTGTATTCGCGGCCGAATGTATAGAGCCTCCGTCCGGCATCCAGCACCGATGCCTCGTGTACGGTGTAGTCGGGGTAGGGGACGCGGCGGATAATTGTGGCTTTAGCCGGTTGCCCTGCCAGCTTTACCTCTTTGTCGCTGCTGAACTCTACATCTTTCTGCCATGCGTCATAGTCTGCTGAGAGCGCCCAATGCTCCATCTGAGTACGCTGGTAGCTGTATTTTGGCACCTGCTGCATGCGCTGCTGCAGGTCATAAGCCTTGAAATCACCGCCGGTGGCCGCAATCACCCTGCCGCCCGATACAATCTCCGCCTGGAGGAAAGAGGGCTGGCTGAGCAGGTAGAAAGACTCTGTATTATACCCCGTTACCTCAATTGAGACAACGTTCTTGCCTTTGTGCAGGTAGGGTGCAAGGTCGTAGCAGTCTATGCGGTAATAATCGTGGGCTGCCACGCAGGGTCCGTGACCCACAAACTCTCCGTTTACGCGCAGACGGTAGATTGTAGATGCCGCTATGCGGATGTCAGCATCGCGATGGTAATCAATCACGGTGCGGAAAGCCAGCGTCAGGTTTACCTCTGTCTCGCGCCCCTCGGCCCAAACGGGCACGGCCTTTTTGAAGGAGTCGATATTCTGGCGATCTACGGGTGTACTGCATCCGGAGAGTGCAGCCGCCACAAGAATAATTATCGAATAATACAAGTGTTTCATATCCTGCTACTTATACAATTTAATCGCGTCGGGTGCCCCAACCAGCCAGATGATATCGCCAGGCTGCATAATCATGTCGGGTTCCGGGTTCATGAAGGTCTCCTCGCCGCGCTCTATACCTATCAGCATACATCCCGAGTTGCGCATGTCCACCATCTGCAGCGATTTGCCGCTCAATAGCGATGTCTCTTCAAGGATGAACGATTCCACCTCCACGTCGGCGGTTGCGGCCGGAATCAGTGCTACATCCTCGCTGAGCGCCTTCTTGAAGGCCGCCACACTGTTGAGGGTGCCCACCACCAGTATCTCGTCGGCAGGGAAGAGGAATTCCGATGCCGAGGGGATATTTATGATTCTTTTGCCGCGGAGTATCTTCACTATGTTCACGCCGTAGTCGCGGCGGAGCGGTATATCCCGCAGCTGTTTGCCGGCGTACCGGAAGTCAGAAGTTACCGTGAGGTTCTCCACGCAGATGTCGTGGCCGCTCATCTTCTCGCGGATGGTGGTGGTTACCGGGGCGGCCTGCCTCTGGTACTCCTCCTTCTGCCGCATGTTGGATACAAAGCGGTCCTCGAGTGTGCTGGAGCGTTTGTTAAAGAGGCGCAGCAGTATAAACAGCGCCGCTGCCAGCGATGCTATCAGAATTACTATGCCGATGCCGGGCTTGAAGTAGTGGGATACCACCGTCACCACATAGGCCACCGCAAGGAATATCTTAAGGGCGCTCATGGCAATCAGCGGGCCGCGTCCGGCAGCGGAAGAGCCAGCCCAGATGCTGTCGTAAAGCTCTTTGTAATTGCCGGCGGCTATCACCATGCCGTATAGCAGCGGAGACATCACCATGAGTGTGATCAGAGCGCAAATAAGGTTGATGAGACCAGGCCCGATGCGGACAAAATGTTCGTTGGCAAGCGGGTCCAAGAACATGTTAGAGGCAAACAGCGCCGCCACCAGCAGCACGTTGTAGGGTATCATGCGGGTCAGATAGGCCTTGATGAGCTTGCGCCACTGGCTGTCACGCGCCTGCGACCTGCCGGAGGCGCGTACTTCGCTCAGGGATGCGAATAGCCTGGGCGGCATCTTGCGGCTGAGCACTCCGTAGAACGGCTCGGAGAGCTTCATGAAGTACGGCGTTGTAAAAGTGGTGATTACAGATACAGCCACCACAACAGGGTAGATATAATCTGACATCACCCCCAGACTCTTGCCAAGACTGGCAATGATGAAAGCAAACTCGCCAATCTGAGCCATGGAGAAACCGCTGCGGACCGCGCTGTGCAAGCCCTGCCCGGCCATCAGTACGCCGCTGGTGGCAAACAACGGGATGCCAATCACAACCACAATAATCAGTATCAGAATCGGTTGCCAGTATTGGGCTATGATCGCGGGATCTACCATCATTCCCACTGATACGAAAAAGATGGCGCCGAACAGGTCCTTTATATTCTTGATGGAGTGGGAGATACGTTCCCCTTCAAGCGTCTCTGCAAGGAGCGAACCCATCACAAACGCCCCCAGGGCGGACGAGAATCCGGCGGCGGTGGCCAGCGCCACCATACCAAAGCAAAGCCCCACGGAGAGTATCACAAGCATCTCTTCGTTCATGACCTGGCGGCCCTTCTTAAAGAGGGTAGGAATCAGGTACATACCCACCACGAACCAGAGCACCAGGAAGAAGAGCAACTTGAGCAGGGCCATCACCATCTCGCCCCCTGCAAACTGCTGGCTGACAGCCATGGTAGAGAGCAAAACCATCAGCACAACTGCAAGCAGGTCCTCCACCACAAGGGTGCCGAAAACAACATTTGTAAAGGGCATCCCCTTCAGGCCGAGGTCATCGAAAGCCTTGATAATAATGGTGGTAGACGACATTGAGAGCATTCCTCCCAGAAAGATGCGCTCCATATGGCTCCAGCCCATGGCACCGCCGACCATCATCCCCGTTACAAACATCCCGGCGAAAATGGTTCCGGCTGTGATAAGGGCGCTGCTGCCCACTTTGAGGAGTTTCTTGAAGCTGAACTCCAGGCCGAGGGCGAACAGCAGGAAGATTATGCCGATCTCCGACCACTGCTCCACAGTTTCCGGATTGGTAAGGTTAGGGAAGAGGCCGAAGTGCGGCCCGACAAGGAATCCGGCAACTATGTATCCGAGTATCAGAGGCTGCTTGAGAGCCTTGAATATCAGAGTGATGATTCCTGCTGAAATGAATATGAGGGCCAGGTCCCTGACAAGGTTAATGCTTTCGTCCATAAGCTGTTGCGTTTATTCGGGCTCAGGCCTGGTTCCTGATGGTGGTAAATCTGCGTTTAAGATGTCGGTTCTCCAGAAAGAATAGTGTGACTATCGATATTGTGACAACTGCTGCAACAATGTGGGCGACGGTCAGCGGCAGTGCGAGTCCGCCATTCTTCATTGGTGCAACCATAAAGTAGCATACGCATACATATGTCAGGAAGGTTGCGGGGATGGCGGTGAACAGAGGGCTCTTTCCGTGTTTATAGAGGTATCTGGACGATGTCCAGAGCACTATCGATGCAAGGACCTGATTGGATATGCCAACATAGTTCCAGATGGTAGAAAAGTCTGACGAGCATACCAGCACGGCCACAGCAAATATCGGAAGTGCAGTGAGTACCCTGTTAATAATGGGTTTCTGGTTGATGTGGAGCGCTTCTGCCAGTATCAGCCTGATGCTGCGGAAAGCGGTGTCGCCGGAGGTGATGGGGCATGCAATTACACCCAGGATGGCGATTATTGCGCCCACCTTGCCCAGCCAGTCGCGGCAGATGGCATCAACCAGTATTGCAGGAGTACTTCCCGCCGCAGCTGCGGCGTTGAGTCCTTCGGGCCCTCCGGTGTATGCCATTGCGGCTGTCGCCCAGATTGTGGCAACGATGCCTTCGCATATCATCGCCCCGTAGAATACAGGGCGGCCATATTTCTCATTGTCTATGCAACGGGCCATAATGGGGCTCTGGGTGCTGTGGAAGCCAGATATTGCGCCGCAGGATATCACTATGAACAACATCGGGAACAGGATGTTGGTCTGTGGATTGCTGTGGAAGTTGCGCATATTGTCAAAAGTGAGCTCGGTAAGATGGAGAGTTCCGTTGCTCCCCTTCACAATCAGTGCAACCCCGACGGCAACCGCCATGAACAGCAGCGCGCCTCCCAGGTAAGGATAAATCTTTCCGATTATCTTGTCTATGGGGACGAGGGTGGCCAGTATGTAATACGTAAAAATCACAATCACCCAGAAGAGTTTGGTGACCGGCGCCATATTGTTCAGCAGGTCGGCGGGACCGGTAACAAAGGAGCAACCTACGCCAATGAGCATCAACGCGATAAAAAAGTTCATCACGGTCTTGACGTGCTTGCCAAGATAAATGCCTATCAGCGAGGGGGTGCTGCGTCCTCCGGAACGGATTGATATCATTCCGGAGAAATAGTCGTGCACCGCACCCATGAAGATGCAGCCGACAACTATCCAGACATAGGCCATCGGGCCGTATGCCGCACCCAGGATCGCGCCGAAGATGGGGCCCAGGCCGGCGATGTTAAGGAATTGTATAACAAAGACCCGCCAGGGTTTAATAACTTTATAATCCACGCCGTCGGCGCGGTAGTGAGCGGGTGTAGCGCGGTTGGGATCGGCCTGAAACAGGCGCTTTTCAACAAACCGCCCGTAAAACAGGAATCCCGCCACCAAAAGTGTAATACAGACCAGAAAGGTTATCATAGTGGGGCAAATGTAGGTAAAATTGTCTATCTTTGACCACCTTTATCAAACATATATCTCCGTTGTAATGAAAAGATTCCTTTTGCCTGTAGTGCTCTGCCTCGTGCTTGCAGGTTGTAATTTGTCAAGGTCGGACATCAAACCGGCAAACCTAACCACCGAATATAAGGAGGATGCCTTTACCGATGTTGCAAGCCCCCGTTTCTCCTGGATAAACCTGAGTGGCAAAAAAGGAGCGCTCCAGAGTTCATATCAGATAAGAGTCTTTAAAGACCTTGAGCATCCTGAGCAGGCATACTGGGATTCTGGAATCGTGGAGAGCAACGAGTCGGTGCTGGTGCCCTACACCGGCAATGCGCTGGAACCTTGTACTGACTATTACTGTCAGGTACAGGTCTGCGACGGGAAAGGTGAACCATCTGCCTGGAGCAAGCCCTGCCACTTCCACACCGGTGTGACAGACCCTTCGCTTTGGGAGGCGCAGTGGATTGGCGCCCCATGGCAGGGAGAGGAGTCTTACGACTATACAATGAGTGACTCGGTGTTCCCCGCGCCGCTGCTCCGCAAGGAGTTTGAGATTAGCAAACCGGTTAAGTCGGTCCGCTTCTACGGCACAGGCCTCGGTTACTTTGAGCTCTACGTAAACGGCAGCAAGGCGGGCGACGAATATCTGGTTCCGAATGAGACTAACTACGGCTACCGTGAGAAGCTGGAGGAGCGGCTCCTCCCGATTCCGGACCCGTTCAACGGCTACAGCGTGGCGTATGTAAGCTATGACCTCACAGATATGGTGCGCAAGGGGCGCAACGCAGTGGGGGCTATCCTCGGCAATGGTTATTACGACCTTGTGTTCCGTCGCTTTGTGATGGGTTACGGCGTGCCAAAACTCTTCGGACAGATCCTTGTCCGCTACGAAGACGGCACCAGCGAGGTGATTGCAACCGACTCCACCTGGAAGGTAGAGAAGAGCGCGATAGTTTACGACCAGCTCTATTTTGGCGAGATTTATGATGCCCGTCTGGAGCACGAGGGGTGGAGCGAGCCCGGCTATGACGATTCCGCCTGGGCCTGCGCCGTACAGAAAAGAGCGCCGGAAGGGGAGTTGTTCGCCCAGACCGGCCTCCCTGACAGGGTTACCGGCAAGTGGGCCCCTACATCCATAGAGAAGGTCGATTCTACCGGCGCATTTTTAGTAACCTTCCCTGAATATATTTCAGGATGGGTAGAATTGAAGAATCTTAACCTCAAAGAGGGCCAGCAGATAACTGTTCATAATCTCACAGAGGACTACAACGCGGTAGAGAAGGTCGTGAGCTTCATGACATATATCGCAAAAGGAACGGGTAAGGAGAACTGGCACCCCCGTTTTGAATACTTTGCATTCCAGCAGGTCGAGGTATTTGGCCTGGACGAATTGCGCCCCGACCAGATTGAGGCGCAGGCGGTGAATTCCGATATCAAGCAGGCTACCTCTTTCGAGTGCTCCAACGAATTGCTCAATTACATGGACAAGATATGGCGTCGCACCCAGCTGGACAACATGCACGGCAATATCCCCACCGACACCCCGCACCGCGAGCGCTTAGGCTATACCGGTGACGGACAGGCTGTTGGCCCCACCGTGATGACCACCATGAATGCCGGCGCTTTCTACTACAAGTGGCTGCGCGATCTGCGCGAGGCGCAGAAAGAGGATGGCTACGTGTGCAATTCGGCACCCTGGCAGCCTGAGGCTGGCGGCGGCGTGGCATTCGGTTCCGCAATGAATGTGATACCTTACGAGTTCTGGTGGGAGTATGGCGACGAGCGCGCTCTCAAGGAGTGTTACGATGCCATGGCTGCCCATACACGCTGGATGCTGAACTGGGTGGACGAGCGTGGCATCATGGAGAGCCGCACCGGCCGCTACTTTATGGACCTCGGGGAGTGGAACGCACCTTGGGATATCCCTTCAAAGGCTCTGGTTCATACATGGTTCTTGTGGAATTGCGCCCGCATAACTGCAGAAGTTGCAAATCTCCTTGGAAATGCAGCCGATGCCGAATATTTCTCAGAGCTTCGCGACAAGACCGCTGAGGCTTTCCACACTTACTTCTGGGATGAAGAGGCCCAGTCTTACGGCAAGTGGGGTAGCAATATGTGGGCGCTGGCAATGGGTTGCCCTTCTAAAGAACGTGAGCAGGCGGCACTCGCTGCGCTGGTGGCCAACCTTGCCGAGTGCGACAATCACCTGCATGTGGGCTTTGTGGGTTGGCGCTACCTGTGTGAGACCTTGATTAAATACGGCCGCGCCGACCTCGCCTGGGAAATCATCAACAAACGCGACCAGCCCAGCATCGGCTGGTGGATAGAGCAGGGGGCAGTCACCTTCTGGGAGCAGTGGGACGGCGTATTCTCCCGCAACATCCCCTTCATGGGTGGCGGCATCCGCTGGTTCTACCGCGACCTGGCCGGTCTTGAGCCGACATCTCCAGGCTATCGTACATTTGAAATCCGCCCTACCGTAGTGGATGGTCTCGACTGGGTCAAATTCCACAAGGATTCCCCCTACGGCCGCATATCCATCGACTGGAAGGTAGCCTCCGACGGTATCTTTACCCTCAAGTGCACCGTCCCTGTCGGCACAACCGCTACCGTTTACATCCCTGACGGAGATTCTGTAAGAGTGGAGACTCTCGCAAGTGGAAAGTATACCCTCCGCGGCTCCGTGCATCATAACGAATAGATATTACCGATATATGAAAAAGATTCTTGTCATTACCTTTTTATTCCTTTCAATGGTGGCTTGCTATGGTGCCAAGGCGACCATAAAGCCCACCGAACTGACCACAGAATATCAGAAGGACGCTTTTACCGATGATCCGAGTCCCCGTTTCTCCTGGATAAATGAGAGCAGCAAAAACGGTGCGGCACAGACGGCTTATCGCATTCGTGTATTCAAAGATCCTTCCCGTCCCGGATCCACATATTGGGATTCTGGTGTTACTGCTAGCAGCGAGTCGGTGCTTGTGCCCTACGTGGGCAAGGCGCTGGAACCTTGTACCGATTATTACTGGCAGGTGCAGGTGTGCGATGAAAAAGGTAAGGAGTCTAAATGGAGCAAGCCATGCCACTTCCACACCGGTGTATATGACCCTTCACTTTGGGAGGCGCAGTGGATCGGCGCTCCGTGGCAGGGAGAGCAGTCTTACGACGACACCATGGACGAAAATGTCCAGCCCGCGCCCATTTTGCGCAAGGAGTTTGAAATTACAAAGCCTGTGGTAAAGGCGCGCTTTTACGGCACCGGCCTCGGCTATTTTGAGTTATATCTGAACGGAAGCAAGGTTGGCGACGACTACCTGGTCCCCAACGAGACAAACTACGGCTTGCGCCCCCGCCTGGCTGAGCGCCTGATAAAGATTGGCGACCCGTTCAACGGCTATTCAGTATCCTATGTAAGCTACGACGTGAAGGATATGCTCGTGAAGGGGAAAAATGTTGTCGGAGCGCTGCTGGGCAACGGTTTCTATGATCTGGTGTTCCGCCGCTTTGTAATGGGTTACGGCACCCCGCGCTTCTTTGGCCAGATTGTTATCACATATAAGGATGGCACTAAGGATGTGATTGCCAGCGGCACCGACTGGAAAATTGCCAAGAGCGCCCTTACGTTCGACCAGATGTATATCGGCGAGAACTATGATGCCCGTCTTGAGCACCCTGGCTGGTGCAAGGCCGGTTATGACGATTCGTCTTGGGAGAATGCGTCAGAAAAGAAAGCTCCGGAAGGGACTCTGGTGACCCAGAAAGGCCCCTCGGACCGCATCACTGCTACCTTCAAACCCGTCAGCATAGAGCGTGACAGCACAAACGCTATCATCGTATCCTTCCCGGAGGAGATATCCGGCTGGGTATATCTTAAGGACCTGAATCTCAAAGAGGGGCAGGAGGTGACCATGCGCTACCTTAACGAGTCTCTGGTATGCACCAGCACTTACACTGCAAAGGGTTCCGGCAAAGAGTCTTACCATCCCCGGTTCAAATGGTTTGTATTCTCGCAGGTGGCTATAACGGGCTTGGACGATCTCAAACCTTCACAGATTGAGGCTCATGCCGTCAACTCTGATGTCAAGCAGGCTACGGCATTTTCAACTTCTAACGAACTCATTAATAAGATAGATATAATCTGGCGCCGCAGCATGCTGGACAATATGCATGGCGGTGTTCCCAGCGACTGCCCTCACCGCGAGCGCATCGGCTACACCGGCGATGGAGAGTCGGTGGGCCCGACCACTATGACCACCATGGGTGCGCAGGCCTTCTACAACAAGTGGATTCACGATATCCTCGAGGCCCAGAAGCCCGACGGCTATGTGGCTAATTCTGCACCCTGGCAGCCCGAGGCTGGCGGCGGCATCGGTTTTGGTGCGGCCATGGAGTTTGTCCCCACCGATTTCTACTGGCAATATGGTGACGAGCGCATCCTTAAGAAGTGCTACAAGGCTATGCAGGACAATACCCGCTGGATGCTTAACTGGGTTGACGGCCGTGGCATAATGGAGAGCCGTTCCGGTCACTATTTCCGCGACCTGGGCGAGTGGGTCCCAGCTACAGGCCTGCCAAGCAATGCGCTGGTACACACCTGGTTCTTGTGGGCTTGTGCAAAGAAGACAGCGGATGCAGCCCAACTGTTCGGTGACACAGAATCTTACGAATATTTCTCGGCACTGCGCGATCGCACCTGGGAGGCGTCCCACAATGTGTTCTACAACCCCGAGACTGGTTCTTATGGCAAGCACGGCAGTAATGTCTTCGCTCTGGCCATGGGGGTTCCGGCAGACCGTCAGGACAAGGTGGTCGCAGCACTTGTTTCTAATATTGCAGAGGCCGGGAACCATCTGGACACCGGCTTCTTCGGCATCCGATATCTCTTTGAGATGCTTGTTAAATACGGTCAGGCAGACCTTGCTTATGAAATAATCAACAAGCGTGACTGGCCCAGCTTTGGCTGGTGGATAGAGCAGGGGGCAACCGTTACCTGGGAGCAGTGGGATGGCAAGTTCTCCCACAATCATCCGTTTATGGGAGGCGGCATCCTCTGGTTCTACCGCGACCTGGCAGGCGTTGAGCCCACCAGCCCCGGCTACCGCACCTTTGAGATCCGCCCCACCATGCCCGACGGCCTCGACTGGGTCAAGTTCTATAAGGACTGCCCTTACGGCCGCATAGTATCCGAGTGGCAGAAGGGCGCTGACGGCACCCTCACAATGAATATTGCCGTCCCCGTCGGCACCACTTGCACCGTCATTTATCCCGAAAACGGCACCACCCGCGAGGAAACCTTCCCCAGCGGCAAGTACACTATCAAGTCTAAGTAGTTATTCCGGGGTAGGTCCAACCAATGTATCGAGACCTATCCCAAAAACATTATCGAAACCCACAATATGGGGTAGGTCTCCACTTATTCATCGGACCTACCCCATATTTTATCTTGGGGTAAACCCGGCGGCGACGGCGGAGGCGGTGTCGCGGTCTTTGATTTGGGATAGGAGGGCGAGGGCGAATTCGGGGGCGTAGCCGGGGCCGCGGCCGGTGACTATGCGGCCGTCCACAACGCTGCCTGCCTCTACATGGGTGATTCCGGCTGATGCGAGGGTGGCCTCGAAGCCGTCGTAGCAGGTCATCTTACTGCCTTTGAACATTTCCCCTTGTGCGGCCAGGACCACTGCGGGCGATGCGCAGATAGCGGCGACTCCGCCGCCGGCTGCATAATGTTTGCCCAGCACTTCCATCAGCGGAGCGAAACCGGCAAGGTTCTTGGCGCCGGGCATGCCTCCCGGGAATATCAGAAAATCTTCCGGCGAGGCATCTTCGTGTATTATCTCTTCGAAATCTTCCCAGCTGAGGTCGCTGATGAGCTGCAAGCCGTGCGCACCTTCTACCAGTGAATTGTCGTATATGGATACAGTTTTTACTTCGACGCCTCCTCGGCGTAGGATATCGAGTGTTGCAATAGCCTCGACCTCTTCAAAGCCGTCGGCCAGAAAAATATAGTTTCCTTTCATAAAACTTGACTTGTAATCTTCCCAAAGTTAAAAAAAATGCTACTTTTGCAAAACCGCATTTCACATACATTATGAACAAACTTGGTTTCGACAAGGATAAATATCTTGCTATTCAGTCGAATAAAATCAAGGAGCGCATCGCTATGTTTGGCGACAAGCTCTATCTTGAATTTGGAGGGAAACTTTTTGACGATTATCATGCCAGCCGCGTGCTGCCGGGCTTTGCCCCCGACAGCAAGATTACTATGCTGCTGCAGATGAAGGACGAGGCTGAGATAGTGCTTGTTATCAACGCTAACGATATTGAGAAAAACAAGATTCGCGGAGACCTGGGCATCACTTACGATATGGACGTGCTGCGCCTGATTGATGCTTTCCGGGGCTATGGCCTTTATGTTAGCAGCGTGGTGCTCACCCGGTTTGAGAATCAGTCCAATGCGATAGCTTATCAGAAAAAACTTGAGGGGCTTGGGCTGAAGGTTTACCGTCATTATCCGATTGCCGGATATCCTTCTAATTTACAGGCTATTATCAGTGATGAGGGATACGGTAAGAACGAGTTTGTAGTAACGAGCCGCCGGCTGGTTGTGGTTACTGCTCCCGGTCCGGGCAGCGGTAAGATGGCAACCTGCCTGAGTCAGCTCTATCATGAGAATAAGCGCGGCGTGAAGGCGGGATATGCAAAGTTTGAGACTTTCCCCGTTTGGAGCATGCCCTTGAAGCATCCCGTCAACCTGGCGTACGAGGCTGCCACTGTTGATCTTGAGGATGTAAACATGATTGACCCTTACCATCTGGAGGCTTACGGCAAGATTGCCGTGAACTATAACCGTGACGTGGAGATATTTCCCGTTCTGAACCAGATGCTGACCGAGATTATCGGCGAGTCGCCCTATAAGTCACCTACCGACATGGGTGTGAACATGATTGGGGACTGCATCCTGGACGATGATGTGGTTTGTGACGCCGCCCGTCGCGAGATTCTCCGCCGCTATTATAATGTTGCCTGCCAGGTGCGCAAGGCGGCTGCAAATCCGGAGCAGCTTGTAAAACTGGAGATGGTGATGGAGCAGGCCAAGGTTGAGCTCTCTAACCGCAAGGTGGCGGTGCTGGCCAATAAGATGGCAGAGGAGACCGGTATGCCGGCAGCTGCAATTGAGATGAACGACGGTACGCTTATCGGAGGCAAGACAAGCGAGCTGCTTGGCCCTTCTTCTGCGATGCTGCTGAATGCGCTCAAGTATCTTGCTAATATTCCGCCTCAGGTCGATCTGATTTCACCGATTGTGATTGAGCCCATCTGCAACCTTAAGACGCAGCATCTGGGTAACCGCAATCCCCGCCTGCATGTGAATGAGGTGCTGCTGGCGCTCTCTATCTGCGCCCTGACCGATATGAATGCGCGCAAGGCGCTGGAGAAGATTGATGAGTTGCGCTGCTGCGAGGTTCATACCAGCGTGATTTTGTCCAGCGTAGATGTTTCTACATTGAAGAAGCTCGGGGTGAATCTGACTTGCGAGCCCCGATACCAGAGCAAGAATCTATACCACGCTTCTTAAAGAAGATACTCTATTACGCGTTCTTCTAGGTTATAGGGTCTGAGGGTGCTCAGGCCCATTTTTTCTACAGCCAGTTCCATCAGTTCCCGCTCGCTGCCTCTTGCGCCAAAATGGCGACCAGCGTCTACGAGGACGCGCTTGGGGACGAGGCCGATTATTTCTGTGCCGGTGACGTGCAGGCCGCGCCTGGCGGCTTGGGTGGATACGGTTTCGTAAGCCTTGTGCAGCGGGGTGAGGGAGATGTCGGTGATGTTCATCGATACCTGGGCGAAGCCGTATTCCGGGATATACCAGCCGATGGCTTTGCAGCCGGGCAGCAGGCCGGGGATAAATACCGGCTTCCCGGAGCTATCCAGCATAAGGTTGCCGTCGGAGTCTTTTTGCACACGTCCTTTTGCTCGCACATCCAGCGCAATGGATTTGGCCGCTGCAACATCATCGGTATCGAGGTTAAAGTTTACGGCTATCAGAAAGTCGCGGGCACCGACGGTGGTTGCGCCGGAACGCGCTGCCTGGATTGTGAAGGAATCTCCACAGAAATCTGGCCTGCGGGCGGGGTCGGATATCTTGGCTGCCAGAGCTTCGTATTCACCTTCGCGGCATACCTCAAGCCGCCGGCGTTCCGGAGTAAGCGCAGCCTCTCCATAGCAGTAGCAGGGGATGCCCAGCTCTGTGTAGATGCGCTCTGCCAATTTACGCGCCAGGGAAGCGCACTCGGCCATGGTTATGCCAGATACCGGGACAAGCGGCAGCACATCGGTTGCGCCCTGCCTGGGGTGGGCTCCGGTGTGAATCCTCATGTCAATCAAGCTGGCAGCACGCTTTACCGCCTCAAAGGCACCGGTGCACACGTCGGAGGCTTCGCCGGCAAATGTGATCACCGTGCGATGGGTATCGTACCCCATGTCGGTGTGGAGCACCTTGCAGCTGCAGCTGGAGATACTGCTTGCAATTGCCTCTATTACAGATATGTCGTGCCCCTCGCTGAAGTTGGGGACGCACTCAATGATTGCTGACATTGGCTATGCCCAGTATTGTGTTGAATATGAGTTTGGTGCGCTTGGCTAGCACCTCGTAATTGATGATTGCCGGGGTGTCTGTGGTCTTGAGGGTGTGCTCGTGAAAACCGGAGGTGAATAACAGCGCCGGAACCCCTTTCTGGTTAAATGCGTAGTGGTCGCCCAGTTTGTAAATAGTCTTGGTAAAATCGTCGCTGCCGTAGAATGTGAAGTCGATGTCCAGATTAAGGTTGCGTCTCCAGTTGCAGTTGGCGATTATGTCGCGCATGTTCACCGGCAACGTGTTGCGCCCCAGTATGATAAGGTACTCCGGATTCTTGCGTACGGGAACCAGAGTGGAGCCCAGGATGTCCATATTTATCTCACAGACAATATCCTGCGGGGCTATGGGGAGTTCTGCAATGAAACGCTTGCTCCCGGCCATGCTGTATTCCTTGCCGTCGAAAGCCACGAAAAGTATGTTCACTGCCGGGCCAATGCCGTCCTGCCTCATCTGGGAGAACATCTGCGCCAGGGCCAGCAGTGCAGCCACCCCGGAGGCATTGTCGTCGGCGCCGGGGTAGGTCTTGCCCTTGATTACCCCGAGGTGGTCGTAGTGTGCGGAAACCACTATATACTTGTCGCAAATATCAAGCGCCGGAACTACCCCCAAAACATTATGCATGGTTATCTTTTCATTAAAAAAGAATGACTCCTGCCGGCTAAAGTAAAAGGGTCTCAGATCCAGCTGTTCAAAGCGGTCCAGGATATAATTGCGGGCGAGCAGACCGCCCCCTGTGCCTGAGCCGCGGCCCTCCATCACGGAGTCGCAAAGATGCTCTACAATCTCCCTCTGAAGGCTCTCTGAAGCTATCTCCTCGTACTTCTCGGTTTGTGCTGCAACAGGAATATGCAGGGCGATTGAGAGCGCGGTGATGATAATAGCGACAGCCTTTTTCATGATGGTGGAAACTGCGGGCTAATTTAGTAATTTCTTCTTTAGAAAACGTATATTTGTAGTCTGATGGGAGAGTTTAGGATTCATTCGCCATACAAGCCTACCGGTGACCAGCCTCAGGCAATCGAGCAGCTTTGTGAGGGCTTCAGGAACGGGGCCCAGGCCCAGACATTGCTTGGCGTGACGGGCAGCGGAAAGACCTTTACTATGGCCAATGTAATTGAGCGTCTGCAGCGTCCGGCGCTGATACTGAGCCACAACAAAACCCTGGCTGCCCAGTTGTACACTGAGTTCAAGAACTTTTTCCCGGAGAATGCGGTTGAGTATTTTGTCTCTTACTACGACTATTACCAGCCGGAGGCGTACATCCCAACCACCGACACTTACATAGAGAAGGACCTCAGCATCAACGACGAGATAGACAGGTTGCGCCTGAGTGCCAGCAGCGCCCTGCTTAGCGGGAGGCGCGACGTGATTGTGATATCATCTGTCAGCTGCCTATACGGCATAGGCAATCCGGATGACTTCCACAGCAGCACCATCCTCATCAACAAAGGGGACGAGGTGCAACGCAATCAGTTCTTATACAGCCTTGTGGATGCCCTCTATTCCCGTACGGAAGGGGAGTTCAAGCGCGGCTGCTTCAGGGTTAAGGGGGACAGTGTAGATGTCTTTCCCGCATATTCTGATTTTGCATACCGGATAGTTTTCTGGGGTGACGAGGTTGAGGCCATCGAGATGATTGACCCCGCCAGCGGAGCTACAATAGGCTATCACGATTCAATATCGATTTTCCCCGCCACCAACTTCCTCACCACCAAAGAGCGTGCGGCAAAGGCTATCGACCATATTCTGGCCGACATGGTGGACAGGTGCGACTATTTTAACGCGGTAGGCCGGCATCACGAGGCCAACCGCTTGCGCCAGAGGGTGGAATATGATGTGGAGATGATAAAGGAGATAGGTTATTGCTCCGGTATAGAGAACTATTCCCGTTATTTTGACGGGCGCAAGGCGGGGCAGCGGCCCTTCTGCCTGATAGATTATTTCCAGAGCGATTTCCTCACGTTTATAGATGAGAGCCATGTGACCATACCTCAGATCAGGGCAATGTACGGTGGCGACCGGAGCCGCAAGGAGACCCTTGTGGAGTACGGTTTCCGGCTCCCGGCGGCAGCCGACAACCGCCCCCTGAAATTTGACGAGTTCTACAGCCTGATAGGGCAGAGGCTCTATGTGAGCGCCACCCCCGGCGACTGGGAGCTGGAGGAGTGCGGCGGCGTAATTGTAGAGCAGGTGGTGCGTCCCACCGGCCTGCTGGACCCCCCGATTGAGGTACGCCCGTCGAAAAACCAGATAGACGACCTGATGGAGGAGATTCAGATTCGTGCCGAACACGACGAACGGGTGCTGGTCACGACCTTGACAAAACGTATGGCTGAGGAACTGGAGAAGTATCTCACAAGGATGGAGATACGCTGCCGGTATATTCACTCCGATGTGGATACATTGGAGAGAGTAGAGATTATAGAAGATTTCAAGGCGGGGCGCTTTGACGTGCTGGTGGGTGTGAACCTGCTGCGCGAGGGGCTGGACCTTCCCGCCGTATCGCTGGTTGCAATCCTGGATGCCGACAAGGAGGGTTTCTTAAGGAGCGACCGTGCGCTTACCCAGACCGCCGGCCGTGCGGCCCGCAACATCAACGGAAAGGTTATCTTTTACGCCGACACCATCACCGGATCGATGCAGTCCACCATAGACGAAACTAACCGTCGCCGGGCAAAGCAGCAGGCATATAATACAGAGCATCATATAGTGCCGCACCAGGTTGGCGGCCACGACCGGAGTTATCTTGCGCGGGAGATAGATTACAAGGAGGAGCAGCAGAAGCGGGCAGCATTTTTGCAGCAGGATCCCGTTGTCGCGCAGATGGACAAGAGCAGCCTGGAGAAGATGATTGCGGCCACGAAGGCCTCTATGGAGGCTGCCGCAGCCGAGCTTGACTTTATTAACGCCGCCCGTTTCCGCGACGAGATGAATGCCCTTAAAGAAGTATTGTCAAAGAGATGATTCCTGAGGATATAGCAAGAATATGCGCTGGTTTCGGCGACGCGCAGCAAGCTGCCATAACGCAGGCTTACACCCTTGCGGAAGAGGCCTTGCACGGATTGCTGCGCAGCAACAATCATCCCTTTATTGAGCACGCAATCGGGGTGGCAGATATCGTGTCTAACGAGATAGGGCTCGACTCAGACAGCGTGGCAGCTGTATTCCTGCACGAAGCCAGCCGGGTGGACCCGACTGTGCTGGAACGTTTTTCTGGCGGGGAAACGGCCCTTGCCCTGGCGGCCGGACTCAACAAGATATCCCAGATAAAGCCTCACGACACAATGTTGGAGGCTGACCGTTACAGGAAGCTGATTGCCAACTATTCTACCGACCCGAGGGTGTTCATCATCAAGCTGGCAGACCGGCTGGAGATAATGCGCTCGCTCACCATATTCCCCAAGTCCGACCAGGCCCGCAAGAATGCCGAGACAATGCTCCTTTACATCCCGCTGGCTCACCAGTCGGGACTGTACAACATAAAGAGCGAGCTGGAGGACCTTTGGCTTAAGTATGCCAACCCGGAAGAGTGGCGCATGATATCCAATTATCTGAGAGCCACCGAGCGGGACCGCAAAAAGCTCGTGGAGAGTTTTATCCGGCCGCTGGAGGCCTCGATATCTGCAAAGGGGATCAGGTATCACCTTAAGTCGCGCACCAAGAGCGCCTATTCCATCTGGAAAAAGATGCAGGCCCAGAACATCTCCATCACCGAGGTGTACGATGTGTTTGCCATCCGCTTTATAGTTGATGTCCCTCCGGAGCAGGAGATTAGTACCTGCTGGGAGGTGTTTGCAACTGTCACGGAGAAGTATCCGCAGGACGAGCGCCGCCTGCGCCAGTGGCTGGACCGCCCCAAGCCTAACGGATACCAGTCGCTGCACTGCACGGTGAATGTCGCCGGACAGTGGGTTGAGGTGCAGATCCGCTCGGAGCGTATGGATTATGAGGCCGAGCTTGGAGGTGCCGCGCACTGGTCTTACAAGGGTGTCAAACGGGATGAGGTTATTAGCGAGTGGCTGCAGACCGTCCGGCGGATGATGGAGAACCCGGATCACACCCCTTATCTGGATGCAGAGCAGAACCTGCTCAACCAGGATGTGTTCGTGTTCACCCCCAACGGAGAACTCAGGCAGCTCAAGGCGGGCAGCTCTGTGCTGGATTTTGCTTTTGAAATCCACTCCAACGTGGGCCTTAAGTGCACCGGCGCCCGTGTAAACGGCAAGATGGTCTCCATCCGCGAGCCGCTCAAGACTGGTGATACGGTGGAGATAATCACCTCCAAGAACCAAAAGCCCTCGGAAGACTGGCTTAACTATGTGGTTACCAGCAAGGCGCGCAATAAGATCAAGCAGAAACTCAAAGAGCGTGAAAACGCCCTGGCCAAGGCGGGCAAGGAGATTCTGGACCGTCGCCTTAAGAACTGGAAACTGGTGCTCCGCGACGACCAGCTCACGGCGCTGATAAAGAAATACAAGTTCAAGACCGCCAACGAACTGTTCGGTGCTATCGGGGAAGAGAAGATAGATGTGGCGGAGATTAAGAGTGCGATTTTGCAGGAGGCGGAGGAGGAGATTGCTGCTCCCGAGCGCACTGTTACCCAGGTCCGTCGCGACAGCGGCCTCGATTATCTGGAGATTGGAGGCAACGGTTCGTTGAGCGGGGTGGAGTACAAGCTGGCGAAGTGCTGCAATCCGGTTTTTGGCGACGATGTCTTCGGCTTTGTCACCATCAACGAAGGGATAAAGATACATCGCCTTTCCTGCCCCAACGCCGCCCGCCTTATAGCGAACTATCCGCACCGGGTGCAGAAGGTCCGCTGGCGTCGCGATGCCGCCACCAGCAGTTCTCAGGTCGCCCTTAAGGTGATAGTGGATGAAGAGAGCGCGGTTAACGATGTGCTGGGGGTGATCAGTTCCTACCATGCCCTGGTTCGCAAGCTGCTCACCGGCAGCCGTAACCGTCGGGGCGAGATAGAGATAGACGCCACTATTTTTGTGAACAGCAACCTGATGCTGGACAAGATACTGGCCGGATTGCGAAAACTAAAGAACGTGCGTCAGGTGGCGCGGCAGTAGATGGGAAACAAGGATTGCATATTCATAAAGGCTGCACGGGCCAATAACCTCAAGAACATTGACGTGGAGATTCCCCGCGGCAAGTTTGTGGTTATTACCGGCGTTAGTGGCAGCGGCAAGAGTTCGCTCGCTTTTGATACCCTTTATGCAGAGGGTCACCGCCGCTTTGCAGAGAGCCTTTCTTCCTTTGCACGACAGTTCCTGGGGCGCGTCCCGAAACCGGCGGTGGATTATATCACCGGTCTTCCCCCGGCAATTGCGGTGGAGCAGAAGGTGAATACCGTAAACTCCCGCTCCACTATTGCCACCACCACAGAGATATACAATTATCTGCAACTGCTCTTTGCAAAGATTGGCCGTACCTATTCTCCGGTGAGCGGACGCGAAGTGGTTTGCGACACTGAGAAGAGCGTGCTGGACTATATGCTTACCCTCCCCATTGACGGGTATGTGCTCATAGCCGCCGCCCAAAACATCTCTGAGGAAAATGCCACCGAGATTTTCCTTTCTCTCAAAGAGAGTGGCTATACCCGCATGGTGGATGTAGCCATCGGCGAGGTCTTCAAGATAGATGATATCCTCTCGCGTGCCGCAACGCCTGGCAATCTGTCCAGTCTGGCCTTGCTGATAGACCGCGTACGCGTTTCTGTCGCCGATGATGCCGATTTCACCGCCCGCGCCCTGGATTCGCTTAAGACAGCCTTCTCGGAGGGGAGCGGACATATCTTCTGCGGCTCGCCGGAGGCGATGCGACCCTTCTCAAATCTCTTTGAGGCGGACGGAATTTCATTCGAACGCCCCAGCGAGAACCTGTTCAGTTTTAACAGCCCGCTTGGAGCATGCCCCGAGTGCGGCGGCTTTGGCAAGATTGTAGGCATAGATGAGAATCTGGTGATTCCGAACCCGACGCTGAGCGTATATGACGGGGCGGTAGCCTGCTGGCGGGGAGAATTGATGAATTATTACAAAGAAGAGCTGGTAAGCAACGCATACAAGTTCGATTTCCCGATATTCAAGCCGTATAAAGATTTGACTGCAAAGGAGAAAGAGATTCTCTGGAAGGGCAACGAATACTTTACCGGAATAGACGGATTCTTTGCATGGGTAGACAAGAACCGGTACAAGATACAGTTCAAGTATATGCAGAGCCGCTACTCCGGCAAGACCACCTGCCGTGTGTGCGGCGGTACACGCCTGCGCAAGGAGGCGCTCTATGTCAAAATCGGCGGCAAATCCATAGCAGATTTGATGTCGATGCAGATCCGCGACCTGGCGGTATTTTTCCGCGACCTGCAGCTGGATGAATACGAAGGTACCCTGGCCGAGATGCCGCTCAAGGAGATCCGCGAACGGCTCGACTATATTGTTGAGGTGGGGCTGGGCTATCTTACCCTGGACCGCCCTTCATCTACTTTGTCCGGCGGCGAGAGCCAGCGTATCAATCTGGTAAAGGTAATCGGCAACAATCTGGTCGGTTCTATGTATGTGCTGGACGAACCCAGCGTCGGCCTCCACAGCCGCGACACCCAGCGGTTGATATCGGTGCTCAAGAAGTTGCGCGATCTGGGCAATACGGTGATTGTGGTGGAGCATGACAAAGAGATCATAGAGGCGGCAGACCAGGTTATTGACATTGGTCCCCGCGCCGGAATGCTGGGAGGAGAGGTGGTATACCAGGGCCCTCCGGTTGTGCCCTCCGGGGTTGACTGGGAGAGCAATAAGTCGCTCACCCTCGAGTATCTTGACGGCCGCCGCAAGGGCTATCTTCCGGAAACTAAGCATAAGGGTAAGTACGCCATTGAGGTTGTGGATGCATGTCAGAACAACCTCAAGAACCTCTCGGTGAGCATTCCGTTGCGCTGTCTGGTAGCCGTAACGGGTGTAAGCGGCAGCGGCAAGAGTTCCCTGGTGGGCGATATCCTGTATCCGGCGCTCTACCGCCATATCAATCAGCTGGGCGAGAGTTTTGGTGCGTTCAAGGAGATCCGTGGCGACCTGGACAGGATATCATCAGTAGAATATGTAGACCAGAATCCGATAGGTAAGAGCAGCCGCTCCAATCCGGTGACCTACACCAAAGTTTACGACGATATCCGCAAGCTCTTCTCAGAGCAGCCGTACGCCAAGATGAACGGCTACGGCCATTCTCACTTCTCTTTCAATATAGATGGAGGTCGGTGTCCTGAGTGTCAGGGAGAGGGCGTTATAAGGGTAGAGATGCAGTTTATGGCAGATGTTACCATGGTGTGCCCTTCCTGCGGCGGCAAGCGGTTCCTGCCCGATATCCTGGAGGTGAAATACCACGGCAAAAGTATCAGCGACGTGCTGGATATGAGTGTGAGCGAGGCGTTTGATTTCTTTGGCAGCAAAGAGGATGCCGGCGCCAGGCGCATCGCGGAGCGGCTCAAACCGCTGATGGATGTGGGCCTCGCATATCTCAAGCTGGGCCAGAGCAGCAGCACACTATCTGGCGGCGAGAGCCAGCGCATAAAACTGGCATCTTTTCTCGGCAAAGACAACTCCACCGGGCCTATACTGTTCATCTTTGACGAACCCACCACCGGACTTCATTTCTACGATATCGAGAAGCTGCTTCGCTCTTTTGACGCCCTGATTGCCAAGGGCCATTCAATCATAGTAGTGGAGCACAACCTGGACGTGATCCGCGCCGCCGACCATATCATAGAACTCGGCCCCGGCGCCGGCGACGAAGGCGGCACCCTCATCTTCCAGGGAACCCCGGAAGAACTCTTGACAAAAGATACCCCGACGGCACGGGCGCTAAAGGGATAATCTACTTGCAGAGCATAATATCCAGAATCATATTGTCGGTGGCCTTCATGCCGGCCGATCCGATTGCCCCGACATTCCGGATGGTCTGTTCCACATCGTCGGTTACAATGCCGTCGGTAGAAGGGATGCAAGTGCCCTGCATGGCCAGCACGGCAGATTGAATGGCGCTCGACACTCCTGATGCAACTTTCATTGCGCACCCCACTTTGGCTCCGTCGCACACCATTCCGGTGATGTTGCCCGCCATGTTCTTGATTGCGTAGCAAACCTGTTCATAACCGCCACCCTGGAGCATCACCAAGCCGCAAGCGGAACCTGTAGAGGCCACTACGCACCCGCAGAGGGCAGACAATTTGCCAAGATAGTGCTTGATATGGATAGCAACCAGGTTGCTGAGTATCAAGGCGCGGGCGAGTTGTTCGTCTTCTATTTTATGACGCAGGGCGTATGCAATGATGGGCATGCTCACTGTGATACCCTGGTTGCCGCTGCCGCTGTTGGACATTGCGGGGAGGGTGCTGCCCGCCATTCTGGCGTCAGAAGCCGCAGCGGTGAGGGCCATGGCATAGCACATATAGTTATTGCCGAACACCTCCGGATTACCCTCTTTGATGGTCTTTCCAACCCGTAATCCGTAGTCCCCTGCAAGCCCTTCGCGGGCAAGGGCGAGGTTTAAAGTGCGGTCGTCCAGTATGAAAGCGATATCTTCATAAGGTACCCTAAGGGCAAAGTCATAAATCTCCTGCACGGTGAGCCATTCCCCATCGGTGTCAGACTGTGAAGCTGCGGCGGCAGACTCGCTGCTCATCAGTATCTTATCTTCAAAACTGGTCTCCACAATGCGGTCGTGGTCGTCTTCAATAATGGCGTAGGCATAGGGGTCGACCTCGGCGCTGGCGGTAGTGATGCCGTCTGCTGTTACGGTCGCTTTCACATAGAGCAGATGCTCCGTGTCGGCCACCCGGATGCGCACTTTGCGCTCCGCAACAAGCTCCTTTGCACGGGCCACAGCCTCCGGAGTGATGCGCTGCAGCACCTCAAGTTTGAGGCTGGACTCTCCGCAGACAGCGCCCAGTGCCGCCGCAATGGGGAGACCCACCATGCCGGTTCCGGGGATGCCGACCCCCATACCGTTCTTGAGGATATTGCCGCTGACGGCGATGTCCAGACTGAAATCGGTCTTAAGTCGCCACTCGTCTGTTAAGCAACCCGGGCAATTATCTTTTATGATCTCTACGGCCTTGGCCACCGCCAATGCTACCGCAATCGGCTCAGTACAACCCAGCGCGGGCTGCACTTCGCGGTGGATTATTTCCAGTATTTGTGAATTGCAAAGCATGTGCTAATGAATGATTATGCTACTCGTCGTGAATAGGGTGTGTCCCATCATCCGTTAATCATGATGTAAAGATACATAAAAATAGAACGCAACAAGCGAAGTGCCGGCTGTTTGACGTTTCTGAAATCGCTCCTCTGTTTTTGAAAAAAGTATTTCTGTTTTGAGGCTCTCATCACCTCAGATTTTGAGAATTTGTCGCACGCGATGGCTGAGCCTCGTGCTATCTTGCCTGCCTGTTTCTAACCCTTAATTTGATCCATATCATGACGAAAGAAAAAAGAGGAGGAGCAGTGATTCGGTACATCGATATCCTGATGGACAAATGGTTCAAGAAGGTTCTGGGGGCCGAGTCCAACAAAGCAACATTGATTGCGCTGCTCTGTGAACTAATCCCTGAGCGGAACATTGTAGATATCTTCTACAACAAACTCGGCAAACTCAAATCCAACTCCTATGCAGAAGGACACGACGCAATCTTCGACGTTGAGTGCATAGATTCCAACGGCAGCCGTTTCGTAGTAGAGATGCAGCGCGACAAGCAGATTCATTTCCCCGAACGCGCTCTCTTCTACTCTACCTTCCCCATTCAAGAGCAGGTAAAAGCTCGCAAGAAAGGCAGAAGGCGTGACCCGCATGACAAACAATACGACTATCCCCCCGTATATGTCATCAGCTTTCTCAATTTCTCACTCCACAAAAACACCGACCAGGTGCTCTTCCGCTACGACCTTCGAGAGCGCACAACAAACGACCTTATGACAGACCGTCTCAACTTCATCTTCCTCGAGATGACAAATTACCGCAAGCCTGTGCCCGACAAAAGCGACAGCTTTGCAGAGAAGCTATCCTATGCACTGACACACATGAGCATCCTGAAACGACGGCCTACGGCACTTATTGAGGAGGTATTCGGCCTGCTTTTTGCAGCCTGTGACATTAATCTTCTGACAGAAGAAGAACTGCAAACTTATACCAGAGATGTCATGACAACAGAAATCGACCGCCAGAATATCATTTACACCGCCAGGATGGACGGCAAAGAGGAAGGAATTAGAAACACCGCCCGTAACTTTAAGAATCTTGGCGTAGATATCGAGACTATAATGAAGGCCACCGGCCTCAGCGAAGAGGAAGTTAATTCGTTATAGTTTATTCGACAAGACAAAGGTGCCTGTATCTGGAAAAATCAGATACAGGCACCTTGTCTAATTACTTACTGGCTAATGCCGGTGCGAGTCTTTTATTCAGAAACGGGACGGACTGAGAACCCGTTGCAGCGGTTGCCGTATTCCCAGTAAACTTCATTCGAATGGAAGCCCAGGTACCCAGCGTCATGAGGATGATATGTATATAGGGAGGAACGAGTCCAGTAGCGACCGTAAGAACCGACATCAGCGAGACCGACACCACCCCGTGTGCCAGCAGCGGGCAGGAATATGCTGTTGCCGTTATTGCCAGTTATGAGTCTTCCACTTACGCCATTCTGCGTAGTCCAAGTCCAGGAGCATTCGTTCCTCAGCTCTGTCCAATCTGCGGAGGTGGGCATTCTCCAAGAACCTCCCCAATTGACTGCTGCTGCGTCATCCTCCGGGTCGAGGACGGTTTTATTATCAACAGGACCATAACTGCTAATGGTGTTGTATTTGGAGAACTTAACATTAGTCCAAGAATCGCCACTTGTGTGGAATCTATATGACACCCAGTCATACCCGGTCTTACCGTCTTTCCAAGTCAAAGGATTTTGGCTAGTGTAATTAGGCTCAACATCTCCCCAAGCAAAGTAATCACCGTATTCCTCTGGAGCATTTGCACCAACGTTGCAGGATGCCCATTTTAACCCTGAGGGCAGGCCTAAATCCACCGCCTCAGGGATTGTGCTGAAACTGTTGGAGAAACGCAGGAAAGCTGCCTTGCCCTTGTTCACCACGCGGGAGACTACCGGGGCGGTGTAGGTTGTGGCGCTGGTCTCCAGTGTTGCAGTCACTGTCTTGCTGCTGAAGTCCAGCGGCTGTACGGCCATATAGGCTCGCACTGTCTCATTCTGATATGTGGTGGCAGTATTCTCGAAGTTTAGGGTTATGGATTCCTTGGTTTCTACAGGTGTAACCACGGGATTATTCCCCGATATATCCAGGGCTGCCTTCTCTACGAAGATGGCCTCGTCGCACGATATTGTCAACGATGTGATGGTTGCGGGTTCTGGGACTACGATGTCTATGTAGAGAATAGAACCCTGCCTGTCCATCTGGAAGGTGACCATGTTGTTCTCGGGTGTTGTCTTTGCCGATGCCAGATAATCGTATGCCGAGAGGTGAGCGAAACTGCCGTTACCGTTCTGCACCTGTCCCGAATAGTCCAGCACGATGGTCTTGTTGTTCAAGTGGTAGTTCCATACACTGAACGGATAGTATGCAGCATAAGATGCATTGTTCCTCAGTGCCCAGCCGCCGCCGTCAAACGTTGCGCTGGTGGAACTCTCCTGTGTCGTAATAGGGAACTCCACCTGGTTGCCCTTATTGGGAAAGATACCGAGAGTGTCACCCGCCGCCCAGTTGAACTCCAGTGTGAGGCCGTCGTCCACGGATGTCGCTTTTGTCTGCTCATAGCCATTTATCGGCTCGAACATTATCTTTTCAGGGCCAATGACGTTGATGGTCTTGATGTAGCCCTGCATCTCCAGGTCTGACTGCTTGTCTGCGATGCACGCAGTCATTGACACCAGTAATACTGATGCCACAAAACGTATGATGTGTTTCATATCTTGGTCATGTTTATGGTTAGTCGGGATACTCTGCACCAGGTCCTTGTACAGTGCCAGCCGCTCCTGAGCCGTTCATTATTACACTCTCTGCATCGAAATGCATAACCTCCACTATGGGAGTTACATAATACTGTTTCATTGGTCTCTATTAGACAATTGTGCCGGCTCCGGGCGGGTATATAAAAACAAAAGTGTGGAACCGATTCGCACCACCTTAATGAGGTTCTGGGAAACCCTGGAGAGTGGATTTGAACATGTTCCACACTCGACTGATATGTAGTACGGCAGAGTGCCGCAAATACGATATCATGGTCGAGCGTAGTGTCAACCCGTTGCCTCTCCTAAAGAAATTTCCCAGATTTCATTAAGAACAACGCGAAACACTTTCGCTGATATGTATGCCATCTTACGACAGCAAGTGCGAATTTAAAGACTCTTATCTACAAATCCAATATTCATGTGTTGAGATAATCATATACTTGTCCGGCCAAAGCGCAAGGAGATCCGCGGCGGGCAAACCCGTCCCGTGCGGCAGTGCTCGTCACTAGGACTTTAGAAAGGAAAAAGGTTGCGTACCCGCCAAAGTTTCGTGGGGCCCTTAACAAAACGTAGAGGCGCTTTGGCTGGACCTCTGGCGACATAGCTCAGTGCAGACAAAGCCCGTAGCTTGAATGCTTTCAAGGGCAGATTTTTGCCCAGAAAGCTGGCGCCAGCAGGCGCTAGCGGAAGCAGAGCCGGGTTGGATAGCGCAATAGCAAGGCTGGAGCGGCGGGGTTTGGGGCAGCGCCCCAGTATTATAGAAGGTGTCTGCACTGAGCGGTCTAGTCCGCTCCAGTATCAGTAGGATGTAGATTAATGATGAGTCATTGTATTAATGACTACCTTTATAATTCAATGGTCTGTGGGTCTCCGGGAGTATTGTATCCTGTGTATTCAACAATACAATAGTAGTCGCTGTATTCTATCGACTCAAGACGATATCTGTTATTTCCGAGGGGGACGATTTTCCAGACACCCTTCAGGCAATTGGTAAAGTTGCGGGACAGATGCCGGAATTCAAGCTGGTCGCCGTTGATGGCTACACTCCCCGCGTCAATATAAGGATTGCTTGATGGCCATCTGTTCTTTTCATTAACATAAAACCTGAAGCCGTCCTTATTTGTTGCCTGACGTGTCTTGCACCAAACCTGCGATTCGCCGTTTCTGTCGAAACCGTTTCCGAGAATAAGGTATTTCGGAGTGTATGGCTCATCCATAAGGCCGTACAGGTGATTCTCTTCAAAGTAGAAAGTAAACCCTTCTATGGATGGATCGTATACAGTTACCTCAGCTTTCTTCTCTGGCGTGCAAGCGTTCAAGAAAAGTGAAAATAGAGCGAAAACAAACAGTATTGAGGCGGAATTTTTCATAATTAATAGTTAATGATGAGGTATTATGTTCAAAGTTACACAATTTCTCTTACAAAAAGCATTACTCCTTAAACTTGTACCGATACCGGAAGCGGCCGTTGGGGGCGCTGTCGCCGTCGCGCATGCAGGTCTGGATGTCACCGCCGGAGGCAGCGTTGTCAATCCATTTGAAATCGATTGTGAACTCTTTGGGGTTCTTTATCCCGAGCGATGACAAGGGTATGGCAAGTTCCATCTCCTTGCCATTAATGCGGTAAGAAATATCGGACACCTTTTTCCACTTCCATCCCCCCTGACTCTTTTCCAAAACGGCATTGCCTTTTGCCGGATTTGTCCGGTTAACGGCAAAATCGAACCCCTCCCAGTTTGCCTTGGTACCATCGACCCTGATGAAGAGTTGCATCCACTGGGGGTCGGTGTAAGTGGAAATGTCTGATGCCGTCCTGACGTAAAAATATATTTTATTCGCGTCGTTGGTGACAGCCGTCAGCACAATATCGTTGCGACCGCTAACGTTTACATATTGACCAATCCGTCCCCATCCAAAATGATTGCGACTGGTTACATCTCCAACATCGTCTCCCCACTTTGCGCTTACCCCGGCCCAGTCCTCAAAGGATGCGTCTATGCAGATCTCTTTTTTCTCGTTGAAAACGGGAATCTTTTTCGCCCCCTTGAACTTACGGATAAAATCGGCCATAAGATAGTAGTAGTTGTCGCCAAAACCGCCGTTTAGAGGCTCGATGTCGCGGCTGAATTCGTGGTTGTACTGGTCTACAAAGTATGGAGGCGGGCTGTCTTCCGGTCTCTGTCGCTGTGCCGTCCACTCGTTCCATCCCGTGAAAAAGATGATTTGGGGATCCATACTCAAGGCCCGTTCAAACTGCTTCTTGAAATAAATGCCCTTCTCAGGGGTAGGGTGTGAGGGTTCGGTACCCGAAGCTGCATCGAAACTGCGCCCGATGTTTGAGATAGGGTGGGTGGCTGGCATTACCGGGACGAATTCGTTTTTACCGGCATGTGTGCCCGGTTTCTGGGGATATACGCTGCCCCACGGCCATTTGTCTTCTCCGTTGCCGAACCATTTGTCTGAATTGGCATTGTTTGAGAGGAACCAGGATTGACGCAGGGTGAAGAAATCCCTGATGCCTGCGGATACTTCAGAGGGATTGGCAAGCATAACCGGTTTGCCTTCCCATGTAAACCACAGATTTTTGTATAGCCCTTTAGAATAGATCTCTTTGTACAGTACCCTTGATACGGTTGAGACCCGTGAGTTGAGCAAAAAGGCGAACTGCGGCGTTTTGTTGCCGCTGGCACGCATCTGCGTAAATGTCTCGGCGAGGATACGGAATACCGGAAGGTAATGAAAGCCGTTTGTGACATCGAAGAAGATGGCGTCCACCCCGGCATCTGAAAGCATCTGGGCGTGCTTACGGATTACCCACTCGTCGTTGGATACATAATAACCAAGATATGGTTCTCCCCAATGGTACATGACTCCTATGTGTCCAAGCTCCGGATTGACCAGGTTCTGGTCCAGCAGTTTCTGGATATCGTAGGGGCTCTTGCTGTCTGCGGCTGTAGGCTGAATTACATCGTTGTAATTGGCGGGTGTGTCATATCCGTGGCACCCGTGCCAGAGGAAATAGAAAATGGCAACGAACTTTCCGTCGCGCTCTGACTTTTCCGGATAGGCTCCAAGGTCGGGATCAATTGAGTTTCCCTGGCTGTCTGTCGCTACCCAGGTAAAAGGATCAGGAGCCTCCGAAGGGATATATACATCCTCTTTCGGGAGCTCCTGATTATGTCCTCCCGGCTCTTCCAGTTCCTGACATCCGCCAATCACTATTCCAGCAATCAACAGGTACAGAATCGATGGTATGACCTTTTTGACAATCATGCCAAGGATGTGGAAGCCCAGGTCCTTTTAAGGTAATGGAAACTATTTTGCGTTTTCCGGACGGAGGGCGCGGACAGCCTTGCCGGCCTGCCACATTTCGCTCTCACGCATCTCCTTGAGTTCTGCCTCAAGACCTGCGCGATAGCCTTCCTTACCGTTGGAATCGATGCTGATCTGAGCCTCGTTGCCGGTAGCTACGCTGTTGTAAAGAGCCTCGAATACAGGCTTGGTAGCATCGCGGAACTTCTTCCACCAGTCCAGTGCACCGCGCTGTGCGGTGGTGGAGCAGTTTGCATACATCCAGTCCATGCCGTTCTCGCCAACCAGCGGGAGAAGGCTCTGTGAGAGCTCCTCAACTGTCTCGTTGAATGCCTCGCTGGGGGTGTGGCCGTTTGCGCGGAGTACGTCGTACTGGGCTGCGAAGATACCCTGGATTGCACCCATGAGGGTACCGCGCTCGCCGGTGAGGTCGGAGTAGGTCTCACGCTTGAAGGTGGTCTCAAACAGATAGCCGCTGCCGATACCTACGCCAAGGGCGATGGTGCGGTCGTATGCCTTGCCGGTAGCGTCCTGCCAGATTGCGTAAGAAGAGTTGATGCCGCGGCCCTGGAGGAAGAGGCGGCGCAGCGATGTACCGCTACCCTTGGGGGCAACCATGACAACATCGACGTCCTTGGGAGGGACGATGCCGGTGCGCTCGTTATAGGTAATGGCGAAGCCGTGGGAGAAATAGAGGCATTTGCCTGCAGTGAGGTGCTTCTTGACAGAGGGCCATGCCTGGATCTGACCTGCGTCACTGAGCAGGAATTCGATAACGGTTGCCTTCTCGCACGCCTCTTCAATCTCGAAGAGGGTTTCGCCGGGAACCCAACCGTCGGCAATTGCCTTATCCCAGCTCTTGGAGCCCTTGCGCTGGCCCACAATTACGTTGAAACCATTGTCACGCAGGTTGAGCGACTGGCCGGGGCCCTGGACGCCATAACCGAGAACTGCAATTGTTTCGTTTGCCAAAACGGCTTTTGCTTTTTCGAGCGGGAATTCGGCGCGGGTCACAACCTGTTCCTCGACACCGCCAAAATTGATTTTTGCCATGATAAATTATTTTTTAATCGTTTTGTAAGTCTTTGTATAGTAGATTTCCGAGAGGTCAACAAAGTTGTTGGCCTGATTCATTATCCGTTTCATTATGTCCTCAGACGGGCACAGGCATATCAGGTTGATGACCGCCATGTTGTTTTCAGTAGCCGTGAAGACTACGCTCAGCACCGGGAGATTCTTCACGATGAAGAGGGAGGTGATGCGGTTCAGGATGTCGAGACGGTTGCGTACCATCGCGTCAACCACATATTTATCCATTTTCTGTTCCATTGCGTAGCTTTAATTGATGCGGATATCGTCCAGCGACTTGCCGCCGGGAATCATGGGGAATACATTGGATTCGGCATCCACAAAGGCGTCGAGAAGGAACGGGCCTTTTGAAGCAGCCATCTCTTCTACGGCATCTTCTATATCGGCGGGAGAGTTGCAGCAGCGATATTTTATCTTGTATGCCTTGCAGATCAGTTCAAAGTCGGGATTTACCAGATGGGTCTGAGAGAAGCGTTTGTCGTAGAACAGGTCCTGCCACTGGCGTACCATCCCCAGGAAAGAGTTGTTGAGCAGGACAATCTTGATGTCGATGCCCGACTGAAGGATGGTGCCGAACTCCTGCATATTCATCTGGATGCCGCCGTCACCGCAGATAAGCACCACCTGTGCCTCTGGCTTGCCACACTTGGCGCCTATGGCGGCGGGGAGACCGAAGCCCATGGTGCCAAGGCCACCGGAGGTAATCCAGCCGGACTTGCGGGTGAGTTTCAGGTAGCGTGCGGCAAACATCTGGTTCTGGCCGACATCGGTAACGAGAACGACATTCTCTCCGAATTCTGTCTGCTTGCGCTTGCTGATCCGCTCTATGTAATGGTCGTTGATTGCATTGACCACCTGGGCCATGTTCAGCGAGGGGCTGCTCAGTTTTGGGGCGATAACCTTTTCTGTCTCAAAGGCATAACGGTCATATCCATATTTGCGCCAAGCCTCGCGGTCTTTGAAAACGAGTCCATTGTAGATGCGTTCCAGAACCTGTTTGGCATCGCCGTGGATCTTCACGTCAACGGGGACATTCTTATTGAATTCTGTCTTGTCTATATCTACGTGGATAATCTTTGCCTTGGGGGCGTAATTGGCTACACGGCCGGTCACGCGGTCGGAGAACCGCATGCCAACCGCCAGGATCACATCGGCCTCCTGGGTCATGTTGTTGGCGGGGATGTTGCCGTGCATGCCCACCATGCCGATATAGTAATGGTCGTGGAAGTTCATTGCGCTGCGGCCAAGCAGGGTGCATGCCACCGGAATGCAGGCCTTGTTGGCGCATTGGGCAAGTATGTTTTCCGCCCCGGAGATTATGACACCCTGGCCGGCGATGATCAGCGGCTTTTCTGCATTGTTCAGCAGTTCAATGGCCTCGTCTATGCGGCGGGATACCTTCTCCGTCTCGTCGGAGCGGACCACATGGACCATCTTGCTGAGTGCATACTCTTTGTCATATACATAGTCGCACATCTCGACCTGTGCATTCTTGGTAAGGCTGATGAGCACCGGACCGGGGCGGTCGCTGCGGGCGATGTGAAATGCCTGAGGTACAATCTCAGCAATCTCAGATGCCTTTGTAATCTGATAGTTCCACTTGGTGATGGGGGTGGTAATGCCCAACATGTCGGCTTCCTGGAAAAAGTTGGTGCCCAGTTTGTTGGCATCAACTTGTGCAGTAATGCATACTATGGGCGTGGAATCCATCATGGCGTCTGCGATGCCGGTCACAAAATTGGTGGCGCCGGGGCCGCTGGTGGCCATGCATACACCTACCTTTCCCGATGCACGGGCATATCCTTCTGCTGCATGAACGGCACCCTGCTCATGACGGACCAGGATATGGTTTAGCCGGTCGCGATAATCGTAGAGACGGTCGTATATAGGGATAATCGAACCCCCGGGATAGCCGAATACGGTTTCAATACCCTCGGCGAGTATCGTTTCTATGAGGGCATCTGCGCCCGATATATGTTTTGGTTTCTGCATGATTTACCTGATTATTCTTACACCGCCCTTGTCGGCGCTGTCGGCCAGCGCTGCGTATGCTTGCAATGCCTTGCTAACCACGCGGTTGCGGTTGACGGGGGCGTATTCTTTGATTGCGGCCCGGCGCGCATCCATCTCCTCCTGGGTGATATCTACGTTTATGGTGCGTCCCGGAACGTCGATATTGATTATGTCACCGTCCTTGATGAGGGCGATAGGGCCCTGGTTGGCCGCTTCAGGCGAGATGTGGCCTATTGAAAGGCCGCTGGTGCCGCCGGAGAAGCGTCCGTCGGTGATAAGGGCGCATTTCTGGCCCAGGTGCTTGCTCTTGAGGAAAGAGGTGGGGTAGAGCATCTCCTGCATTCCGGGGCCTCCCTTGGGGCCTTCGTAGCGGATAACCACAACGTCGCCTGCCTTAACCTTGTCTCCAAGTATGCCCTCTACAGCATCTTCCTGACTCTCGAACACTATTGCCCGGCCGCTGAAGCGGAGAATCTCTTCCGGAACCCCGGCAGTCTTTACAATGCATCCGTCGGGAGCTATGTTGCCGCGCAGCACGGCGATTCCGCCGTCTTTCAAATAGGCGTGCTCCACATCGCGGATGCAGCCTTCGCTGCGGTCGGTGTCAAGCTCTTTGTACATTCGCTTGTTTTTCCCCATCTGTGTGGTACGCTTGCCGCCCGGAGCCGAATAATATATGGAATCGCTCTTTGCGGAGAATACGGTATTTGCGTACATCGCCTCCCGCAGGGTGGGATAGTCCACGCGGAGGGTGCTGGAATCCAGCAGCCCCTTCTTCTCCAACTCCATCAGGATGCCCATCACGCCACCGGCGCGGTTTACGTCCTGAACATGATAGTGTCCGTTGGGAGCCACCTTGCAGATTACGGGAATCTCGCGGGAGAGGCGGTCAACGTCTGCCATTGTGAAGTCCACGCCGGCCTCATGTGCTATTGCGAGCAGGTGAAGCACGGTGTTGGTGCTGCCGCCCATTGCTATATCCAGCTTCATTGCGTTCTCAAAAGCTGCCTTGGTTGCGATGGAGCGGGGGAGAACATTGTCGTTATTCTTGAAATAGTATTCGTTTGCCAGTTTCACAATCAACTTTGCACCCTCAATGAAGAGTTTGCGGCGGTTGACGTGGGTGGCGAGGATGGTGCCGTTGCCCACGGGGGCCATGCCAAGCGCCTCGCTGAGGCAGTTCATGCTGTTGGCGGTGAACATGCCGGAGCAGCAGCCGCATGTGGGGCAGCCGCGGTCTTCGTATTTGTTGAGGGTCCACTTGCTAACCCCCTTGTCGCCGCCTGCTACCATTACGTCAATCAGGTCGCAGTCCTTGCCTTTCACGTTGCCGGCCTCCATGGGGCCGCCAGATACAAATACGGCGGGAATATTGAGCCTCATGGCAGCCATAAGCATGCCCGGGGTAATCTTGTCGCAGTTGGAGATGCAAATCATGGCGTCGGCGCAGTGCGCGTTGCACATATACTCCACGCTGTCTGCAATTATCTCGCGGGAAGGGAGGCTGTAGAGCATCCCGCCATGACCCATTGCGATGCCGTCGTCAATAGCTATTGTATTGAATTCTGCAGCGAAACAGCCCTGACGCTCAATCTCCTTCTTGATCAGCTGGCCGACTTCGTGCAGATGGACGTGCCCGGGGACAAATTGGGTGAAGGAGTTAACGATTGCAATAATCGGCTTGCCGACCTGTCTGCTTTTCATTCCGTTGGCCTTCCAAAGGGCGCGTGCGCCCGCCATCTCCCGGCCCAGGAATGTTTTACTGCTGCGAAGTGTTGCCATAAACGCCTGGTTATGTTAATTTGAATTGCAAAAGTATCTTTTTTTTGTTATTATTAACCAAAATTATCTCAATTTTGTGGTTGGAAACGTGAGATAAGCAGACATTATGAAAGATAAACTCTACATTTTTGACACTACACTTCGCGACGGCGAGCAGGTTCCCGGCTGCCAGTTGAACACTATAGAGAAGATAGAACTCGCAAAACTGCTTGAGACTCTGGGAGTTGATATAATTGAATGCGGATTCCCTATATCCAGCCCCGGTGATTTCAAATCGGTAGTTGAGATTTCCAAGATAATAACTGAATCCCGCATCTGCGCCCTCTCCCGCGCGGTAGAAAAAGATATTGATGCTGCGGCAGATGCCCTCCATTTTGCACGGCTCAAAAGAATTCACACCGGAATAGGTACATCCGATTATCATATCAAGTATAAGTTCAACTCCAACCGCGAGGAGATAATCACCCGTGCTGTTTCTGCCGTCAAGTATGCGCGAAACAAGGTGGATGACGTGGAGTTCTATGCAGAGGACGCCGGACGCACAGAGAACGAGTATCTGGCCAGTGTTGTGGAGGCTGTGATTGCCGCAGGCGCAACAGTGGTGAATATCCCCGACACCACCGGCTACTGTTTCCCGGAGGAGTTCGGCGCAAAGATCGCCTACCTTATGAATAATGTCCCCAATATCGATAAGGCGATTATCTCCACCCATTGCCATAACGACCTGGGCATGGCCACCGCCAATACCCTGGCTGGCGTGATGGCGGGTGCGCGGCAGGCGGAGGTGACCATCAACGGTATTGGAGAGCGTGCCGGCAACACCGCCCTTGAGGAGGTGGTAATGGCCATAAAGAGCCGCCGGGAGTTCCCCGTTGACACAGATATCAAGATCAAGCAGATAACAAAGGTTTCTCACCAGGTATCGTCTATGATGAGGATGCCGGTACAGCCCAACAAAGCCATTGTAGGGCGCAACGCGTTTGCCCACTCCTCCGGAATCCATCAGGACGGAGTGCTCAAGAACCGTGAGAGCTACGAGATTATCGACCCTACCGACATCGGGTTGAACGATTCTATAATCGCCCTCACGGCCCGCAGTGGCCGTGCTGCCCTTAACCATCACTTCCACCGCCTTGGCCTGAACCTCTCTGCCCAGGAACTCTCCATAGCTTATGAAAAGTTCCTCCGTGTGGCCGACAGCAAGAAGGATATTGACGATGCCGATTTGTATGAGATAGCCGGTGTAACCGAGGGCAACGTTACACAAAAGATACGCCTCACATATCTGCAGGTTGTATGCGGCAAGAACTCAATCCCCATGGCTACTGTAACCCTTGATATAGACGGCGAGAGCTGCACTGCCACCTGTGGCGGAATAGGGCCCATCGATGCGGCTTTCGCAGCTGTCAAGACACTGGTACACAGGCGTATCAACCTTGAGGAGATGCTCATCCAGTCCATTAACAGGGGTACTAACGATATCGGCAAGGTTCACATTCAGGTAGAGAATAAAGGGCAGATATATTACGGTTTTGCGGCCGACAAGGATATCATCACCGCCACAGTGGAGGCTTATGTGAACGCCATCTCAAAACTGATTTAAAGCCAGCCTATGATAGCAAAATCGGAACTTATAATAAACGCAGACGGGTCTGCGTTCCATCTCCATATCAAGCCGGACCAGCTTGCCGACGACGTACTGCTTGTGGGTGATCCAGGCCGTGTAGGGATGGTTTCCTCATATTTCGATACCATCGAGGCGGAGGGTCAGAGCCGCGAATTCCGCTTTGCCACAGGTATATACAAGGGCAAGAGAATGACATGCCTTTCTCACGGTATAGGCCCTGACAATATCGATATCGTGATGACGGAGCTGGACGCTTTGGCAAACATTGACTTTGACACCCGCGAGATCAAGCCCGACCACCGCCGTCTCACTCTGGTCCGTATGGGCACTTGCGGTGCAATCCAGCCCGATATCCCCCTCGGAAGTGCTATATTGTCTCATGTGAGCATCGGATTTGACTGCCTGATGCGCTGGTATGCAAACCTGGACAAGATCAATCTTAATGATTATGAGGATGACTTCCTCCGGTTTATGGATTGGGATGCAGCCGGCCTTCCGCGCCCGTATTTTGTGAAGGCATCCCAAAGATTGATTGATCAGTTCTCAGATTGGACAGTGAAAGGTATGACAATTTCAGCCCCCGGTTTCTACGGCCCTCAGGGACGCGTCCTGCGCCTCAACCTGGCTATGCCCGATATGTTGGAGAAACTTGAAAAATGGAGATACGACGGCCGCCGTATCACTAATTTTGAGATGGAGAGCAGCGCACTTGCCGGTATGTCAGCCCAGCTTGGCCACGACGCCATAACCGTGTGCTGTGCGATAGCCAACCGCTATGCAGGCGAGAGCAATACAGACTACACCCCCTTTGTACGGAAAATGGTAGAGGCCAGTCTGGATACGCTTGCCAAGTACCAGTAATTACTCTTGAACGGTTATTCCGGCGGTATCTATCCTGCTTTTATCGCCGCAAATACAGAAGGATAGCGAAGATTCGTTATCCTTTACTTTTAAGGTTGTTTGGGCCCCCATTATCAGAGGTAGATTTATATCGCCGTGCCCGGCAGGGAATCCGCACATGACCGGTATGTTCCGCCCTTTGAGATAAGAACATATCATCTCCTCCGGGCTCTCCCATTCGAGGTCGGCTACACAGTCGGTGAATTCGCCAAGGATGATCCCCTTGCAACGGTCAATGACACCTGTAAGTGTCAGCATGTTGAACAGCCGGTCAATGTTGTGGTAGCTCTCTTCAACCTCTTCCAGGAAAAGTATGAAGTCTCCACCCCGGGTGGGGTCGGCGGAGGTCCCTATCAGGGGGGCGATAGTGCACAGGTTGCCACCCACAAGTATTCCGGTCCCCTTGCCTTTAATATTCTGGGGGTGGGTGGGGAGCCGGTATTCAGGAATCTTCCCTTCAAGCAGATCCCGCAGGAGAATGCTGTTTGTGTCGCGGCCGTGATACTTTGCAATGTAAGCCCCGATTGTGCCGTGAATCCCCATGACTCCGTCGCATGTCTCCATAGCCAGCAGGGTGGTGATGTCGCTGAAACCGACCAGCCATTTTGGGTGTGCGGCAAATTCTCCCGGCTCTATCATATCTACCAGATGGATGGTGCCATAGCCTCCGCGGTTGCAGATAATTGCCTTTACATCAGGGTCGTCCAGTGCCCACCTGAGATCGCTGAGCCGCTGCGAAGCATCGCCGGCATAGTTGCCCCGGTATAGGCTGTCTACGAATGAGCCAACTACAGGCTCGTATCCCCATTGTCTCAGCACAATGGCGGCTGTGTCGATATTGGTTATATCGGTGTGATATGAGGGGGATATCAGGGCAATCTTGTCTCCCGGCTGCAGGAAACCGGGCATTGTGCAGCGGTTGGCACATTTATGCTGAGCCCATGCAGTAAGTGCAAGGGCCAGCATCAGCAGGCTGGTGAAAAGTCGTCTCATACAGGTTATTTCTTCTTTACAGAAGATTCGTATTCCCTCAGGGCTGTTATCGCTTCCGGGCAGAGTATAAGCAGGGCAATTACATTTATCCATGCGGTTATGCCCACACCTATGTCGCCCAGCTGCCAGACCACATTGGCCTCCCGCATCGCTCCAAAGATTACCATAGCGAGCAGGCAGAAGCGGAAAATCCATATTGCTGTCTTTTCCCCCCTGGAATCGTTTCCTCGTCTGGAAAATATGTGGATTATGCTGGATTCGCCGTAGAAATAATAGGCCATCACGGTAGTGAACACAAAGAATACCAGCGCAATGCTCACAAAGGTACTTCCAAAGCCGGTCATGACGCTGTCCACTGCCGCCTGGGTGAAACCTACGTAGTTGTTGCCCAGTTCTGGGACGTTTGCAATGAGCATCTCTCCGCTGCGGGAATCAAAGATGTTGTAGGAACCGGAGCAGAGTATCATCAGCGCTGTGGCGGTGCAGATCAACAAGGTATCAACATAAACGCTGAAGGCCTGCGCAAGGCCTTGTTTTGCCGGATGTGATACGGCGGCCGATGCAGAGACAATTGCGCCGCCGCCCTGGCCGGCTTCGTTGGAGAAGATGCCGCGCTTGACCCCCATCATGATGGTGGAACCAAGGATGCCGCCGGCAATAGGTGTGATGCCGAAGGCGCTTGTTACAATGGACTTGAGCACTGCCGGAACGGCATCGATATGGTGGCCAATTACAACAAGTGCCATTATAATGTAGCCCAGGGCCATAAACGGAGTTATGACCGAGGCTACTCTTGAGATACTCTTTATGCCGCCGATAATCACCAGTGCAAGGAGCGCTGCCAGTGCGATGCCGGATACCATCGGATTGATGCCGAAGGAGTTGTTCAGCGCACCGGTCATGCCGTTTGCCTGTACTGTGGTGAGCAGCAGCCCGTATCCGATAATGCTCAGAATGGAGAACGTGACTCCCAGCCAGGGGAGTTTGAGCCCCTTCTCTATATAACTGGCGGGACCGCCACGGTAGCCGCTTGCGTGATGGAATTTGTATTTCTGGGCCAGGGTAGATTCTACAAAGGCGGTAGAGGCCCCGAAGAAGGCTATTATCCACATCCAGAAGATTGCCCCCGGTCCGCCCAGCGCGATTGCGGTGGCTACGCCCACTATGTTGCCGGTGCCTACGCGGCCCGACAGGGCCACGCAGAACGCCTCAAAAGACGAGATGCCCTGTTTCTTGCCATCCTCCGACTTATGCTTGGGAGAGAAGAGAGACTTCACCATCAGGCCGAACCTGCGTACCTGGACGAACCGTGTCCGCAAAGAGAAATACAGGCCGGCGCCCACAAGCAGGATTACCAGGGCCGGGCTCCAGATAATGTCGTTTATTATAGAGACTATCTTATCTACCATACTCTGCTCCCTTACTCTGCAGGTTGTGCCGGAGGCTGGGGCAGGGCAGTGCTGTCTGGCAAGTGATGGTGGTGACGATGCGGTGCGTTTGCGCTGTCAGGCCTGAATCCTTCTCCCATAGGGCCGTCGGGACGGAACCCTTCCGGAGCTCCGTGCCTGCGGCCACGTCCGGAACGCATTTGCTGCATCTTGACAAGGCGCTCTTGTTCTGCCTTTACCCATATGCCATACTGCTCTTCTGTGAGAATCTTGCGGAGCTTCTTATCCTTCTTGATACGGGATTTCTCGTGCGCGGCGCGCAACTCCTCCATCTGCTGTTGCGAAAGTTCTTTGAACTGACTGCCGGAACGGGCCATGTCTCGTTCAAACTGTGCACGGCTGCCGGGCGCACCGGGACCTCCCGGGCCAGGCCCGAATCCGGGGCCGAAACCCATTCCGCGACGCCCCATGAACAGCGAGTCTGCCTCCATCTCTTTGATTTCCTTGAGATTGAGCTTGTAAATCTTCTGATACTGCTTTTCTGTGAGGGTAAGGAGACGGTCCATATGGTCTGTGACCATTTTGGCACGCTGCTCTACGGTCATCTCTTCAGGCCGTGGAAAATCGGGACGATCCATTCTTTCCGGGGCTCCTTCCGGCCTCTGGGGGGGAGTTGCCGGTTCATTCTGGGCGATGGCCAGCGCAGGTGCCGCAACCAGTGCGGCAGCTACCAAACACTTAATGAAACAGTTCATAATTTACTGGATTTCAAAAAGATTCAGGAATCCGGTCATCATAAACACCGTGCGGATCTCATTGCTTATATTCTTCACAATCACCTTGCCGCCTTTTTCAGCTGCAGCCTTTCTGATGGAGAGGAACAACCTGAGTCCGGAACTGGAGATGTAACTGAGTTGCGAGCAATCGAGAACGATTGTGCCCGATGCTTCTTTCTTGATGCTCTCTATGTCCTGTGCAATTTCAAGGGATGCAGGGGTGTCCAGGCGGCCATTGAACTCTGCCGTCACAATGTTGTCATTTTTGTTGATCTTTACTTCCATATCGTCAAATATTTTTAGTCATTGTTAGTATATTCTTACCGTCAATTCTTTCATATTTTACAGAATCCATGATGTTGCGCACCAGGTGGATGCCGAGGCCGCCGATACTGCGCTCCTCCGCGGAGAGGGTGATGTCGGCTTCCGGGACCGCCGTAGGATCAAAAGGCGTGCCGCTGTCTGAAATGCTGAATTCTACAGTTTTTTCACCCAAGGTGGCATCTATGTCCACAGTGCCGTCACTATCCTTGGGATAGGCATATAAAACCACATTCGTAACAGCCTCTTCCATGGCCAGGTTGAGGGCTGATGCCAGACTGATGTCAAGATTCTTTCTCTCTGCTATTTCATCTATGAATCCGGCCAGCAAAGAGATCTCCTCCACTTTGTTATGAAGGGTCAGGTGGCATTTTTCCCCATCGTTTCCGGGTTTGCCAAGAAAATGGATGAACATCATTGTAAGGTCGTCGCTTTGCGGAGCTTCGCCAACAAACTCCTTGACTTTATTCTGAATATTTTTCAGGTGCTCTTCAGAACTCTTGCGGCCATGAAGTGCAGCTTCTACACGTTCTTCGCTGAATTGTTCATGGTTAATGTTCTCGGCCTCCGTCAGTCCGTCTGTGTAGAGGAACAGTGCGTCATCGTAATTGAAATGCATCTGCTGCTCAGTGAAATCCATATCTTTCATTACCCCCAACGGCAGGTTGGGCTCCGAGGGGAGGATACGGATAGAGTCGGTAAGTATCATGGGCGGGTTGTGACCGGCGTTGCAGTACTTGAGGTCGCCGCTGGCCAGATTAAGGACGCCGCAGAAGAAGGTGACAAACATATCGGCATCGTTCATCTCCGCCAGGCTGTTGTTCATATTGCCCACGATACTTTTGGGACTGCTTTCGTGGACGGCTACTGTGCGGAATGAGCTGCGGGTCACGGCCATTACCAGGGAGGCCGGGATACCTTTGCCGCTGACGTCACCTATGCAGAAATAGAGCTTCTCGTCCCGGATAAAGAAATCGTACAGGTCACCGCCGACCTCCTTGGCCGGATAAATGGCAGCGTACAGGTCCAGGTCTGTCCTCTCAGGGAACGCTGGGAATGCCTTGGGAACCATGGACATCTGGATGTCGCTGGCAATATGCAGCTCGTTCTCCATGCGATTTTTGCGCTCGTTGAGGGCACGGTTCTTTTTCTGACTCCTGATTAGTGAACGGACGATGGCAATCAGCAGGATAAGCCCGAGCAGCTGCATTATCTGCACCATATTCCTGGTACGGCGGTTGGCTCCGTAGATATCGTCGTCGGGGATAATTATACACATGGACCACCCTGTACGTTCTACCGGTGCATAATATACGTGGCCTACAATATCGTGGAATGTTACCTGCTCATGGCCCGATCCACCGGAGTTCATCCCTCTCTCAACCTTCTTGAAATCTTCCTGGTCCCTTATCCCCGCCATAACTTCTTCTATCGACAGCCCCTTTACCATCTCTTTGTTGCGGCTTACCATAAACTTTCCTGTGCGGCTGAGCATCAGGGTGTTGGCGTTGGGGTAGATATTGATGTTGCTGACAAGGTCGGAGAGCCAGTCAAGCGAGATGTCACCAGTGAGCACCGCCGCTTTCTTGCCCGAGTAGTCTTCAATAGGGATAGAATAAGTTGTCATCAGCATTTCTCCTCCACCTGTATCAACATAGGGCTCAGACCAGTAGCCTTGATTCAGTTCTAAAGGTTTTACAAACCACTCCTGATTTGGATAGTCATATTCTGGCGTGGCCAGTGAAACTGTGATAAGGGTATCGGCAGGCGATTTGTATACATAAGGTGAAAACAAGGGCCTTTCGCTGGAGTATCCGGGGACCAGGGCTATCGTGGAACCGTAAATAACAGGATTGGTCTCCACGATTCGGCTGCATACCCTCTCTGAGCTGTCCAGGCAAGTAAGGCTCCACTGGGCAATCCAGACGCTGTTGCGCACCGCCGCCTCCGCCTGGTCAATCATATCCATGATTTTGTTTTTGGTGGCGTCCAGTTGCGTTTCTGCCTTGCTGGAGGCCTCCTTGTTAAGTGCCTTCTCAGCAAAGTAGAACTGAATCAGGGTAGTAGCCTCCAGCATTGCGGCGGCTACGAGCAGCATCAGCAGGCCGGTCCATGCGGAACGACGTGATAACTTCTTTTCTGAGTTGTCCGTACGTTTCATAATATGGATTTTAACGCTTCGCGGAATACGGGCATAGGCTGGCCGGTGTCTCGCTCTATTATCAATGTCTTAAGCCCTGCATAGGGGCGGATCTGCTCTTCAATCTCTTTCAGGGGGATTCCTGTGCCGAAATATTCCGGTGCAAAAAACTCCCAGAACTTAGTCGAGAGAGATTTTGTCATGTGGAATGCCTCCCGGATAAAAGGCTCAGGCGTTATGGTGCAGCAGAGAAATACCATAGCTATGTCAAACAAGTGGTTGCCATAGCAAAAGTCTCCGAGGTCAATGAAGTAGCGCTTGTCACCAGCAAAGATTGCATTGCTGAACTGCAGGTCGCCGTGCACTGCGGTATCCTCGTCTGGGGTATCGGTAATAAAACGACCCAGGCGCTCTTTCTCCGTAGCGGTGAAAAAGGGGCTCTCTTCCAGAAGGCGCAGGTTGCGGTCTTTAACGTTGTCGAACAGGCTGGTATCAACATGTGTCGCATGCAGCTGTCTGCACATACGGGCGAATTCACTGGCAAATTGATCTACCTTATCAGGTTCGTCGGCAGTCGCGCGGGAATATGATTTCTTGCCCGGAATACGCTTGAACCTGATGCCGTAGCGGCCGTCTTCGGTAACCACATAGTCGCCCGGCTCCGGGGTGGGAATCCCTATGTCGTAAACTTTTCTGGCAAGCATCATCTCGTCCAGAGGCTGTTGAATCTTGCCAGGGAAGTAGAGCTTGAGCATGATGGAGGGGTCGTGCTTGTTGTCGTAGCTCTCCCCGTTGGCTCCCCCGCCGGTAAGCACATAGTCTTTGAGCGATATTCTTGTGGCTTCCATTATGCAAATACCCGATTAATCAGTTCTGTGAATTCCTGGTAGGCGAAGGTGCCCTCAAGTTCTTTGAGCGCACCGGCCAGACCGCGGTAGTGCCACTCGTGTTCGCTGCGCTCTTTGACGTGGAAAAGATCCCACAGCGCATCGCCCTGCATGGCATAGTCGCGGGCTATTGCCCGCATATTGGAGAGTTTGTCGCCAAGGGCCACCATCTTGGCCTCATGGCTGGTGCGGGAAAGGCGGTCTATGGCAATCTGTTTACGCTCATGCCAGCTCTCCTGTTCGCTCTGACCCTCAATCAGTACATCGCTCTCTTCCGCTACCAACCTTGCGACCCTGTCGCCGAATTCTGCGCGAAGGTCCTCAACGGTGACATCGGTATCTTCTACCGTGTCGTGCAGGGCGGCGGCGGCCAGAAGCTCCTGGTCGGAGGTCATTGTGGCTACAATGGCGACCGCTTCCATAGGGTGGACTATATACGGGAATCCCTTTCCGCGGCGTTCCGTGCCAGAATGGGCGCGGACGGCGAATACGATTGCACGGTCCAGAAGTCCGGTATCCAAGCTCTTGTTTGCCATTGTTATTGGTTCATAAACGGGAGATCCTTTGACTGGTCCAGCAGGAACTGGGCCATTATCTCGTTCCCCTCTGAGGGACCGTTAATTGTATCCAGCATCAGTTTAAGCCCAACCTTGCCGCCGCCGTTCTTGAGGATGAATGCGGTGCACAGGTTCTGGGGCGCTACTGAAGATGAGAGGATGTCTATGTCGGTGAGACCTATCTGGAAGCAGGCAATCTGATATGCAGCCTCCTGATATTCCTTTATCATATTGTCTATATCGCCCAGCGTCTTGAAGCCCAAATTGTTGAAGACCGCCAGGAAAGGGTAGAGGTCCACCTGCTGGATCTCGGCCTGGTTGATGGCGGCAATCCGGCGGCTGAGGGGGTCGAAGGGGCCGATTGAAAGATAGCTCTTGAACGAGTCACCGTCCAGCTGGACCTCCCAGAGGTTGCCCGATGCAACAAGGGCCTGTACGCGGCGGCGGTAGTCGGCGAGTTCGCGGCGGATCCGGCTGAACTCATCGTCTATAAGCTCCAGCATGCCTGCCAAACGGCTCATGTTGCGCAGATAGACCTTTGGTATTTCCACGCCGCTCTTGTATCCGGTGTCGTGATTCATGTTTGCCCAGGCGTGCTGCAGCACGGTGCGCATCTGGATTTCGAACCGTATTTTGTTCAGCTCGGGATACTCAGGGTCACTGAAGGCAGATTCCGGAATACGGCAGATATAGTGGAGCGACAGGTAACCGAAGCTGTCTATCTCGTGTATCTTGCGTTTGTCCACTGAGTTCTCCCAGTCAATATCGAAAATGCGCTCGAGTGCAGAGGCGACCTTGTCCACGTCGTCTATGTAGAATGTGATTACACGCACCCCCACCAAATCGGTAATGTCCAGGATGCTGTTGTATTTGCTCCCCTTAAGGGCCAGCTTTCCCGCAAGGGAAGACTCTGTTTTTATACGGTGTTCCACCGCGGCGACTATCATCCCTGCATCGGCAAAATAGGCTTTCAGTTTTTCAGATACCAGATGCTCGATCTTGCGGTATGTGGGCAGCAGGTCGCGATATTGTGCCAGCAATTCTTCCGAATGGGGATCCAGGTTATTGATTCCGGTTTTACTCATATCATGACTTGTCAGCAGCGGGCTATCTGACGCGAGGGATGTTTAGTGATTCTACCATGCTCCTGACAGACTTTGCGCTATCCCTGGTCAGCCAGGTCTCTGTGACATAAGCATCGTGCTCAAAGAAGAAACTGAGACGTTTGCCCCGCAGGAACCGGCTTTTCACTACACAGGGGGATTTGCCGTATGCGACAAATGTTTCACCGACTGCCAGCCTGGCCGGGAAATCTACACTTGTGCCGGAAGGTTTTCCAAACATGGCAATTATATCGTCAACCGTTTTGAGAGCATCTGATGCAGAATTGCCCAGGAATATGCAGGTTTCTGCGAACTCGTCAAACACAATGTATGCGCCGGGGATGCGGTCGGGGGTTCCCAGTGCCAGATAAAAACCTGTGTTGCCATCGGTCTCAGCGACCATAATCCTGGCTCCGGAGGGGATTTCCTGTGCCAGGGCTGCCAAAGATAAAAAGGCCATCAGTGTGATTGCAAGCAGACGTCTCATATCGATATACTTAAAATAGTGTTCAATTTGTTCTAACTTACAAATATAACAATAACTTTGTAAAACTTATTGTGGATAACGATGAAGCGACTCCTTTTTTTTGCACTCTTTGCAGTGATATTTGCAGATACCCTCAGCGCGCAGATAGTACCTGGACTACAATACTCTGACCTGAAGAATATCTATTATGCCAGAGAGTACAAGCATATGCCCGGCGACCCTTACTCCCCGGCGCTTTCTGCTGTCGGGTCGTTCTTCATCCCGGGCCTCGGGCAGTTCTGCTGCGGAGAGAAGGGACGCGGACTGTGGATGTTTGCGGCCGGCGCCGCCATCGATGCCGCAATGATTTTCAGTGCAACCCAGTTCATCTATTATCTAGATGTAAACGGGGCCCTTTTCACCGATTATGACGAGGCGGCCAAATGGGCCGGCGCCACCTTTGGTTTTACCCTCGGTGCTTTGGCCTATGGTGTTTTCAGCAGCATAGACGCGGTAAACGTGGCCAAGGTGCGGAATATGTATTACCGCGACCTTAACAAGCTGCAGGCGATTGAATTGAATATGTATCCATCGCTCAATTTTGCCAGGACACAAAAAGGGGCCACCCCGGCAGCCGGCGTGACCCTCTCTATGCGGTTCTGATTGTTCTAAACAATGTGTGACACCCAGTAATCGCGTTCTCCCGGGAGCAGGTCCACGGGGGGAATCTCTATCAATGTGTAGCAGCCGGGTCTCTGGCGCTGTACGGCACGGGCGGCTGCTACCAGTATCTGGCCGGTGAGCGCCGGGTTATTTATACTCATCTTGAACTGGAAGTTCTGATTCTGGGTTTTTCCTGATACACCCTTGCGTACCAGGTTGACGCCGTGTCCCATATCTTTGAGTGCATCTACGCTCGCTACCTGGAATACGTGGGTCTCGTCCGACGCAAAATAGGGGTCGGCCTTTACCTCTGCTGCAATCTTTTCAAAATCGTAACCATCCTTTACCTCAACATAAACCATGCGGCGGTGAACCCCCTGTCCGGTGGGAATGGTCATTGAGAGAGCATCCTTGACCCCCTCAATAGCCTTGACAGCTACCGAATGGCCCATGCTCATTCCCGGGCCAAAGTTGGTGTAGGTGAGACCCTTGGGGGCGCAAGCCTCAAGTATGGCGCGAACCATGGAGTCCGAGCCGGGATCCCAGCCGGCGGAAATAATGCATGCCTTTCCAGCCTTCACGGCTGCCTCTGAAAGGGTTGCCCTGAGCTGGGGAATTTTGGTATGGATGTCAAAACTGTCTACAGTATTGATGCCCAGCGAGAGTGCCTCAAGGGCATGTTCCTCAACCTTGCGGGTAGGGGTTGCCAGAATGGCAACGTCCACATTCTCAAGCTCTTTCAGGGATGTAACAACTTTGTAATCCCTGAGTTCTGCAGGGACGTCCGAGGCGTTGCGGCGGACTATGCCGGCAATCTCGAAATCGGTTGCTGCCTGCAGCGCTTCAACAGTATATTTTCCGATGTTGCCGTAACCTACGACGGCTGCTCTGATTGTTTTCATTTTATAGAATGTTAAGGTCTTTCAGTGTTTTCTCCATTAGTTGCATCGTGCTCTCCTGTGCCGGAACCAGGGGCAGGCGGAGTTCGTTCTCTATCATGCCCATCAGGTAGAGTGCGGCTTTGGCCGGTATGGGGTTGCTCTCCACGAAGCAGTTCTTGAACAGGTCAAAGAGACGGTGGTGTATCGGGCGGGCCTTGGGCAGGTCGTTGGCCAGCATGGCCTCTGTCATCTGGACCAGCTCGCGCGGAACTATATTAGACGCTACGCTGATTACGCCTGCGGCACCGGTTGCCATCAGGGAGAGGGTCTCGTCGTCGTTGCCGCATAGTACAGAGAATCCTTGCGGCGCGCGGGCGATTATTTTGGATATCTGGTCGTAATTGCCGGAGGCCTCCTTGACCGCGATTATATTGGGGTGTTCTGCCAGGCGCAGGGTGGTGTCGGCACTTATGTTGACACCGGTGCGCCCCGGGACGTTGTAAAGCACCACAGGTTTCGGGGCAAAATCCGCCACGGCGGTGAAGTACGATATCAGGCCATCCTGGGAGGGTTTGTTGTAGTATGGAGTTACCACCAGAAATGCATCGGGTTCGTATGGCGCAAGCACCTCTATGTTGTTGCGTGTCATCACCAGAGAGTTGGTGCCGACACCGACCATAACGGGGCGGCCCTTGGCGTTTGCCTTTGCTATCTGGAGTATCTGGATCCTCTCTTTGTCCATCAGGCAGGGGGTCTCTCCGGTAGTGCCCAGCGGCACCAGGAAGTGTACTCCCGACTCTATCTGGAACTGTACGAGTTTTTCAAAAGCCTTGTAATCTACCTCCTCGTTCTTGAAGGGGGTTATCAGCGCGGTACCGCAGCCTTGTAATTTCAATTGTTCCATAGCTTTCGAAAATTAGATGATCAGGTCTTTGAACTCGTGAACCCCGCTGACGCGTTCTGTCATAAGGGCTGCCTCAACAGCTCCCTGTGCAAGCCCTTCGCGTGAGAAAGCCTCGTGAGAAAGGGTTATCTTGTCGCAGCTCCCCGTGAGGGTGAGGGTGTGGATGCCTGGCACCTCGCCAATGCGCTGCGAGGTGATGGGGGTGTTATAACCGCCAGCCTCGTCAACAATCTTTCCGAGGCTGATGGCTGTGCCGCTGGGGGCATCCAGTTTGTGTATGTGGTGTATCTCTTCTATCGCGGTCTGGTAGTCGCCGACGCCGGATGCCAGTCGTGAGAGGTATTCGGCCGTCTTGAAAAGGATGTTCACCCCGATGGAGAAGTTGGAGGCGTATATCATGGTGGCTCCGCACTTTTCAAAGTACGATTTGACCTCCTCCTGTATGTCGTTCCATCCGGTGGTGCCGACCACAGTCGCCTTAAAGTTTTCCGCAAGGAACTTGTAGTTTGCGCGGAAGGCGTCGGGGGTGGTAAAATCTATGCAAACGCATTCGCGTGCCAGCTCCCGTGGAGTGGCGGTTATATCTTCGCTGCAGGCAGCGCACTCGATGCCGCGGCGTTGGAGCACCGATTCAATCATATGGCCCATACGGCCATAGCCGCTTATCACAACCTTAATTGCCATTTTCGAAGAATACTTTATGGAGTTTGCGGATTACGGTTGCCATTTCCGGGCGGTCCACCACTATACTCAGGTTAAGGAAAGAGGAACCCTGCGACATCATATATATCTTGTTGTCGCTTACGGCTTCGAATACCGCTGCCACGGCTCCTTTTACACCTATAATGTTCTTGCCAATTATGCTCACCTGGCTTTTGTCGCGGTCTACCGTGATGTTGCCAAACTTGCCCAGCTCCCTGGCCACCGGTTCAATCGGGGTGGATGCATCGACGGTAACAGACACACTCGCCTCCGAGGTGCTGATCATATCCACCGAAACCCCAAATTTTTCAAATGTAGAGAAGATCTTGGTGAGGAAGCCGGTGGTGTTGATCATCTTTGGCGAATATATGTTTATCACGCGGATGTTCTCGTTGTAAGAGATGCTCTTGATTCCGTCAAAGATACAGGAGCTGCCCAGAACTACCGTCCCTTCTGCGTCGGGATTCATGCTGTTGAGCACGTACAGCGGTATGTTTTTGGATGCTGCCGGCTCTATGGAGAGGGGGTGGAGCACCTTTGCCCCGAAGCGGGCCAGTTCTGCGGCCTCTTCGTAAGAGAGCTTTCCAATCCCTTTTGCCTCCGGGACGATGTTGGGGTCGGCGGTGCAGACGCCGTCTACGTCGGTCCATATTTCAACGCGGTCAGCGTCGAGAACCATTCCCAGCAGGGATGCGGAGTAATCGCTGCTGCCTCGCCCCATGATTGTGGGGTCGCCCTCTACTGTAACCCCCACAAAGCCTTGCGTGATGACGGCATCGGCGTTTTTGAACGACCTCTCGATGATGCCGATGGCGCGTTTCTGGACCTCATGGATATCGGCCGCCGCGGTGAGATAATCGTGAGAGGTGATCATGAAGTGGCGCGCGTCTATCCAGGCGGTCTTCAGCCCCAGCGCGTTCATCATGAAGCAGACAATGTGGCTTGAGAGATATTCGCCGAGGGATATCATATAGGCCTTGTCGGCATCTGGAATCTGCCCGCCCATGTGGGCCTTGGAGAGGGTCCAGAGGGAGTTGCAGAGTTTATCTATTTTCTGATTGATTTCCGTTGTGTCGGGGGTGGGGCGTTTCGGGTCGACACCGGAGGCGAGCTCGTCGACCGTAGATTTGTGACGCTCCTTGATGGAACTAATAATTTGTTCGCTCTTCTCTTTGTCTCCCTCTTCTGTGAAGTCTACCAGCTGGTGCAGCATGTTGGTCACTCCGGAGCACGCAGATACCACTACGACCGGCTTGCTGCGCATTTTTTTGGTGATGATGGAGATTGTCCTTCTGATTGCGGCGGCGTCCCCTATGGAAGTCCCGCCAAATTTCATTACTATCATCGCTTCTTATAAATTTACACCCGGCGAAAGTAGAAAAAAAATACTACTTTTGTGCAAATTAAACCCGATATTATGAAGACACTCAAAACAATTGTTATGCTATTTGTTGCGGCAACCATGTTGTTTGCCTGCAAGAATGCTCCAAAAGAGGAGAAAACCCCCATCGGCGTGCAGCTTTACAGCGTTCGCGGCGATATGGAGAATGATTTTTACGGCACCCTGAAGGCTGTAAAAGAGATGGGTTATGACGGTGTTGAATTCGCCGGACTTTTTGGCAATACTCCCGCTCAGGTAAAGGCTTGGTGCGATGAACTTGAACTCAACCCTATCTCTGCCCACGTTCCCCTGGCTGACATGATTGAAGACCTCGATGCCGTTATCAATGCTTACAAAGAAATAGGCTGCAAGTATCTCGTAGTTCCTTACGTTACGGAAGAGCGTCGTCCCGGTGCAGAGCAGTTTGAAGAGACTGTGCAGACCATTGCCAAGATTGGCCAGAAGGTGAGTGAAGCCGGCCTTACGCTGCTCTATCACAACCACGATTTTGAATTCAAGACCCTTGAAGATGGCTCTTATGGCCTCGATTATCTTTATGAGACAGTTCCCGCAGACTGTCTCCAGACAGAACTCGACCTTTGCTGGGTTAAGTATGCCGGTGTAGACCCTGCTGATTATTTGCGCAAATATAGCGGCCGTGCACCCGTGGTCCACTTCAAAGATTATTTCTTCGAAGGCCCCAAAGAGGGCGATCCCTATGCACTTATCGGCCTGGACGAGGATAAGGAGCAGCCCAAGAGCGCTTTCGAGTTCCGTCCCGTAGGTTGCGGCCTGCAGGATGTACAGTCACTGCTGGATGCATTCAAGGATGCCGGCAGCGAGTGGATAATTGTTGAGCAGGATGAGCCCAGCATGGGCCTTACCCCGTTACAGTGCATCAAGAAGAGCATTTGCAACCTGCACCATCTGATGTGCCCCGGCGAGTGCTGCAAGGATGGAGAAGGTGAATGCTGCAAGAAAGATTGCTGCAAAGATGGCGAGGGCGAATGCTGCAAGGCGGGCGAAGGTGAGTGCGAGCACAAGTGCTGTG